>NZ_JBQKCS010000001.1:0-474079 GCF_052122235.1 Acidaminococcus sp. HCP3S3_H5
TTCCAGCCGTCCAGTGCAGGTAAATTTTCCGGATGTGCCCACGGGCCCTGCGGGCCAGTTCCAGAACCTCCTGCCGTTTGATTGCTTCCATGTCACCGCCTCCTTACACTGGTTAAGAGACGGCAGGGAGGATTTTTTCGGAGGAAATTGGGAAAAGAGGCAGGGACGCTTTTCCGTCTCACGCAGAAGGAGACCATCTGCCGCGGGCAGATGCTTTTGAAGGGAAACGCAGCCCCTGGGGGCTGCTAACCCACCACCATTGCGCAAGCGCAACGGTCCCCCGCCCTTGAAAAGGGCGGATAGTGACACTAGGGCACAGCTCGCGTGTCACAAAAGCAATGGGGCGGAGCCCCGGGCGATGATTCCACCCCGACGAGGAGGATAGTGGGCACGCGGGTTTACGTCATGGCACCCACCGTAAAGCCATGGGGCGGAGCTCCGAGCGTATATCCGCCCTTTTCAAGGGCGGGGGACCGGCCGACAGGCTGGTGGTGGGTTAGCAGCGTCAGCTGCGTCCTTATTCAAAGGAACCCGGGTACGGGTTCCTTCCATAACGACTCACGATGAACGACAAACGATGAACCTGCAAACGCGTCCCATCTGGCCTCCATCGGCCCCCGGCCGGCGGAGCCGTGCCGCCCGGTTCTCCTTTACAGGACACTTGTGTCCTTTGTGTTTACAGAAAATATTTACATTGTATAATAGTATACATAAGTAAAAACTTATCAAAGAAGGAGATGATGCCCATGGCGCAATGCCGCTTACTGTTCACCTGGATGGAAAACAATGATCTGACCATGAAAGAATTTTCCCATATCAGCGGGATTTCCATCCGTACCCTGAGCCGGATGAAAAAAATCGGGAAGGAGCGGAACCCCAACTATGTGCCCTCCCTCAGGACCCTGGAGGTAATCAGCCAGGTGACCGATCTGCGGATCGAAGAGATCCTTACCTTCCAGCCAGAAGACCAGGAGACCGATTGAACAGGCAGGAACCAGTCCTGATGGCTGTCCTCCGCCAGGGGCCCTATGGGATGCCTGGCATTTCATATAGACAGAATTTTTCGAAAGAAAAGGAGATGGGAAAATATGGCTGAACGCCGTATGATCAAACGCCAGATTGTCATGAGTGACATATTCCTGGCCATGAACAACGCTATCCAGCTGCTGTATTATCAGCTGATGCTGGAAGCCGACGACGATGGATTCATTTCCAACCCACTGACCCTGGTGCGGATGGTGGATTCCCGGAAAGAATATCTGGAGGTGCTGGAAGAAAAAGGCTACCTGATCCGGTTCGCTTCCGGGGTGGTACTGGTGAAACACTGGTTCCAGCACAACTACATCCGCCCTGATCGGCACCACGAAAGCGTCCTTCCCGAAAAGAGGTTGGTTACACTGACAAAGGAGAAAATCTATATTCTCAACAGCGAGTGTAATCTTCCGGCTGCCCCTTGCCCTGCGGTTGGCAGGACGGAGGACGGACCGTTGCCCCGACGTCCGGCTGTCAGCAGCCTGTCAGAAGGCTGGCCCCTGGCAGACCGGGAAAGAGAGGAGGAATCCTTCGCCCGGCCCCATTGCAGCTGGGTGGAAGAGGTGTGAGAGGGTGAAAAAACAGCTGGCGGCCATTTGGTATACCAGCTGTCCACCGAATAAGACTAAGAAGAATAGAGTAAAATAACAAGAAAAAGTATGAAAAAGAAAAGTCAAAGCCGGACTTTGACCTTTCAATCCTCTGTCCGTGGACATGGAAGAAAGGAGCCTTATCATGGAAAAACACACAGACCCCGTCAAAGCCAAACCCGCCGAAGGAAAAATCATCTCCGTGCAGAATCTGGTAGGACCGGAAATCCGGCTGCCCGAATCCAAGTACCTCTATTCAGAAATCCACATCCAGCGTGCCCTGAAGGCCCAGGAACTGTGCCGGCAGTGCAGAGGAAAAAAATGTATTCAGCCCACTCCCGGCTACATGCCTTTGGTGGTCTATTACGCCGGTACCGTCCGGGAAGCCATGCATCCCTGTCCCTATGAAAACATCCAGAAGCGGGAATGGCGGAAACAGCATCTGCTGGATCAGGCCGGTCTGCCGGAAATGTTCCGTTCCAGCACCTTTGCAGAATATCAGGTGGACGAGGGGAACCGGAAAGCAGTTGAAACCATCCGGAAAATGGCCGCAGATCCCCAGGAAAACCGGGGCTTTTATCTCCATGGGCCTTCCGGGGTGGGGAAGACCATGCTGGCGGCCCTGTACGCCAAAGAAAAGATCCTCCAGGGAAAAGCTGTCCGGTTCATGACCACCGCCGGCCTTTTGAACCAGCTGCGGCGGAACATTACCGGGGACTGGAACCAGCGGATGGACCGGTACCAGGAAGTCCCCTGCCTGATCCTGGACGATCTGGGCACCGCCAAAGTCACCGAATGGGGGCTGGAGCAGCTGTTCCTCTTGATCGATGCCCGGTATACCGCCAGGCGGCAGACAATTTTTACCAGCAATTTCTCCCTGCCGGAACTCCAGGCCAAACTCCTGGACGCAAAAGGCCGGATTGGAAAAGAAGAAAGCCGGACCATCAACCGTCTCATCAGCCGGATCGCCGGCATGACCCTGGACCTGGAAGCCAAAGGCAGGGACCGGCGGTGGAACCTGGAACGGTGGATTCCCCAGGAAACGGAAAAACGGAAAAAAACGGAACAGTGGGATCTGGACACCAGCCTTTTTGCCTGAAGAAAGGAGCCCTCATGGAAAACGAAGAACTGGCAGCTCTGCTGCCCCAAGCCAAACAGGGGGATCCTAAAGCCCAAATGGCCATCGTTACAGCCTTTCGCCCTTTGGTAAAGAAACTGGCCGGCCAGGAAAAGAACCTGTCTCTGCGGCCGGATCTGGCAAGTACCCTGGTGCTGGGAATCCTGGAAGCCATCGTGAAATATCCGGGAGAAGACGCCAGAAGATTCCCTGGATTTGTGAAAACTCATCTTACCTTTCTGCTGTCCCATTACATCCGGAAAGAGGCGCGCTGGAACAAAATCCAGGAAAAAGTCCAGGTGATGGAAGGAGGCGAATCCAGCTACCAGGAAGATTTTCTTCGGGGAATCCGGAAGGAAGAAATCCTCCGAGCCTTCCGACAGCTCACCCCCAAGGAACGGCTCCTGGTCCGCCAAGCGGCCATCCAGCAAATACCCTGGAAAAAGCTCCAGGAAATCCATCAGTGCCCCCTGTCCACCCTTTACGGCTGGTACCGGAAGGCACTGGAGAAGATGAAGAGGGGAGAGTGAAGAGGGCTCTTGTAAGACGTCAGATGCGGCCCCAAGGGCCAGTCTGACGTTTTTTTGTCTGCCTTTTTGGACAGGGGGTGGGGTATAATAAATTTAACGAAAAAGAGGCTCTGATTCTGTGATACAATAAAAATATCACAAGCAAGCACGCCAAATTATCCTAAAGGAGATTCACAACGATGAGCACTGACGAAAAAAGCCTGGAACAGGTTCTGTGGGATTCTGCCAACGTGATGCGCCAGACCATGGGGGCAGCCTCTTACATGAACTATGCTCTGGGCCTTATTTTTTATAAACATTTGTCCGATAAGACTCTGGAAGCAGCAGCGAATGTGCTGGTGGATGCCGGTGAAGTGGACCCGGAACAGGTGGCCACGGAAGAACAGCGCCAGGCTGTTTATAAGCAATATTACGATGATGAAGACGCCCATGAGGATCTCTTGAGTTCCATGGATATGGACTATAAAATCAAGCCGGATTTCACCTTTGCCGCCCAGATGGACGCCATCCGGAAGCAGACCTTCCAGCTGGAAAACCTGAACCAGGCTTTCCGGGATATTGAACAGTCCAATCCGGACCTGTTGGGCCATCTGTTCGACGATGTGGACCTGTATTCCACCAAGCTGGGATCCACCCCCCAAAAGCGGAATGACATGATCGCCCAGGTGATGACGGCCCTGGCTCCCTTGAACCTGGACAGCCACAGCGGGGATGTGCTGGGGGATGCTTATGAATATCTGATCGGCACTTTTGCCTCCGATATGGGCCAGAAGGCGGGAGAATTCTATACCCCCCAATCGGTTTCCCAGCTGCTGACCCACATTGTGACCTGGGGCCAGGAAGCCAAAAAGGGCTTCAGCGCCTACGAAATGCAAATCCCCGTATTGATAAAAGAACTTTTCGCACCCCAAATCTTGAAAATCGCTTGATATATGGGCTTTTGAAGCATGCCGCTTTGGAGGTCCATTTTTATTTTTCGGCAAAAATCATTTTTAAATTTTCGAGAACCCATTTTCTGAAATTCAAAATGCACAACGTTTGAACGGTAGATTAAAGGGGTATTGTTCTATAGCTTGGTAATCGTTCATGATTTAGATCCTATAGCAGCCCCTGGTAAAATTCACTAGGCATACTGCGGCAGTTTATATTATGAGATCTTTATGTTTGCTACTCCCGACTATGGATATAACCATAAAATGTAGTACAATATTATTACCAATATAAATGCACATTATCGTCTGAAAGAGGTGATAATTCATGCGAGTATATAACTACGCGTCATTTGCTAGAGTGTTTAAAAAAGGTGCATCTCATCCCAGTATGACCAGTGTGGCAAAAATCCTTTTTGAACCTGTTATTACCCTGGGTAATGTACTTAATAGAAATCATGAACCATATTATGTGAATAGTAAGTTAGCTGGTTCATGGTATAAACAAGAAGCCGATATTCCCCGAACTTTGAAAGACGCGGTGGAGAATAAAGATGTTCAATATAGAATTGGGAAATATTTTACTGATAAAGTTCTCGAAGGATACTTAAGTAGCGTGAAAACAGGAGACATGCTAAATGATCTGATTGCACTTATCAAAGATTCCGATTTGCCAGAAGAACAGAGAAGAGATTTAGAAAGATGTTATACCGAGGGGGAGCCAGGCAATTTTTTGGGGAAGGCTTTTTTATATGCTATTTTGCAGGATAATCGAAAAAAAGACCAGCCTGAAGAACCCCCGTCAGAGGCGACACTGGATATCAGTAGTGATCTTGACGCGTTTAACAGAGTTGTCAGAAGATTCAAGAAACCATCTCCGATATCTCCACCATCAACGGTTGCAGATGAAGAGCTAAAGTATGTAAAAGAATTGTTCGGAGTTTATCAGGAAAAAACAGGAGCGAAATGTGAAAGAGCAGAAGACCTTGAGCCGTATCCTAGATTAAAGAAGCACTTTAACCGGCAAAGGAAAGACTATTATCTTGCGGAAACCATCAGACGAGGTTTGAGAGATACGGTTTGTCCAGATGAAACTCAAAATTTTGATTGTTTGAAAGACGAGATATATGAGGGTGTTGTTACAACAGAAGAAAAAGAATATGACTCTGGCTATGATCGCTTGTCAGCGGTAATGGAACATGCTACGTTGATTCAGCTATCCGCCAATCTAAATACACTAACCTTGAACTGGGTTGGTCCAGGAGAGAAAAAAGGTATTTGCCATATGTTGGTAAACGATGATCGTCTTCATTGGATGGAGGGTGATTAAACTGAAAACTGGAACTTTTGATTTGTCTGGTATACGGAAATCTGCGCCGCAGGAAACCGAAACAAACAAACATAAGCTTTTCAATACTTCTTTCGAAATGGCAATGAGGATTCTTCTTTTGACAAGCTGTTTACCAGAAATGTGTTTTTCCAGGACGAGACTTGTTGTTCTTGATTTTATGAGCTGCTACGCAAAAAACTTTGATTTGTTATCCAGAAACCTACACGGTGATAATGATTTTATGTACGCAGAAATGGCTGGTAGACAATCTCTTGTAGTGGAAGCAATAAAAAAATTGGTTCGGCAGGAAATACTGGAAGTGCGAATTGACAAGGGATATTTCTATAAAATAACAAACTATGGGATACAGCTATCAAGCAAATTTAGCAGCACATATGCAAAAGAATATTGTACAGCAGCAGCTCTAGCCCTCCAAAAGTATGGCTATAAAAGTGATGAAAAATTACTCAATATAATCCATACTCGTTCTATTAAAAATATAAAGGAGTAATATTAATGTTTTATATAAAATGGCTTAAGATTACTGCAAATGACGGTGAGTCAAGACTGATGTTCGAACCAGGGCTAAATATTATCTATGGGCCTTCCAATTCTGGTAAAAGCATGGTCCTTGATTGCATTGATTATATGATGGGAGCAAAAGAAAGCAGCTTTGATTCAAACCTAAAGGTACAGAATGTTGCGATTGGCATAGATGCTAATGGCAATGCGCTTTCTATAAGCAGAGAAGTGAATTCCCAAGAGTTTGAAGTGATAAGTCATGTAGAAGGAATAGATTCAGGCACATATAAAATGAAACCTTCTAAGAAATTTGGGGCTATAAACAGCGTATGGCTGATGCTCATGGGAATTTCAACAGATATCAGGATTATTAATTCGCAGGAAGGAAAGTCTCAGTCTCTCACAGCTCGAACTTTTTATCATACCTATATGATAGATGAAGATCGGATTCACAATAAAGCCAGTATCTTGAAAGGGAAGGGACCAAATAATAGTGTTAGTACTTCAACTTTAACAGCATTATTATACCTGGGCACGGGAAATAATTATCTCCCTAAAGATTCTTTTATTGATCCTAAAATAAAAAAAGCAAAAGATGAAAGTGTAAAGGGTGTAGTAGATCGTGGTATGGGATTTTTAGAAATGCAAAAGTCATCTTTTGATGAGATACAACCTTCAATGCAGCCTGATGAATTAAGACAAAAAATTGATCAGACAATTGATGAAATCGGTGCAACAAAGGGAATCCTCAAAGATGTATTACATTCGCGTAAGGTGATAGGGGACGAACTTAATAAGGTAATTGATGAGATGGCTGAGGATGAAGTATTGTTAGAACGTAATGATCGACTTTTATTACAGTATCAGTCGGACGTAAAACGACTGACGTTTATTGCGGAAGGGAATATCATTTCTCAGGATCTTAAACCTTCAGTAAGGTGTCCTTTTTGTAATGGGGAACTTCCACATGAACATAAAGAAGATTGTATCGGTGCGGCCATAAACGAAGTACAGAAAATAGAGAAACAGGTCAAAGATTTGCAGTCCGTTCAAAAGGCGCTAAAAGAGGAATACTCGGTTTTAACTAAGAGAAAAGAAAATTTATTTGAACAGTCTGAAGAACAGAGTGTAAAAATTAGTGGTGAACTTAATCCCAAAATTAAACGGCTGAAAGAACAACTTGACGAGTATCAGAGCTCTTTACGGTTTTATGAAATGCAAGAAATGATTACGAGTTTTTCCGGTTTTCTCAAAGAGGAACGGGATGCTGTGGAAAGTTCTACAATTACGAATAATCAGTTGAATGCAAAAGAAAAATTTAAGGAGGTGTTCCAGAAGCTCTTAGATGCAGAACTTAAAGATTTATTGGTACAGTGTGCCTATCAGAATTACATAGACTCTCATTTTGATATTGCTTCTTGCGATGTTGTGGTTAATGGACATAAGAAAAAAAGTCAAGGAAAGGGATTCCGGGCCTTTTTAAATACGATTTTGGCAGTTGCTATACAGAACTGTCTGGAAAAGATGGGGCATTATCATCCAGCTCTACTTATTGTTGACTCACCAATTCTTACATTAAAAGAAAAGGATGTGAGCAAGGATGAATTCGTTCCTGATCCAATGAAGTCGGGCTTGTTTAGGTACTTTGTGGAAAGAAAATCTCCTCCTCAGACAATCATTATTGAAAATGAAATTCCTGCAATCGATTATGGAAAAGCAAACCTTATCCGGTTTACCAAAGACAGTAAGACTGGTAGATATGGATTGATAGAGGGATACCAAGAATAAATATTTTGGGAAGTGCTGAATGGATCAGTGCATCCTTAGGCTACTCACGAACAGTGGGTAGCCTATTTTTTTATGTTTTTAAAAAGGAATTTTATATCCATTTTACCTCACTTTATGTCAATTACAGAATTTGGGTTCTGAGATAGACTTTAAGCAAGCAAGGGAGAAAATCCCAAGCAAAAAAAATCTCTGTAGTCCGAGATGCGCATGAGGACGATGGGATGCATAGACAGTTCTGGATCACCGCAGTGATGCGGTGGACAGGACTGGAAATGCCCCCACCGTTTGTTCCCGTGCGCCATTTTGGCATTTTGGGACCTGTGGGGGACTTTCCCCGCAGGTCTTTTTGGCATCCTTTCGTCCCCTGGCACGGACGGAAAGGATGCCAAAAATGAAAATCAGAGTCAAACACTACAGTTGGGATGAATCGAAAGCACCAGTGGTCACGGTAGTGGAAGTCCCTGAAGGTGACTGCCAGATCATGATCGAGAGGGATTACGAACTGAGAAAACAGGCGGCAAAGGAAGGGGAAGAAGTTACCCGGCGCAGCGCCCAGGAAATCATGGACGAAGAATTCAACAAGCCCCTCTATAACGACTGGCGCAGGGAACATCGGAGAAGAACAGAGTGCCCGGACTACCAGGAACGGAATGAAAAGGACGAGGCTTTGATGAATCCCATCGAGGCAGTCCCTGATACGTACACCTGCACTGTTGCTGGAAGCGGGTGCAGCCGGAACGGAATCTCCATGCCAGATATGAATACTGTCAGCCGAGATGCAACGGAACGGGATCGCAAGGCTAGCGAAGAAAAAGTCCGTCAGGAAATCCATACGGTGCTGGTGAACAAGCCGGAGTGGGAAGATGCGGTAATCTCTGTCTATCTCAACGAAGAATCCATCCGGGGATACTCCATCAGAATCGGTGCCAATGAAAACAACATCACCCAGAAGCTGAAGCGGGCAAGAAAAAAGTTGCAGGAAGTTTTTGGAAACCGTCAGATTTGATGGATTGCCGTGGCTACAAAGTGGGAGGCAACTCCCAACTACATACAGGGAGGTCAGCAAGATGACTGATATGAAAAATTTTATTTATAACGGAATGAACGTGCGTACGGCTGTTGTAAACGGGGAATCCTGGTTCGTAGCTGCGGACATATGCCGCATCCTGGATATCGGCAATCCGAGCGATGCACTCTCGAGACTGGATGACGATGAGAAGAATACCCTCGTTTTAACCGAGGGTATTCCGGGGAATCCCGAAAAACGTGTGGTCAATGAAGCAGGTCTCTACACGCTGATTCTCAGAAGCCGGAAACCGGAAGCCAGGGCATTTAAGCGTTGGGTGACGCATGAAGTCCTTCCAGCCATCCGAAAAACAGGCATTTATGCTACAGAAGCCATCCTGGATAATCCGGATCTTGCGATTGCAGCTCTTACAAAGCTTAAAGAGGAACGGAATAGGGCAAGGGAACTGGCACAGATAAATGCCGCTCAACAGCAGCAGCTTGCGGAGCTCCGGCCAAAGGCTACGTACTTCGATCTGGTCCTGCAGTGTAGGGAGCTGGTGAGCACATCGACCATTGCCAAGGACTATGGATGGTCTGCAAACCGCATGAACCAGTGGCTCCATGAACACGGGATCCAGTACAAACAGGGCAATATTTGGCTGCTTTACCAGGCTTATGCTCCCATGGGATACACCTCGACAAAGACCTTCAATATCCCGGACGGAAACGGCGTCCTGCATAATCGTGTCCATACCTATTGGACACAGAAAGGTCGGCTGTTCATCTATCGGCTGATGACTGAGGAAGGAAACTATCCCCTGATCGAAAAGGAGTGTGGCATTTATGGACATGCATAACCAGGAACACTATCCGGATCCGACTCCGCAGAGAGCCCTCAGTGCTGTCGAAGCCCAGCGGAAGGCACTCCGGGCTTACCGGCCTCTCGTATATATCTGTTCCCCGTATTCCGGGGCAACGGATAAAAATATCCTGGCAGCAAGGCGGTACTGCCGCTTTGCCTTTGAAGAAGGGTACTTGCCCTTGGCTCCGCATCTCCTCTTTCCTCAGTTCCTGGATGACCGGGATCCAAAGGAACGGGAGGCAGGGCTCCATTTCGGCAACATCCTGATGGGCCTTTGCCGGGAAGTGTGGGTATTCGGGGATACCATATCTCCTGGCATGGATGCGGAGATTCGGCGGGCCAGATGGAAGAACTATCGGCTGAGATTCTTTAACGAAACCCTCGAGGAGGCAGAAAAATGAGATTTACGATTTACACGGCTGACTGTACCGGCAACGAACGAAATGCCATATATCCTAATAAAGCAGTCATCACAAGCAGCAGGGAACTGGGGACGGCTGCTGCTTTCGACCACGTTTGTGCGGCCTATAAGGACAACTACCGGAGCCGGGATAACTTCCTGGCTTCCGATGTGGCGGTGATGGACTGCGACAACGACCATACGGAAAATCCGAAGGAGTGGGTGACGGGAGAAAAGCTCCTTGCCATGCTGCCAAACGTGGCTGTGGCCATCGTCCCGTCCCGGAATAGCGGGAAAGCCAAGGAAGGCCGGAAAGCCCGGCCCCGGTTCCATGCGTATTTTCCCATCACCGAAGTGCAGGACGAAAAAGCCTATACGGCCCTGAAGCAGGGGATCCGGGAAGAGTTTCCCTTCTTCGACGCCCAGGCTCTGGATGCAGCCCGGTTCCTGTATGGCACGGAAGTGGTGCCGGAAGCTATCTTATGGCAGGAAGGGAAGCAAACCATCACGGATTTTCTGGCCGGCCTGGGACCTTTGGAACCCGACCAGACGGAACCTCCCTTCTATACCGGGAGTTCTATCCCGGAAGGCAACCGGAACAACACCATGTCCCACTTTGCCGGCCGGGTGCTGAAGCGGTATGGGGATACGGAAAAAGCCTACGAAGCCTACCTGCAGCGGGCTGAGAATTGCGAACCGCGGCTTCCGGAAAAAGAGCTGGACACCATCTGGAAAAGTGCCCTGAAGTTCTTCCGGAACAAAATCCAGCAAAGCGAGGGGTATGTGCCCCCGGATGAATACAACAAAGCTGTTGGCCACCCGTCCCTCCAGCCGGATGACTTCTCGGATATCGGGGAAGCCAAAGTCCTGGCCCGGACCTGTATGGGACGCCTTCGGTACACCAGTGCTACGAAGTACATCGCCTACGTGGGTAATCACTGGGATGAAGATGAACATAAGCCTCTGGGCGTCATCGAGGACTTTATGGATGACCAGCTGGCAGACGCCGAAGAAAAGATCCGCCAGGCAGAAGATGACCTGACCGCCATCGGGATCTCCCGGGAAGACGTGAAGTCCAGAAGCAAGACCCTGGCCAACCAGATTCCCGGGGAAAAAGTCCATTTGCTGACGGCCCTTCTCAGCGCGGATGCTTACAAGAAATTCGTCATGAAAAACCGGAACTACAAGAACATTCTCAATGTCCAGAATGCCGCCACCCCCATGCTGGCCCTGGATGTTTCCGAGCTGGACTATGATCCGGAACTTTTGAACACCCCGGAAGCCACCTACGACCTTTCCAAAGGGATGCATGGAAAACGGCCCCATGACCCGGATGACATGATCACCAAAGTCACCGCCTGCTCTCCCGGAACCCAGGGAGGAAACATGTGGCAGGAAAGCCTGGACCTGTTCTTCTGCAAGGACCAGGAGCTGATCCGGTACGTGCAGCAGATCGTGGGGATGGCCGCAGTGGGCCGAGTCTATGCCGAACAGATGATTATCGCCTATGGCGGCGGGGCCAACGGGAAATCCACCTTCTGGAACACCATCGCCAGGGTGCTGGGGTTGTATTCCGGCAAGATTTCCGCCGAGACCATGACCATGAACTGCCGGCGAAACGTAAAACCGGAAATTGCAGAACTGAAAGGGAAGCGGCTGATCATCGCTTCCGAACTGGAAGAAGGCCAGCGGCTCAATACGGGGATGGTGAAGCAGATCTGTTCTGTGGACCCCATCGAAGCGGAGAAGAAGTTCAAGACTCCCTTCCATTTCGTCCCCTCCCACACACTGGTCCTTTACACCAACCACCTGCCGAAAGTGGCCGCCAACGATGACGGCACCTGGCGGAGGCTGATTATCATTCCCTTCAACGCTAGGATTACCCGGAAAAACGACATCAAGAACTATTCGGACTACCTGTTCGAACAAGCCGGGCCGGCCATTTTGAAGTGGGTCATTGAAGGCGCGGAAGCTGCCATCCGGAAGAAGTTCAAGATTGAGGAACCGGAAGCCGTGCGGAAAGCGGTAGAGAAATACCGGGAGGACAACGATTGGCTGGGACAATTCCTGGACGCCCATTGTGACATGGATCCCTCCTTCACGGAGAAGTCGGGGGATTTGTACCAGCAGTACCGGATCGTCTGTATGCAGACGGGTGAATACACTAGAAGCACTTCGGATTTCTATGGGAATCTGGAGAAGGCGGGGTTCTTCCGTCACAAGACGAAGAAAGGAATCGTTGTTCACGGGCTGCGGTTGAAAGAAGGACAGGATTTTCTGGACTAAAAGGTGCAGGTGGGTGCAGGTCTACTACTGACAGTCCTAAAGAAGAATTTTTAAAAGAGTTCTATATAAAGGTATGTTAGAGACCTTCACCACCTGCACCCCATGGGATTTATGGAAAAATCTAAAAGGTGCAGGTGGGTGCAGGTCTACTACTGACAGTCCTAAAGAAGAATTTTTTAAGAAGTTCTATATAAAGGTATGTTGAAGACCTTCACCACCTGCACCCCATGGGATTTATGGAAAAATCTAAAAGGTGCAGGTGGGTGCAGGTCTACTACTGACAGTTCTAAAGAAGAATTTTTAAAAGAGTTCTATATAAAGGTATGCTGGAGACCTTCACCACCTGCACCTTATGAAAAGTGACAGTAGTGACACTCTCACCTGAAAGTCCTAAAGAAGATTTTAAAAAAGGATCTATAGAGAGGGTATGTTGAAGAGTGTCACCACCGTCACTCCCATACTGAAGGAGGAAAAGCGATGATCAACAAGAAAGAACGGACGATTGAACTGTACAAACTGGTGGGAGCCGAAATGCGGCTGTTCCGGACATTGGGTGGAAATCTTGCCATCCACATGTCTCAGGTCCTTTTGTCTACAGATACGGACAAATTCATGCGGGTCCTGCAAAAGATTGATGAAGTGCGGTCCCGGGCGGAAGACAATATGTTCCATGACCATCCGGAAGTCAGCAATGACTATCTGAATGTGTTTTACGGAGACCTGAAGCATGAACCCAGAACCCCGGTGGATGCGGAAGTGATGGCAAAGGCAAAGGAGGCAGCAGATGTCCTTTTTAAATGAGAAACAAGTAGAACTGAAGCTGGTGACGGAAACGAGGAAGAAAGGCGGACTGGCTGTGAAGTTCGTTTCCCCTTCCTTTTCCGGCATGCCGGACCGGCTGGTCCTTCTTCCTGGTGGGAAGCTGGCCTTTGTGGAAGTGAAGGCACCGGGGAAGAAACCACGGGTTCTGCAGGTGAAAAGGCACGAAAAGCTTCGGGAGCTGGGGTTCCGGGTGTTCGTCCTGGATGCCCTGGAAGATATCCCCGGGCTGCTGCAGACCATCGCGGAAAGAGGTGATGCCCAATGAAGTTCATACCCCATGCATACCAGACCTATGCCATCGAGTACATCAAGACCCACCCGGTGACGGCTCTCCTGCTGGATATGGGCTTAGGTTCGGCAAGACGGTGACGACCTTGACGGCTATTCGGGATTTGATGTATGACTCCTTTGAAGTCCACCGGGTTTTGATCGTGGCCCCCCTCAGAGTAGCGAGAGATACTTGGCCGGAAGAACTCCGGAAATGGGACCACCTGAAGGAGCTCACCTGCAGCGTGGTGGTAGGGTCCGTGACGGAACGGCGGCGGGCTCTCCAGAAACCTGCGGATCTATACATCGTGAACCGGGAGAACCTGGTGTGGCTTTGCAAGAACTGCCGGCTGGATTTTGATATGGTGGTCCTGGACGAACTGTCGTCTTTCAAGAACCAGCAGGCCCAGCGGTTCAAAGCCATGAAGGCCCTGCGGCCCAAGGTGAAACGGATCGTGGGCCTCACGGGGACTCCCAGCGGCAACGGCCTTATGGACCTGTGGGCGGAGTTCCGGCTCCTGGACATGGGAGAGCGGCTGGGGAGATACATCAGCCAGTACCGGAACACCTATTTCCAGCCGGACAAACGGAACGGGATGGTGGTGTTTTCCTACAAGCCCTTGCCGGGAGCAGAGGACGCCATCTACAAAAAGATCGCGGACATCACCGTGTCCATGAAAGCCACAGACTATTTGCAGATGCCGGACCTGGTGCGTGTGAAAACCGAGGTTAATCTTTCGGACTCGGAGCGGAAGCGGTATAATGACTTCAAAAAGTCTCTCATGCTGGAACTGCCGGGAGGCGAGGTGACGGCAGCCAATGCGGCCTCCCTTACGCTGAAGTTGACCCAAATGGCCAACGGAGCCATCTACACCGATGACGGAAAGACCATCCATCTCCATGACCGAAAGCTTGATGCCCTGGAAGACCTGGTGGAAAGCGCCAATGGCCGGCCGGTCCTTGTGGCCTACTGGTTCCGGCACGACCGGGAACGGATCTGTCAGAGGATGGAAGCCAGGGAACTGAAGGAGAGCAGGGACTTTGCCGACTGGAACGCCGGGAAGATCCCGGTGGCCCTGATCCATCCGGCTTCTGCCGGGCACGGCCTCAACCTGCAGCAGGGCGGGTCCATCCTGATCTGGTTCGGGCTCACCTGGAGTTTGGAACTCTACCAGCAGACGGTGGCCCGGCTCTGGCGGCAGGGACAAACCAGCCGGACGGTGATCGTCCAGCACATTGTGACGAAAGGCACCATGGACGAACGGATCCTGAAGGCCCTGGAGAAGAAAGACAGTTCCCAGGCGGATCTCATTGAAGCCGTCAAAGCGGATTTGGAGGGAAAAGCATGAACGCGAAAGAGTACTTGCAACAGGGATTCTACCTGGATAAGAAAATAGAGAGCAATCTTCGGGAAGTGGCCGAGCTCCGGCATCTTTGCCTGGGCATCTCAGCAGCCGGGCTGGAAGAAAGCCACAACCCCAACCGGCCCACGGAAGCCCCCTTCGTCCGGACCATCGAGAAGATCTGGGAGCGGGAGCAGGAAATCAACCGGGAAGTGGACCGGCTGGTGGACCTGAAGTATGAGATTGGCCAGGTCATCGACCGGGTGGAAGACGAAGCCCAGCGGCTGGTCCTCCGGGACCGGTACATCCACTTCGATGCCTGGGAGGACATTGCCCGGAGCATGGGCAAAGGGATCCGGTGGATCTACGCCGTCCACAGTGATGGGGTGGCGGCCGTTGAAAAAATTTTGGAGGAGCGCAGTACATTGCAGGAAAATGCAGTAGCGAAACACTAGAATTCAACAGGCCCTTCGTGGTATGATAGAATCACGAGAAAAGGGAATAAAGTGAAGCCTTGCAGGATGTAAGAATCCTACAAGGCTTTTTTTATGCAAGGGAGTAGACTTTTTCAGGAATCTTCCCCGTTTCTTGATATTCCCTAAAAGCATTATCAAGAAGCCGAAGGGCTATGAAATCAAACGTTTTTGTGTTGGCAGAATCTGAGTAAAATTTCCAGGCGAATCGAGAGTTATCTATTTCGATTAAACCTTTTTCCACTGCATTGCATACTATATCAATACAAGAAATATAGACGGGTTTAGTAACCAGCTTTTTCCTGCCAGATGGCATCTTCTTTATCTTTTGATGGATTTCTGGACCGACAAAACATTTCTTTGGGATCAGGATAGAACCATCAAGTGTGTAATCATCGTTCGTACATTCAGGGAGGTTCCAGTTGAAGGCACCATATGCGTAGAGCACATAGGTATTATCTTCATTTACTTTTTTTGCGATACCGCCGTAACCCAGACTCATGAGGTGCGCTCCTTCCCATTGTCTTTCTTATTTTATTGTAAGTTAAACCCTGTGAAAATACAATCGTGGGGTAGCCTTGCAGAGAAAATCTGCAGGGATTTTTTGTTGCCCGAAAGGAGATGGCAGCTGTGCCGAGAAAACCGAAACGCCCCTGTTCTTACCCGGGCTGTCCGAACCTGACGGATGGGCGGTACTGCGAGAAGCACCAGAAGATTATCGACAAACGATACGAAAAGTATGAACGCAGTCCTGTGAGTAAAAAACGGTACGGCCGGACTTGGAAGAAGATCCGGGATGCTTACGTTGCCAGCCATCCTCTGTGTGAACTGTGCCTGAAGAATGGCCGGTATGTGGTGGCGGAAGAAGTTCACCATAAGAAACCGCTGGCGGAAGGCGGCACCCATGCCTGGAACAACCTGATTGCCCTGTGCAAAGCCTGTCACGCAAGGATTCATGCCCAAAGAGGAGATCGATGGCACCAAAAAGTCACAAGAAAAAGTGGACTATCAGAATGATAAATCTGAAACAAAGTGATATACCCAGGGGGTGTATGAATCTCTGGAAGCCCGGAAAGCCAGAACGGGCGAGGGGTCACGCGCGAAAAAAACGCGTTTTCAAAAAGGGTATTGACCCGGTGAAAAAGGGGGTGTGAAAAATAGCAAAAGACGGAACCATGCGAGGGGGATTGCGGGTGGGCCAGGGGCGGAAACCCAGGGCCCTGCTGGACAAACTGCCGGACAATCCGGGGAAGCGGCCGCTTAAGGTGATGGACCTGCCGGAAGGGGTGGGCCTTACCGGAGAAGATATGCCGGAACCCAAGGCCTACATGAAGGAAAAGCAGCGGAACGGCGGGAAGCTGGAGGCGGAAGAAATCTACCGGGAAACCTGGCTGTGGCTCAAAGCCCGGCACTGCGAGAAACTGGTAAGCCCTCAGCTCATCAGCCAGTACGCCATGGCGGTGTCCCGGTGGATCCAGTGCGAACATGCCATTTCGGAATATGGCTTTCTGGCCAAGCACCCCACCACCAATGCGGCCATTGCTTCTCCATACGTGACCATGGGCCAGAACTACATGAAGCAGGTGAACCAGATCTGGTATCAGATCTACCAGGTGGTGAAGGAAAACTGCTCCGTGGAGTTTGCCGGCAACACGCCCCAGGATGACGTGATGGAACGGCTGCTGCGGTCGCGGAAGGTATAGCATGACAGCAAGAGAATTCATTTCCCGGCTGAGGGGATATCCCCTCACCAAACAACAGATCAAAACATTACGAGGACAAGCCCTTTGTGGGGACCTGAACGGTGCCCGCAGGGGGCTTGCTGCGATTATAAGGAGAAACATGGCATGGAGAAAACAACCAAAGAGATGAGGCTCCTCCCCGTCGATGAGCTGATTCCCTATGTAAATAACGCCCGGACCCATTCCCCGGAACAGATTAACAAGATCCGGGCCAGCCTGCGGGAATTCGGGTTCATCAATCCGGTGATCATCGATAAGGACAAGAACATCATTGCCGGCCACGGTCGGGTGATGGCAGCCCGGGAAGAAGGGATCAAAGAAGTGCCCTGCGTCCTGGTGGACTATCTTACCGAAGCCCAGAAGAAAGCCTATATCCTGGCCGACAACCGGATGGCCCTGGATGCCGGATGGGACGAAGAAATGCTGCGGGTGGAAATTGAATCCCTCCAGGGAGTGGACTTTGATGTGAGCCTCACCGGCTTTAGCGATGACGAAATCGCCCATATCTTCGATGAAGAAACAGAAGCCAAAGAAGACGACTTCAACGTGGAAGAAGAACTGCAGAAGCCGGTGTTTTCCAAAGCCGGGGACCTCTGGCAGCTGGGCAAGCACCGGGTCCTGTGCGGGGATTCTACCAAGCCGGAAACTTATGCTCAGTTGATGGATGGAGTAAAGCCAAACCTGGTCCTGACGGATCCTCCGTACCTGGTCAACCTCCGGAGTACTTCCGGGAAGATCAGGAACGATGATCTGAACGACCAGGAAGGGTACGAGTTCCTGAAAAAGGCCTTCACCTGCTTCCATGATGCCATGGCGGCGGACGCCTCCATCTATGTGTTCTACGCCACCATGAAGGCCCGGGTCTTTTACGACGCTTTCGAAGATGCCGGTTTCAAAGTGGGAGCTGGCCTGATCTGGAAAAAGCCCAAGGCCCCCTTTATGCGCACCGACTGGAAGTTTAACATGGAACCCATTATCTTCGGGTGGCGGAAAGACGGAAAACACAACTGGTACGGGGACCAGAAACAGAAAGCAGTCTTTGAGTTTGACGGGATCAAGAACAGCAAAGAGGACGGTTTCGGGCACCCCTCCAGTAAGCCGGTGCCCATGCTGGCCTATCTGATCAAGCTGAGCAGCCAGATCAACGGGGTGGTGCTGGACGGATTCCTTGGATCTGCTTCCACCCTCATGGCCTGCGACCAGCTGGGCCGGATCTGCTATGGGGTGGAACTGGAACCTAAGTTCGTGGATGTGGCGGTGAAACGGTACCTGGCTTCCTACGAAGGGGAGCAGGACAGCGTGACCGTCCTGCGAAATGGGAAAACATACACCTACCAGGAAGTTGTGGGCGGAGAAAAATAAAGAACAAAAAGGGCTACATTTTGCTTGCTATTATTCGCCTTTAGAGTGATTAATAACAGTACCAAAATACCCTAAGGAGGTACCAATCATGAAGGTCGAATACAACAGACAAGGTGCAGCGAGAAAAGAACTGGTCCAGGCCATCAGCGCCATTACGGGAGAAAAGGCAAAGTACCTTTTTCTTCCCACCAAGGCTTACCGGATCGGCAGCATTATGGTGTGGAAAAACGGTGCCATGGAATGTGAAGACGGAGAACTGTTCCAGAAGGTGGTAAAAGAACTGGAAGCCAGAGGATTCAAGCCAGAAGAAACGGCTGCAGAACAGGCAGCAACTGAAGAAACTCCGGAACAAGAACCCGTAAAGGAAACGGCAGAACCGGATGCAAACCCGGAACCAGAACTTTCCCAGGAAACGGCTGAACTGGAAGAAGGGACGGAACCTGAAACAGCCCAGGAACCGGAAGAAACACCTGAGAAAGTCGACACCCTCACCATTTCCTTTCCGGACGATTTCACGGAAGAAGACTTCGAGAAACTTCAGAACCTGGTGGCCTCTAAAGCCGGCCTTTTCAAAAAGGCCCTGGGGACGGATGACCTGACCATCATCCGCAGCGAAGGGAAAATCAACTTCCCCTGGTTCCACGAAGCGGACGGCGCCAAGGTCCAAGCCTACTCCAGACTGGTGAAGGCCCTGTGCCAGTTTGCCAAGAACGCCAAACGGGTCACGGCCAAAGAACATGAAGTCCCCAACGAGAAATACGCCTTCCGGTGTTTCCTCCTGCGCCTAGGCTTTATCGGGAAGGAATACAAGGACTGCCGAAAGATCCTGCTGGAAAAGCTCAGTGGGTCAGCGGCCTTCCGGAACGGAGGGAAAAAAGATGCGGTTTCCCAATAAAGAGCTGCTGGAATTTCTACAACAGGAATACCCTCCCGGAACCCGGGTACGCCTTACCCGGATGGACGATCCCCAGGCACCGCCTTTGGGTACGAAAGGCACGGTGACCGGCGTAGATGATATAGGGTCCCTCCTGGTGGTTTGGGACAACGGATCCCACCTTAATGTGATCCATGGGGTGGATGAGGTGCAAAAACTGAATAAAGACACGAAATAATTAATAATTATTCTCAAAATTCCTTGCTATTCTGTGCGTTTAGAGTGATATATACACATGCCAAAGAACACACAAACCTAGCGAAAGGATGACGAGAAGGATGAAAACACTGCACTTCGGGATTGAAATGGAAATGACGGGGATTACGAGAGAAAAGGCTGCCAACCTGATGGCCGGTTTCTTCGGAACAGGACGGGGCACCTATGAAGGCGGAGCCTACGATACTTACACCGCCCTGGATAACCAAGGACGGACCTGGAAAGCCATGAGCGACTCCAGCATCCGACCTCAGAGAAAGGTGGGCGGCCAGATCGAGGGTGCCACCCGGGACTACCGGACGGAAGTGGTAAGCCCCATCCTTTCCTACGACGACATCCCGAAGCTGCAGGAACTGGTACGGACCCTGAGAAAAGCCGGGGCCCTTGTGAACACTTCCTGCGGGATTCACATCCATGTGGGAGCCGAGAAGTTCACCCCGAAAACCCTGCGGAACCTGGTAAACCTGGTGGCCAGCAAGGAAGATATGATCTACCATGCCCTCCAGATCGACGCCCTCCGGGAAGCCAGATACTGCCAGAAGACAGATGAAACCTTCCTCTGGGAACTGAACAAGAAGCAGCCCCGAACCATGGCAGAATTTGCCGATATCTGGTACCTCCAGGCACCCTTTGGCAGAGAATACCATTACAACAGCAGCCGGTACCACGGCCTCAACCTCCACGCCACCTTTACCAAAGGGACGGTAGAGTTCCGGCTTTTCAACGGCACCCTCCACGCCGGGGAGATCAAGGCATACATCCAGTTCTGCCTGGCGGTGGCCCATCAGGCCCTCACGCAGAAGAAAGCCTCCTCCAGAAAGACGGAAACGGACAACGAAAAATACGCCTTCCGGTGCTGGATGCTGCGGCTGGGGCTCATCGGAGACGAATTCAAGACCTGCCGGCTGCACATGCTGAAACACCTGGCCGGGAATTCCGCCTGGAGAAATGCCGCCTGAAGGCGGTAGCCACAGGCAGGGAATGGGGCCGCAAGGCCCTGTTTCTCTCTTGTATACTTGCTTGCTATTATCTGCGTTTAGAGTGATATATACACATGCCGAAAGGTAAAGTACACAATCACAAGGAGGAAAACAAAATGACAAAAATGGAAATGCTGGAAAGATTCTACCAACGGCACGAGGAGCTGGAAAGAAAGTTTGATGCAGCAGAAAAAGCCGGAGATACTAAGGCCATGGACGCCTGCCAGGATTCCCACCAGAATCTTCTCCAGGAAGTTCGGGTGGAAGGGGAAGCCTTCGGAGACATGATGCGGCTTTACAGCGAGATGAAACAGCAGGGCAACAGCCGGCTGGATCTTTCCGGAACCTACCGGAAGCCGGAAGAAATCATCAGGATTTTCAGGGACTTTGGTGTGAAGGAATTCACCTTCTCTTCCACCTGGTCCAGCGCCATCCAGGTTTCCTGGGCATTCACCCAGCTGGGATGCACTCTCGAAGGAATGATCGAGATTTACGGATCTGGCAGGAAATTCATGAGCAACGAATACGAAAAAGTCCCCGCCTTCCTCTTCAGCCTTTGAGGAGCGGGGAAATCCCAAAAGAAGGAGCCTGCGGGCTCCTTTTCTACTGCATATTTCAAAAGAAGGGAGGCAGCCCAATGCGGAAACTCAAAAAATACAAGCCCACCAAATTCAAAGCCAAAACGTCCACCTACAACAAGGAACTGGCAGATTATGCCGTAGCCTTCATCGAAAGTCTGTGCCACACCAAGGGAACCTGGGCCGGCCATCCTTTCGAACTGATTGACTGGCAGGAACAGATCATCCGGGACTTGTTCGGGACGGTAAAGCCCAATGGCTATCGGCAGTTCAATACAGCCTATATCGAGATTCCCAAGAAACAAGGGAAGCAGCTGGCCCTTGATACGCCGATCCCGACTCCTGATGGCTGGAAGACCATGGGAGAACTTACGGTGGGAGACCGGGTATTTGATGAAACGGGAACCCCTTGCCATATCGTGGCCAAAAGCGCGGTGGATGACACGGAACAGGCCTATCGCCTGACCTTCCGGGACGGTTCCTCCATTGTGGCCGGCGAGCGCCATTTGTGGGATGTGGAATACATTCACGGGAAACGGAAGAAAAAGGAATGGACCACAGGAGAGATCTATAAAAAGGTCAGGGCGTACAAAGAACGTTTTGCAGAAACCCCCGAAGCACGGCGATCCCTTATCCGGATCCCCGTTGCCAGACCCCTGCAAACGCTTCCCGCGCAGCTCCCCATTGATCCGTACCTTTATGGATACTGGCTGGGGAATGGATGTGCCAACAAACCCTGCATCACCATCCGGACAGAGGATGTGGAAGAAGTCCTGTCCCATATTCCTTATGAAACACATAACCGTTACCCACAGAAGTGCGGCGGGAGCGATGTAGTGTATTTTGATGAATTGCGGGACATCCTCGTACCGACCTTCCGGGATAAAAGGATCCGTCCGGAATATCTTCGGGCATCTGAGGCACAGCGCTGGCGGCTTCTCCAGGGCCTTGTGGATTCTGACGGGAGCATCGGGGACAGAAAAGCACAGAGCACCTATACCAGCACGATCAGGCAGCTTGCCCTGGATGTGCGGGAACTGCTCTGGAGTCTTGGCATCAAGAACGCCATGACGGAAGGGCCTTCCCTGCGGTATGGCAAACCCACCGGGGAAACGCTCTATGTCATCCGGTTCACTTCATTTTCTGACCAACCGACATCACAACTGAAAAGAAAAAGCAGCCGGAAGAGGGAACGTGTGAAAAAGACACGCTCCCTTTTCCATTATCTGGAGAACATCGAGCCGATGAAGGAAAAAGTCCCCATGCAGTGTATCCAGGTGGACAGCCGGAGCCATTGCTACCTTGCAGGACGGTCTTTTATACCGACCCATAACAGTGAGCTGGCTGCTGCGGTGGCCCTCCTGCTCTGCTGCGGTGACGGGGAAGAAGGGGCGGAAGTTTATGGCTGTGCGGCAGACCGGCAGCAGGCTTCCATCGTCTTTGAAGTGGCGGCGGACATGGTCCGGATGTGCCCAGCTCTCAGTAAGCGGGTCAAGATCCTGGCATCCCAGAAACGGATGGTGTTCCGGCCCACCAACAGCTTCTACCAGGTCCTTTCGGCAGAAGCCTATTCCAAGCATGGATTCAACATCCACGGAGTGGTCTTTGATGAACTCCATACCCAGCCCAACCGAGAGCTTTTTGATGTAATGACCAAAGGCTCCGGGGATGCCCGGATGCAGCCACTGTATTTCCTCATTACCACAGCCGGGACGGATACCCACAGCATCTGCTATGAAGTCCATCAGAAGGCCATGGACATCCTGGAAGGGCGGAAGCATGACCCCACGTTTTACCCTGTCATCTACGGGGCTGCGGAACAGGATGACTGGACCGACCCAAAGGTGTGGAAAAAGGCCAACCCCTCCCTGGGGATCACGGTGGGAATCGACAAAGTGAAGGCGGCCTGTGAATCGGCCAAAGAGACACCCAGCGAAGAGAATGTGTTCCGTCAGCTCCGGCTGAACCAATGGGTGAAGCAGTCTGTTCGGTGGATGCCTATGGATAAGTGGGATGCTTGTGCGTTCCCGGTTCAGGAGGAAGACCTGGAAGGCAGGATCTGCTACGGCGGACTGGACCTTTCTAGTACCACGGACATCACCGCTTTTGTGCTGGTGTTTCCTCCTTTGGATGACCGGGACAAGTATTGCATCCTGCCCTACTTCTGGCTGCCGGAAGAAACCCTGCCCCTTAGGGTAAAGCGGGACCATGTGATGTACGACACCTGGGCACAGCAAGGGTTCATCCAGACCACAGAAGGAAATGTCATCCACTACGGATATATTGAAAAGTTCATCGAGAAACTGGGGGAACGATTCAATATCCAGGAAATTGCTTTTGACCGATGGGGCGCCGTACAGATGGTCCAGAACCTGGAGGGGATGGGCTTTACGGTGGTCCCCTTCGGACAGGGATTCAAGGACATGAGCCCTCCCACCAAGGAGCTTATGAAGCTCACGCTGGAGCAGCGAATTGCTCATGGAGGGCATCCAGTCCTTCGATGGATGATGGATAACATCTACATCCGGAGAGACCCTGCTGGCAACATCAAGGCAGATAAAGAAAAATCCACAGAAAAAATCGACGGGGCCATAGCTACCATCATGGGCCTGGACCGGGCTATCCGGTGCGGAAATCATGTCCAGGAAAGCGTCTATGACTCCCGAGGTATGCTTTTTGTATAGAAAGGAACTTCCCCCTATGAATTTATTTTCCAAACTTTTCAAATCTAGGGACAAGCCCAAAAACAGCCTTCTGGGCGGCGGGCACTGGTTCTTCTTTGGCGGCTCTTCTTCCGGGAAGGCCGTCAATGAACGGTCCGCCATGCAGATGACGGCAGTCTATGCCTGCGTCCGGGTCCTTTCGGAATCCATTGCCGGGCTTCCCCTCCATCTGTTCCGGTACAACCGGGAGGGAAATGGGAAGATTAGGGACTTCCAGCATCCCCTTGCTGGACTTCTCCACGATGCCCCCAATCCGGAGATGACCAGCTTTGTGTTCCGGGAGACCCTTATGACCCACCTTCTGCTGTGGGGGAATGCCTTTGCCCAGATCATCCGAAATGGCCGGGGCCAGGTGGTAGCTCTGTATCCCCTTATGCCGGATCGGATGGAAGTGTGCCGGGATGGGGATGGGGAAATATACTACTTATACACCAAAGCCACGGACGAGAACCCAAAAATCCGGGAATACGGCACGGTCCGGCTCCAAAAGGACAACGTGATGCATATTCCCGGCCTGGGGTTTGACGGCCTTGTAGGGTATTCTCCCATCGCCATGGCCAAGAACGCCATCGGCATGGCCATTGCCTGCGAGGAGTTCGGCGCGAAATTTTTCGCCAATGGAGCTTCTCCCAGCGGTGTCCTGGAACATCCGGGGACCATCAAGGATCCTCAGCGGGTCCGGGAAGCCTGGCAGTCCCAATTTGGAGGCAGCAGCAATGCGGGGAAGGTGGCCGTATTGGAAGAGGGCATGAAGTATTCGCCCATTGGCATCTCTCCAGACCAGGCCCAGTTCCTGGAAACCCGGAAGTTCCAGATTGACGAGATTGCCCGAATCTTCCGGGTCCCCCCTCACATGATCGGAGATCTGGAGAAATCCACCTTTTCCAACATTGAGCAGCAGTCCCTGGAATTTGTGAAGTATACCCTTGGGCCCTGGGTGTCCCGGTGGGAGCAGGCCATGAGCCAGGCACTCTTGACACCGGAAGAACGGACCCGGTATGAAATCCATTTCAATGTGGATGGACTTCTTCGAGGCGACTACGAAAGCCGGATGAATGGCTATGCCGTAGGCCGCCAGAACGGGTGGCTATCCGCCAACGATATCCGGGAACTGGAGAACATGAACCGGATCCCGGAAGAAGAAGGCGGGGACCTGTACCTCATCAACGGAAATATGACGAAACTAAAGGATGCCGGCCTGTTTGCAGGCTCTGGCAATAAGGAGGAATCCCATGAAACGTAAATTTTGGAATTGGGTGAAAAACGAAGGGGAAGACACCCGTACCCTGTATCTTACCGGAGAAATCTCCGATGAAACCTGGTTCGGAGACGAAGTAACACCAAAGATCTTCAAAGACGAGCTGATGGCCGGCAGTGGGGATATTACCCTCTGGATCAATTCCCCTGGGGGAGATGTGTTTGCGGCAGCCCAGATCTATAACATGCTCATGGACTATCCCGGTCGGGTAACTGTGAAGATTGATGGGCTGGCGGCTTCTGCAGCCAGCGTCATTGCCATGGCCGGAAGCCAGGTGGAAATGTCCCCTATGGCCATGATGATGATCCACAATCCCATCACGGTGGCCATCGGGGACAGTAAGGAGATGCAGAAAGCCATTGATATGCTCTCTGAAGTAAAAGAAAGTATTGTAAACGCCTATGAAATTAAGACGGGCCTGTCCCGGAACAAGATTTCCAGGCTGATGGATGCCGAGTCCTGGTTCAACGCCAAGAAGGCGGTGGAACTGGGGTTCGCGGATGCCATCCTTTATACCGAAGAAAAAACGGAAAATGACATCAACGTGGATGCCATGCTATTTAGCCGGGCGGCGGTGACCAATTCCCTGCTGACGAAGATGGCCGTCCAATCCAAACCGAAAGAACCCATCCCCAACAAGGTCCCCGCGGACAAACTCATGAAGCGGCTGGGCCTTCTTGTGCATTAAGGAGGAATTTCCATGAATCAGATCCTGAAACTGAGAGAAGAAAGAGCCAACACCTGGGAAATGGCTAAAGCCTTCCTGGAATCCCATAGGGACAAAGACGGCATGGTCTCTGCGGAAGACAGCGCTGTTTACGACCGGATGGAAGAAAAAGTGGTGGCCCTGGGAAAAGAAATCGAACGGCTGGAACGCCAGCGGAACATCGATGATGAAATGAATAAGACTATTGATACGGCACTCAAGGTCAATCCCGGTGCCGGAAACCTGAAACCGGACACCAAAGTGGGACGGGCCAGCGATGCCTACACCAAAGCCTTCTGGCAGGCCTTCCGGGGGAAGGGCAACATCCAGGAAATCAAAGACACCCTGACCATCGGTTCTGATCCCGAAGGCGGGTACCTGGTCCCGGATGAATACGAACACACTCTGGTGGCAGCCCTCCAGGAAGAGAACTTCTTCCGCAGCCTGGCCCATACCATCCGCACGTCTTCCGGGGACCACACGATCCCTGTTGTAGCCAGCCATGGGGAAGCGGCCTGGATGGAAGAAGGCAGTGTCTATCCGGAAAGCGATGACACCTTCAGCCAGGTGAACTTGGGAGCCCATAAGCTGGGGACTGCCATCCGGGTCTCCGAAGAACTGATGAATGACAGCGTCTTTGACCTGGAAAGCTACATCACTCAGGAATTTGCCAGACGGATCGGCACTAAGGAAGAAGAAGCCTTCCTGGTGGGCGATGGCCAGCATAAACCTATGGGTGTGTTCCAGGGAGCGGAAGTGGGAGTGACGGCCGGGAAGACCGCCATCACCTTCGATGACATGATGGATCTGTACCACAGCCTGAGAACCCCCTACCGCAGAAATGCTTCCTGGATCCTGAACGATTCCACGGTAAAAGCCATCCGGAAACTGAAGGACAACAACGGCAACTACATCTGGCAGCCTTCTGTCCAGGTGGGCCAGCCGGACCGGATCCTTAGCCTGCCGTATCGCACGTCTTCTTTCGTGCCGGAACTGGCGGCCGGCAACAAGGTCATTGCCCTGGGGGACTACTCCTACTACTGGATTGCCGACCGTCAGGGCCGGAAGTTCAAGCGGCTTAGTGAACTCTATGCAGCCAACGGGCAGATCGGATTCCTGGCCAGCGAACGGGTGGATGGCCGCCTGATCCTGCCGGAAACCGTAAAAGTCCTGCAGGTCCAGGCCGGTTGATGACCGCTTTAGAGGGAGGCGATGAGCATGGCAGTGACGGGACTCATAACGCTTGAGGAAGCCAAAGCCTATCTCCGGATAGACGGAAACGAGGAGGATGACCTGATTGCCCGTCTCATCGCTTCTTCCGAGCGGCTCTGTCTGGACACCCTGCGGAAAGAAGAACCGGAAGAAACGGCGGCCTTCAAAATGGCCGTCCTTTTTTCGGTAGCCTATCTCTATGAGCACAGGGAGGATGCGGATTATCACAATCTGCTTCTCACCCTGCGCTCTCTTTTGTTTGGGGAAAGGAAGGAAGCCTTCTAGTGAAAATCGGGAAGATGGATAAACGGATTACCCTTCTTAGGCCTATTCCTTCCGAAGACGGGTACGGGGGCTTTCATACGGACTATGAAGAAGAAGGAAAAATCTGGGCCCAGGTGATCCAGACAAACTATGCCGAACAGGAAGCCCAGGGGACTCCCATGAATCGGGAGCAATTGCGTCTCAAAATCCGGCCCCGAAAGGACATCAGGAGAGGCTGGCGGTTCAAGCTTTCGGGGGAAATCTATGAAATCGAGACCGTGGACAATACTTACCGGGACAGTACCACGCTGATCGTCCATCGGTATGAACAGGGGGTGTAGCCATGGCCGTATTTACGGTAAAAGTTCCAGAAGGGGAACTGAGTAAGGCCATCCGGCAGATTTCTGCCTGGGATGGGAAGACAAGACTTCGGGTGGAAGCAGTCCTGAAAAACGGGACGAACGCGGTAGCCCGGGAAGCCCGGCAGCGGGTACCGGTGCGGTCGGGAAAACTGAAGAAATCCATCAAGACCCGGTTTTCCACGGTGAAGCTGGAAGGCCAGGTGTACAGCAATGTGCCCTATGCCCATTTGGTGGAATTCGGCAGTAGGGCCCATACGGTAAGGCCCAAGAAGAAAAAGGCCCTCCGGTTCTTTAAGGGAGGCCCTGTGTTTACGAAACGGTCCCGGATTCCGGCCCAATCTGGGAAGCCTTTCTTCAAGCCGGCCTATGACTATGTGGAACCCCAGCTGATCCGGGATGTGAAGAAAGCGATCCAGGAACCATGAAAAGATTACCCAATAACGCCGTACACAAGGCCCTGGTGGCCTTTTTGAGAAACCATACAGGACTGGCCGTCTACGACTATGTCCCTCAGGAAGCGGTATTGCCGTTTATTACCCTGGGGACCATGACGGTCCAGGATAAGTCCACCAAGATAGAAGATATGACCCACCTTTCGGCCCATATCCACATTTACAGCAGCTACAAAGGACGGTACGAAATCAACACCCTGGCGGAGAAGCTGATCAACCTGTTTGGGACGGAACAACTGGATCTAACGGGAGAGGAGTTTTACGTAAACGCCCAGGGGGTAGATTTCTACGAAACCTACCCGGAGGATGAGACCGGCTACAGCGGGGTGATCACCCTGGAAGTCCTCATCCAGAACATCCATAAGGAGGAATAATATGGCAACTACAACGTTTCCTAGCCGGAGCGAAGCCTCCAACACGGCCACTGCCGGCAAGGATTACCTTATTTATCTGAACGCGGGAGAATCCGATACTAACCCCACCTGGCTGCTCTTAGGGGGCCAGCGGAGCGGTGACCTGACCCGGCAGGCAGACGAAATCGACGCCAGCAGTAAAACGTCCAGTGGGTGGAAATCCACCATTCCCGGCCTGCGGAATTGGTCCCTGGACCTGGAATCCGTGTATCTGGCCGGGGACAAGGGAGCCAGATTCCTGGAAGCCTCTTTCCTTGCAGGAAAGCAGGTCCACATTAAATTCGAGTATCCGGACAAAAGCTATGTGACCGGCTGGGGCTCCGTGACGGAATGCAGCCTGTCCACCCCTCATGATGACGTGGCCACCCTCTCCGGGACCATTTCCGGGGACGGACCCCTCAGTGAACTGAAGAGTGCGGCCGGAACAGTAATTGAGAACGGCTGATAGGAGGTATTACATTCCATGAAGAAAATCGACTTTGAAGTCTTTGGTCCCGGCCAGTATCTGTATTTCGATATCGGTCGGCTGATCCAGGTGGAAAACATCACCGGCAAAAGCGCCGGGGACATTATCCGGAACCAGGAACTGAACCTGGGAATCCTGACGGCCCTTCTTTCTATCGGCCTCC
Organism: Acidaminococcus sp. HCP3S3_H5; assembly: GCF_052122235.1. Lineage (NCBI taxonomy): Bacteria > Bacillati > Bacillota > Negativicutes > Acidaminococcales > Acidaminococcaceae > Acidaminococcus > Acidaminococcus sp. HCP3S3_H5. The sequence continues at coordinate 29,131 of NZ_JBQKCS010000001.1, forward strand.
GGCAGCACGGCATCAAGAATCCCCAGTGGTATGCCACCAAGATGCAGGAACTCATTGACCAGGGGCATGAGATGGAAGAATTCGTCCAGCCTGTGGTGAAGGCTATTGCTGGTTCCGGAATTCTGGGGAAAGAAGTGTACTATGCTATCTTTCCGGAAGAAGACCCTGGTAAAGAACAGGGCAAGGGAAAAGCGAAGCCAAAAAACTGACGGCGGGACAGGAAGAAGTCCCGTCTTTTAACGACTGGCTGCGGTGGGCGGAAGAAGTAGCCTATGGCCTCCTGCATCTTCTGCCTGCCCAGTTTTATGCGTTAACTCCCCTGGAACTGGACCGGATGGCCGAGTGCCGGGCCAAGGATGAACAACGGAAGAAATGGGCGACTGCCTATTGGGTGGCCTGTCTCATGAGCGTCCACACCCGGAAACCGGTACGGACAGAGAAGCTGATGAAACCCTTCCTGCCCAAAAAGACAAGCAGTGAAATCGTAGCAGAACGGGATGCCTTCTTCGAGGAATTCAGACGGAAAGGAGGTGACGGAAATGGCAACCATCGCTGACCTTCTGGTAAAGATCGGGGCGGATACTTCTGACCTCCGGAAAGAACTCAATGCAACCAAACGTCAGATCAAGACCGCCTTCGGGAGCGAGGCTCTGGACGTTTCGAAGAAATCCCTGGCCGTCTTAGGCGGCATCGGGGCCGGCCTGGCTGCCCTGGGAGTGGCATCTGTGAAAGCAGGGGCCAGTCTCCAGAGTACCAAGACTGCCTTCACCAATATGCTGGGGAGCGCGGAAAAAGCACAGGACTTCCTGGGGAAGATGCAGGACTTTGCAGCAAAGACGCCTTTTGAATTCAGTCAGGTGTCTCAGGCGGCTCAGAAGTTCATCGCTTTCGGGTTTTCTGCCGAGCAGGTCATTCCCACATTAACAGCGGTAGGGGATGCAGCAGCTGGCGTTGGGCTTGGGGCGGAAGGCATCAACCGGATCACCCTGGCTTTGGGCCAGATGGCCGCCAAGTCCAAGGTCCAGGCCGGTGAAATGATGCAGCTTACCGAAACCGGGATCCCTGCCTGGAAGATGCTGGCAGACCAGATCGGTGTGTCTGTGCCGGAAGCCATGAGCATGGTGTCCAAGGGAGCCATTGACGCGGCAACGGGCATCACGGCCTTAGTCGGCGGCATGGAGCAGTCCTTTGGGGGCATGATGGATCAGCAGAGCCAGACCATCAGTGGCACCTGGTCCACCCTGATGGATGGGCTGGAACAGTCTGCGGCCCAGGTAGGGCTCCAGCTTGCGGAAGCCCTGAATCTGACGGGGATTTTCCAGTCCCTGGGGGATATGCTGACGAACTTTGCGGCCACGGTCCAGTCTTCCGGTCTTACTGAAGCCCTTATGACGGCCATCCCTCCTGAGTTCCAGGCGGGAATCTTACTGATTGTGAGTACCCTAACTAGCCTTGCCATTCCGGCCATTGGACTTTTTGTGGCCAAGGTGGCCCTGATAGCGGCTCCTTTTGTGGCAGCAGTAGCGGCTGCAGCTCCTTTTATCGCGGCTGCGGCAGCGGTGGCTACGGCCCTCTATGCCATCTGGAAAAGCGGGATGACCGTGGAAGATGTGCTGGGGACTATGGGCATCAAGATGGAAACGGTCACAAGGGCTGTGGATGCCGTCCGGACCATGATGAGTGCGGCGGCCCAGGCAATCATCGCCAATCTCCAAGCTCTGGAACCTGTGTTCACCCTGGTGGCGGCGGTGATGGGGGCTGCCTTCTATGCGGCTCTGCAGGTGATCGGCGGTGTGGTCAATGGGGTGCTGAATTTCATCAGCGTCCTTAGTGAATGCGTCACTTGGATTTTAAATGCCTTCACCTATCTGGTGGAAGGCATCGGGGCCTGCATCGATGAAGTGGGAAGCATCCTGTCGGATATGGCAGGCAGCATCCTTCCCTCCTGGGCGTCCAGCGGCCTTTCCACCATTGCCAATTTCGTCAGCGAAGCCATCAGCTGGCTTTCCAGCCTGATCCAGAAGATCCTGGAAACCAACAATGCCCTGGGGTCCATTGGCGGCGAAAGCAGTGGAGGAGGCGGCGGTGGCGGCAGTGCTCCTGCCAAACGGGAATTCAAGCTGCCGGACTTCAGCAACCTCCGGGGCGGGGGTACGGACATTCCGGCTCCTGCTGGGGGAGGAGGCAGTGGTGGTTCCGGTGGTGGCGGTGGCGGAGGGGGCGGAAGCTCCGGTGGTGTCAATCAGCTGGCCAATGCCGCTGCCCAGACCAGCAAGAGCATCGAAGAAGAATGGTTCCGGACCTTCCAGACCAAAAGCGCCCTGGTGGACCGGTGGTATAAGGAAGAAACGGACGAACTGGAAAAATCCAGATCCGCCAATGAGAACTACGAACGGGATAAGACCCGTCTGGCGGAACTCTATGCCCAGAAACGTCTGGATGCCCTTTCTGAAGAACAGGCCAAAGCCCGGGAACTGATGAACAAGGCACGGGACCTGTCCTTTGATGCGGTGACGGCGAAACTCACCTTGTATGGTTCCAAGCAGGAGCAGGAAGTCATGAAGATGCAGTCCGACATGGAAAAGGCGGTGGCGTCCATTGACGACAAGTACGCCAAACTGTCCCAGGACTTCATTAGTCTCACCAGTGCAGAGAAGGCTGTGTTTTTAAATGCCCTGAAGGAAAAGGGCATCGCCTATGAACAGACCAGTGCCAACGAGATCGCCTTTGACAAACAGGCCAACCTGGAAAAAGCTGCAGCCTATAAAAGCTACCTGGACGAGAAGAATGCCTACTTTGCCCAGGGGAAAGACATCCAGGCGGCTCTGGATGAAGCCTATAACCAGAACTCCCTGGCTCTGCTGCAGGAGACTCTCACAGCAGAAATGGCCCTTCGGCAAAGCAACATCGATGCGGAAAAGTCTCTCATGGATACCTACCAGGAAGCCTATATGAATGCCCATATGGGAACCCTGGAACTCATCGCGGACATGGCGTCCACCACCTTAAGCGGTCTGGAGACAGCCTTTACGGATATCCTGACTGGGGCCAAGAACGCCAAGGATGCCTTCCTGGATCTGGGAAAGGCCATGCTGAAAACCATCGCAAGCTATTTCTCCCAGATGCTGTCCGGGATGCTGGTGACGGCTCTCTTCGGGGATAAGCTCAATGCGGCCAGTGCCGCCAAGACGGTGGCTCAGGGAACGGCAGCGGCCGGGGCTCTGGCTCCTGCGGCCTGGCTGAAACTGGTCATCGACCCGTCTGCAGGTCCCATCGCTACGGGCCTTCTGACGGGAGGTACGTCCGCGGCAGTGGGCATCGGCATGGCAGCAGCTGCGTCCAATACGGCTGCCGGTGCGGCCCAGGGAGCGGGGAAGACTCCTCATTATGCCAAAGGCGGCTATTTTACAAGACCTCTTATTGGTGTCCTGGGGGATGCCGGTGACGAAGTGGCCTTACCCCTGAACAGGGCGGTGTTCGACAGCATTGCCGAAGGAATCACAAATTCCAGCGAATCTACGGACAACCGGGAAATGAACACCACGTTCAACAACTACGGAGACATCAACAACGCCGCAGATCTGGATGATCTGATGGATGGCTTCACCGATGCTGTCCTGGCAGGACTGAGAGGAGCGTAAAGCCAACCGTTGGAACAATTTTACTTATACCTGAATTTAATAGCTTTCTACAAGGGCGCCGGAAAACCGGCTGCCCTATCTTTATGCACAAAAAGGAGAGATGCACGATGAAGAACATGAAAATGATGGCAATGACTCTGGCCCTGGTAGCTGGCATTGCGGGAACGGCTTTTGCTACTGACATCCGCGAAATTGTGGGGGATCCTGGAACTGGAATCACGGATCGGAACCCCACCTGCTACCAGAAACGGATGGTCAATGGACACCTGATTGAATCCTATGTGGAAAATGATGTGGCCATCACCAAACAGGATCGTGACGTGGTAATCCGGTATGAAATTAATCATGGGGACTTCGTTCCCTTTGATCAGGATTCCAACAACTGATAAAAAACGGTAGTGGGAACCAGGAGGTGAAAGAGCATGTTTCCGGAAAGAAAAGAAAACGAACAGAATTTTACCATCACCAAAGACGGGGTGGAATACAAGCTGCCGGTCCATTGGAGCCTTACGGACAGCGGCAGCTATACTTTTCGGAGCAAGCTCCAGTCCCGGGCCTTTGCCCATGGAAGTGATGCAGTGGGGGATGGAAAGATTGACGGACGGACTCTCCAGGTGGAGTTTTCCATGGAAGGTGCTACGGAAGAAGACCATGACGAAGTGCTGAACGAAGCCTATACCTTCTTTGGCCAGACTGACTATTCCTTGATGGCAGGTCGGCCAGACCGGGTTTACCATGTGGCCTGCCTGTCGAAAATCAAGCACAAGTTTGAGAACGGGTTCAAGCAGAGAAGGAGCAACATCACTGTTTCCCTTCTCCTGGCAGATCCGTTCCGGTATGAAGCTCAGGAATCCAAGGTGGTATTCACCTTTCCCCAGGCTACAGTGCAGGCGGAAATGGTGCTCCATAATCTGGGGAGCGTGGATACCCCTCTTACCTTTCGCTTTATTCCCATAGACCGGATGACCAATCTGACTGTCTGGCACCAGGAGGCCAAAGAGAAGTTCAACCTGACGGATGCCCTGCTGGTAGCCCCCAAGACCTCCATTGTGAACGGAAGAGAAGGAACAGTCTGGCGAGATAAGGACAACAGTATCAATGCCTTTACCGGGACTTTCCTCCACGCCAAGCCCGGAGCGAATTTGTTCCTTTACACAGGGGGAGCCGGGATAGTGGAAATCACGTATACCAACAGGTGGTTTGTATGACGAATTTCATCTTTGGACGGGGGCTGTTCGGCCGGTGGATTTTTGCTGGTCCTACTGGTGCCGGTGAAGGAAACAGCGACCGGGGCAAGGTCCATGAGTACTATCCCGGCCAGTTCGTGGTCTATGCCTACAAAAAGGACGGGACCCGGACGGCTATTTTTGGCGGGGGCAGCGAGGCCAATGCCCTGAATGAAGTGACCTTTGAAATCACCAGCACCGGCTGTGGCCAGTGCCAGATGACCTTTTACCGGCAGCCGGATAACGCCCAGCTGGACTATATGCAGCGTATCGACATCCACCTGTACGGAGACCGGAAACCCTGGTACAGCGGGTACATTATCAGCCGGCCTATTGAAGGGACTACGGATACCAAGTTCGTGTACAAAGGCTATGGTTTCTACAACCGGCTGGAGAATGTGATGCTCTGGAAGACCTATGAGAATACGGACGTGGGAGATATCGTCCGGGACATTGCCCGCCAGGTGGAACGGCAGACCTTGCAGGTGGTCTACAACGACAGCAAGATCCAGAGCGTGGGATACCGTCCCACCAAACTGGTCTTTGACGGGGTGACGGTGAAAGAGGCCCTGAATACCCTGGCGGACTTTGCCGTGGATTACGTGTACGGAGTGGATGAATACCGGTGTCTGTACTTTCGCCGCAGAGAGACAGCAGTGAACGAACAGGCCCGTCTTACGGTAGGAAAACACATTACTTCCTACACCCCTTCCTGGGATGTGTCCAAACTGGTGAACTGGGCTCGGATCAAGGGGGGCAGCGTGGACGACCAGGGCGAGCAGTGGCTGTGCGTTGTGGAAGATAAGAAAAGCCAGAACAGCTACGGGGTCCACCAGGCCGTCTGGAACCTGCCGGAAGCCTACGATGCCGCCGATGCCAAACGGTGGGGCGAAAACCAGATCAGCCAGTACAAGGCTCCTGTGAAATCCGCCAAGATCAGCGGGGTGCGGCTGGAGTACCCTTACCCGGACGGGACCTTCAACGTCCGACATATGTCTACTGACGGGCTGGCAGAGATAAGGCGTCTTGATGGGAATGCGGATACCTATCCCATCAAGAAGATTAAATACACCCTCTCCGGGGAAAAGGGCATCAAGACCGAAATGGAGCTGGGCGAGCCTCTTTTTTCCGTGGACCGGTACCTGTCGGAAATCGAACGGCGGTCCAAGAATATCGAACAGTCCCAGTCTTCGGCCCTGAAACAATGGAAAGGAGGAAGCTGATGGCCATCCATGATTATCGATTCAATCCCTTTGAAAACACCTTTGACATCAAGAAAATCTTCGACGAAACCCACGTGATCCCCAGCAACAGCCCCTATACCATCCGGCTGGCGGAAGTGCCCCAGAAGACTTCTCCCACCACCCTGCAGGTGAAGTCCCAGAACGGAACCCTCCTGACGGAAGTGGCGGAAGAACCGGCCCAGGGGCAATACTGGCCGGACTACCTCACCACAGAGCATGGTATCGAGGGCTGGAATACCGGGACGTTGAAATTTTCTGCAGCTGATGCGGGGAAGACCGTCCTTGTGACCTATAACGGGATGGGGACCCTGACGGACGACCGGCTTATCGACCAGGTAGAGATTTCCGTAACGTCCAGCACTCAGGCAGACAAGGACGCCCGGGTGATGGGTTTGAATTCCTGGGATGTGGAAACAGGACCTACATCGGTACCGAGACCGCTGTCCATCAAGTCTGCTTACCATATCCGGAAACACCGGGGGATCCCGGCAGGAACCTACACGCTCCGGCGCATCCTGCAGGAACTGGTGAACCGGTCTCATACGGAAGAATACTGGAAAGAGAATTCCCAGTGCAACTGCAATTGTAACTGTGACTGCAGCGATGATTCGGGAGGAGGCTAAGATGCTGGTCATTGACGAAAACAAAAACATCCAGGTATCCCAATACGATACCTTTTCCATCCGGTTCCGGTTTAGCAACTATAAGCTGACCAACGCGGACAAAGTGGTCTTTGCCATCAAGAAGACCACGAACTCTTCCGAAGTAGTGTATACGGATACCTTTTACAATCCCAACAACAACTTCGTGGATGTGGTGGTGCCCAAGGGAGCTCTGGATTCCCTGGAGCCTGGAGCATACATCTACGACCTGGCGATCATGAACAGCGAGACGGAACGGATCCTCACCTGTTTCTTTACCAAATCTTTCATCATCAAGGGGGTGGCTCACAATGTCTGATGCTGGCAATGTGGAAGTGACGCTGACCGTCCAAAATAACACGGAAGTGGAACTGGGAGACGTGGCGGATACCTATGCCGCCGACCAGGCCCGGGAATACAAAAACAAAGCCGGGGAATATGCAGAGAATGCCCTCAACAGCCAGAACATGGCGGAAGCCTGGGCGGAAAGCGACAGCCCTCCCGCCGGGGAAGGAACCCGATCTTCTAAAGTCTGGGCAGATACAGCCCGGCAGTGGGCGGAGAGTGATACCAATCCGGACGGGATTGCAAATGCCCGGTCCAGCAAGACATGGGCAGCGACCGCACGGGCCTGGGCAGAAAGTACTGGAAACCCGGATGGGATTGCCGGAGCCAAGTCCGCCAAGACCTGGGCAGAAGCATCTTCCAAAAGTGCTGCCGAAGCATCTGCCAGTGCCAAGGCCGCGGACACCAGTGCCAAAGACTCTGCCAGCAGTGCAACGGCAGCCAAAGCCTCCCAGGAAGAGGCCGCCACCCAGGCCACCATGGCCAGGCAAAGTGCCGAGAGTGCCGCCGAGAAACTGGCTCAGATGCAGATCGATCTGAAGGTGAAGGCGAACGTGGACAGCCCGGTCCTCACAGGGACTCCGGCAGCTCCGACTCCTGCAGCAAACGCCCAAAGTACCCAAATCGCCAACGTGGCCTATGTGAAGCAGAAAATTGCAGAGTTGGTGAATGGCTCCGATGCCTCCCTGGATACCCTGAAGGAACTGGCGGATGCCCTGGGGAACGATCCGAACTTTGCCACCACCATCATGACGGCCATAGGGAAAAAGCTGGATGCTGCCGCAACGGCCCAGGCGGCCCTGGCAGATGGGAAAGGGAACAACATCGCAGAGACCTACGCCACCAAGGCAGAACTGACCGGGGAAACCGGGACCCTTGCGACGGTGGCCAAAACCGGCAGCTATACGGATCTGCTGAACAGACCGGTGATCCCGGATAAGACCAGCCAGCTGACCAATGACAGCCGGTTTGTAGCCACGGATGCCAACGGGAATGTGGTGCTGACGGGCACCCTCACCGCCACCAAAGTCTACAACGCGGTCTATAACGACTATGCCGAATTCTTTCCCCGGGGCGGAGACACCCAGCGGGGAGACATTATCGCTTTGGACGAAACAACCAATAAGGAACAATACGTCAAGGCCACTGCCGGCAGCCTGTGTGTGGTGGGAGTCCATACGGAAGATTTCGCTTCCATCATCGGCGGCCGGACCCTTTCTCCGGGGGACGACATCCTGAAAGTGAACCTCCCTACGTATATCCCCGTAGCCCTGGCCGGCCGTGTGCCTGTCCGGATGTATGGGAAAGCCAAGAAAGGCGGATGGGTGATCCCTTCCGAAATGCCGGGAGTGGGCCGGATGGCCCTTTCGGGCGAAAGTCTTACCCAGGCGGTGGGACAGATCGTGAAGGACGATACCGCAGAAAACGTACGGCTGGTGAAGATCATCGTAAGGAGTGGAAGATGAAATATTTAAAACGGAACATTAACACGGTATTCCTCATGCTGGGGAATTCCTGCAATATGAACTGTGCTTACTGTCTGCAGCATCCTCTGGTGCATAAGCCTCTGACCCGGGAGGTCAACCCAGAAATCTACGACTTCCTGGAAAAGATTTCTCAAGAAAACTCCCGGCCCCTCCACCTGCAGTTCTACGGCGGGGAGCCTCTGTTGTACTTTGGCACCATCCAGGAAGTGGTGGCTGCTGTTAAGAAACGCAAATTGAACATGACCTTTGGGATCATTACCAATGGCCGGGCCCTCACGGATGAAATGGTCCGTTTTTTTAATGCCCGGAATTTTACGGTCTGTGTGTCCTGGGACGGACCTCACGTGAGGGAAACCCGGGGATACGATGTGTTTTCCGTGCCGGAAACCCGGGAACGGATCCTGGCCCTGGGACATCTCTGTCTTTCTGCCGTCCTTTCCGCCAAAGCCTATCCCCGGGAAGTGCTTCAGGCATTCCAGAAGATTTCGGAGGAGTACAGTGTCATCCATGGGTACCAGATTGCCGTGAACCTGGACGAGATCATGGATACGGGCCTTCCGAAGAAGAATCTGCTGGACATAGACTACAGCCGGGTGAAGCGGGAGATGACGGCCATGGCCCTCCAGTTCCTGGACGGCTTTGGGAAACGGGTCCCCCCGGATCGGTACACGGAAGAAGCCTACATCCGTCAGCTTTTTGGATCCCTGAAGGATTTCTACCTGACGGGAAAAGGCAAGTGGGACCGGTACACGGCGGCCTGCGGGAACGGCCTCACGGTACTGAACCTGGATCTCCAGGGCAATCTGTATCCCTGCCACAACACCTCCCGGAAAGCCGGCACCATCCATGACGGGTACTTCAGTTACTTGCAGCGGATCCTTGCTGGGGACCACACCCATGAGTATCGAAAAGAGTGCCTGTCCTGTACAGCTCTCGCCTTCTGTCAGGGCGGCTGCAAGCTGGTGGGGGACAAAGCCCGGAAGGGATCCTACTGCCGGCTCAAGCGGGCCGTTTTCACTCCGGTCCTGATAGCCATCCAGCAGTACGGGCAGAAGCTATTGGAGAAGAACCATGGCAAAGAACGGAACCATCAATAAAACCACCTTCACGGATACGACAGCCCTCACAGATACCAGTGAGCTGAAGGTGAAGGTCATCCATGTGACGGAACTCCAGACGGCCCTGGAACAGCTCAATGCCTACGGGGCCAATGTGGACAACTGCGGAAACTGCACCTTCTGCCAGTCGTGCCAGAAATGCCAGACCTGCCAGGGATGTCAGAGCCAGAAATGTCAGTCCAGTTCCTGCCAAACCTGCCAGAGCATCAGCCAGTGCAGCTCGAGGAACTGTACCTGCCAGACGAGAGGGCAGTGCGATTGCAACTGCAACTGTAGCAACTGTAACTGCTCGGACGATTCGGGAGGAGGGCCATAAGATGGCAAGTCAGAACGAGATTGTATGGAAGAAGGACCTGACGGACATCCAGTCGGGACTGGAGACCCTTGCCACAAAGACGAAGATTTCCATCGACCTTTCCTCGATGAACTATGACAAGGTGAAGAAAATCAACGTGGCAGCCCTGGAAACAGCGGTGAACAAACTAGAGGAGGCCTTTTCGGGAAACTGTTGCCAGGCCAACTGCTGCCAGACTTGTCAGGGGTGCCAGTCTTGCCAGACATGCCAGGGATGCCAAAAATGCCAGACTTGTCAAGGGTGCCAAACCTGCCAGGGGTGCCAGAAATGCCAGTATTACATGACCCAGAACTGCAATTGCGACTGCAACTGCAATTGCTCGGATGACAGCTAAAGGAGGAACAACTTATGATCATTGCAAAAGGAAACGTAAGTACGGCGGAAGGGCCTGTGCCGGTAGAGAATCTAAAACCGGGAATGCTGGTGGTGGACCGGGGCCATCGGGCAAGGAACCTGCTGATGGTAGAACAGGTCCAGCTCCATCAGACACTCCATTTTGAACGGAACCAAGACCTGGTCCTGGCGGGGAACAGCCTTCTTTTCACCCTTACTGGGTTGCGAAGCGCCATCTCCCTCAAAGGCGTGCGGAAGGCTATGAATGGACGAATCCAGATGCTTTTTGAAGGGAGAAAGATGCAGGAGGATGTGATGAAAATCAAAAAGGAAGAAGTCACCGGCTATCGCCTGACCATCGAGGGTGGCAAGGATGTCCTGGTCAATGGGTACGATGTAGCAGACAAGGAGGAAGGGGTATGCTGAAGATCTATTACAACGAGGAATCCAATGCTGACTACCTGATCCACCTGACTCTCCGGGGCGATTACTGCAAGGCGGAATGCACTAGCAACAGCGAAAGCCGGAAGGGAGCGGATGTGATCGAGACCATGCATCCTTACAGTTCCTACGTTCTTACAGAAGGAAACGGGACCGTGAAACTGTTCCGCCGTCCCATGGCCTCGGACTACCGGTTCCTTGACCTTAACCGGTTGGGAGTATCCATCAAGCTGGACTTTGCCGTCCTGACCCAGCTTTATGGAAATACCACCATCCTCGATATCGATACGGGCATCATGGCGGAAGGCCAGCGGGATATTGTGGTGCGGATGTTCAACGGGCAGAAGGAAAACCTGACCCTTGACACGGACCAGGAATATGAACTGTTGCCCTTTAACACCAGCGACTTGATCCTGGGGGATCATCCCAGGATGAAACTCTGGGACAGCTACAGCCTTTCCGCTGGGGACCGGGAACTGATGGCCAACCGGAAAGGATACCTGATTGATGGTGATCCGGAAGAACCCTTCACCCCGGAAGGTGATAAGGATTATATCGATTTTACCATCCAAAAGTACATAGGAGATTTCTCTACGAAGGAGAAGCTAACCCGGGATATTGATGACGAAGAAGTCTTTGTAGAATCTTCTGCCGGCCTTGTGAACAACAGACGGGTAAGGCTTGTAAAGGGAACGGGCAGTTTCCGCCTGTATCCCTTTGGGTACGAAGGCCCGGTGAAGATTAAGCTGGGGAGAAAGTGGTACGAGGTGTGGAACGACTATCTGGTGTTTGTTGGAAGGCAGGGGTAATATGCAAAAAAACAAGATGGATTTGCCGACACAGGTTCAAATCACCCTTTATTTAGGTAGCCAGTGCAATCTCCACTGTGCCTACTGCCACCGGGAGGCTTCGGATGGGGAAGGGGGCATTTCAGAAGAATTTCTGGCAAAATTGAAACGGAATCCTCCTAGAGCCATCAAGTTCATGGGAGGGGAACCTCTGCTTTACATAAAGGAAATCCGGAAAGTGGTGGAAGCAGTGCCCCAGGCGAAGTTTGCGGTCAGCACCAACGGCATCGGCATCGAAAAGCACCTGGATTATTTCCGGGAGCATTACTTCCAAATCTGCATCAGCTATGATGGGGCAGAAAGGGACCTGCGGGGGTATGATCCTTTCACCGATCTATTGGATTACCCGGACCTGGCGGTTTCCACCACCCTGTACCATGGGAATACGGACCTGGGAGCCATTATGGCAAAGTTCCGGGAGAAGGAGAAAGTCATCGGACGGAATCTGTCCTTCTTCCCGCATCTCATGCATGTAACCAACGAGGAGAATCGGAAGTATGCCCTGACCCGGGAAGACTACGATTCCATCCTGGAACAGTACAAGAAGTACGTGGGACTGTACCTGTCCCGGCTGAAACGCTTCGGGATAAAAGATCTGCGGTATGAAGGACTTTACCAGACCCTGGAACGGCGCAGGGAGGTTCAGTACATGTACGGAGAAACCTACTGCAGCAACCGGACTCTCCGGAAGGTGGATGCCCAAGGGCAGGCGTATCCCTGTCTGTACATCCGGAAAGAAAAGCTAGGCACGGATTGGCTGAAGGAACAGCAGGTCCTTCTGGATGCTCTCAGCCCCGAGTGCCGCCAGTGTTCCGTTTACGGTACGTGCGGCGGGGCCTGCATCGTCAGCCAGGAGCATGCTCTGGAGTGCCGGTTCTACAAGGCCCTCTACACCTGGTTCCAGAAGGAAGTGAACCGGCCATGAACCATCTCTTTATCTTCCCGGAGGCGGTGCAGACAACGGATACCATTTCCCTGGATCTGGAAGAAAGGCGACTGAGCTTCTCCTGCAGCAACAAACGAGTGGCCATCAACCTGGATGCCCTTCGGAGCGGGTCCTCCACGGTGATCCTGAAGAACCCCATCACAGGGTCCGTGTATCCCCTGTTCAACTTCCGGGAGATTCTCCAGGTGATGGATCTAGGGCCCCAGGAGCTGCTGCGGACTCTGAGTCTGTGCTCCTTTGTGCAGATTGACAAGTCCGGGAAGGATACCTTTATGAAGGTGTTCCTACCCAAGGGCCAGCCGGAACTCCGAAGCCGCACTCATGACTTCTCCCGTTTTCCTCATGTAGCCATGGCCGACCTCCACAAACTGGACCGGGCCTTTAGCTGGAGTGTGCATCATGTGAAGGCCCGGATCCATTACGGTCGGATCGAGGGAAGCCTGGTGTTTGAACGATCTGCCTTCTGGAAGGAGCCGGTTTATGTGAGCCACGCCGGCCAGACCCAGGAGCTGACCCAAGGGGAGAACTGGTTCTCCTTTGCCTGGAGTCCTACGGAAGACGTGTACTGCGGCACCGAAAAGGGACGATACAAAGGCCGGGCTCTCCATGTTTCGGGAGATCGCCGATAACAGAAAGGAGGGAAGACCATGAACTTCATTAGCTACACTTTTGTGAACGCGGTAATCAGTGCCCTGGCAGTCTTCGGGTGCTGGCTGATCCTGCGGCCACAAAAAATCGAGAACCAGGCGCTCCACAAAAGCATCGACAACAACACCAAAGCTCTGGAAGATTTGACGGGGCTCATCAACGAAATGCGGGTGGCCCAGGCAGGCATCGAGACCAATATCGACAACCTGTGGCACCGGTACAAGGACCTGAAGGGAGAAGTGGACCGCATCCACGATCACAGTAATCTGGGGAATCCGCCATGTTTGAAAAAGTAAAAGGGATACTGACTAAAGGCCTGGATGCGGTGAAAGCACGCCTGAACCAATTCCAGCAGCCCATCAAATGGATCGTCATAGGGTATCTTGTGACGGTCTTTCTTTTTGTGCTTTCCTACTATGGCTTCTGGCTGTATCTGGCGATGACGGGGAAAATCCAGCTGCCGGACCTTCTGGCCATGGTGCGGGAACTGGTCGGGCCTGCCATGGTGGGGTTTGTCACCTTCATTGCAGGCTGCTTTGTGGATCTTGACGGGAACGGCATCCCGGACCACTTTGAAAAGGAGGAGAAGAAATGAAGATTTTTATCAATCCAGGGCATATGCCCGGTGTGGACAGCGGGGCTGTCAATGACAAATACGGCGTCACGGAAGCCGGTATCGTGAAGAAAATCGGGGCAGGAGTCCAGCAGTACCTGAACCGGGTGGGTTATGACTGCCTGCTGGTCCAGTCCGACAATCTCTGCGGAGAATCTCCCAACTATACCAACATTTGTGCCAGTGCCAACGGGTGGCAGGCGGACCTGTTCCTGTCCATCCACTGCAATGCGGCAGCTGCAGAAGAAGCCCAGGGGACGGAAACTCTGGTGTACAGCAGTGACAGTGCAGAAGTCTGTGGTCTGGCGGAATGCATCCAGAACCAGATTGTCCAGAGCCTGGGGACCGTGGACCGGGGCGTAAAGGAACGGCCGGGGCTGGCGGTGCTCCGGGAGACGGATATGCCGGCGGTCCTGGTGGAAACGGCGTTCATCACCAATGAGGAAGATGTACAGCTCCTGATGAACCGGAAGGACGAATTTGCCCGTGCCATTGCCCGCGGGGTGACGGATTATGTGGCCCAGAAAGGATGAGAGACCATGGACATGTGGCGGATCAGCGATGAATTTCTTCTGGGCTATCTGTTGGGCATCCTGACCGGGGTGCTTCTCTTTACCCTGGTCATCTGAAGAAAGAGGGTGGGGATCATTGAGAAAAAGCGCCTGGTGCTTATTGCTGTGCTTGTTGTTGTCCTTTCCGCAGGTCTCCTGGGCCTCTACGTATACCATAACGGAGGAGGAACTGACCCGGTTGGAAACGAATATCACCGAGCTGCAGACCATCAACATCAGATTACAGAAGGAATCCAGTCAGCAGAAGAAACGCATGGAGGAATTGGAAACGCAATTGACCGAAGCGCAGACCGAATTACAGAAAGCCAGGGAACAGTCCAGTCTGCTCGGGAATCAGTTGAAAGAACTGGAGAGGACCTCGATCAGGCAGGAAGAATCCTTGCGGATTGCCAACGAATCCTTAGCCGCGTACGAGAAAGAAAACAATAGAACACAGAAAAGGCTGAAAGCCCAGCGGAACCTGGCTTACGGGATAGGGACAGTGCTGCTGGCGGCTTTGGTGCGGAAATGAAGAAAACCGTGGTGGGAAGCTCTCTGCCACGGTTCTTTTTTTTTATTGCAGTCCCAAAATTTGCACACTGTCTATGTTATAATAACTGTATATGCAGGGAGAAAAGGAATGGAAAATGGACGAGACGTACCGATGGTTTGCGGGGATGATGGGGATAGAGTGAAAATTGGCGAAGCAAAGCATTGACTTGATTGAACCAATTTATTGTGAGTAATTTAAATAATAGAAAACACTTAAAACATTAGCGGAGGACATAATGAGCATACAGGATATTAATTTAAACGCGCCGGAAAATTCCAGTGAAATTGTTGATGATTCCAATTTTATCTGGTCCATTGCAAATAACATTCGCAATGCATACATGCCGGATAAATACGGTGATGTAATTATTCCTATGACTATTATCCGCCGTTTTGAGTGCAGTCTGGCACCTACGAAGAAAAAAGTCATTGATTTGATCGAAAAATACGGAGATGTTTCTGACGAGGAACTTTACGAGAAAACTGGGTACCCGTTTTATAACAAATCGAAGTTTGATTTAGCAGAGCTTTTGAACGATGCTGATCATCTGGCAGAAAATTTCAAATCATACATCCAGGGATTTTCCCCTAATGTCAAGGAAATCCTCTTTGGCACGGATGTTGAGAATGGGAAGGGCGGTCTTCATGTTTTCGATGAAATCGATAAGATGAACAATGAAAAATGTCTCTTTAGTGTGGTCCACGATTTTTCTACGCTTGACCTTTCTCCGGAACGGTTTGATTCTGTCCGTATGGGCTATATTTTTGAAAACCTCATAGGGCGATTCTTTCAAAATGTAGACGCCGGGCAGTTTTATACGGGCCGCGATATCATCCGTATGCTCGTTTCCGTCCTTACTGCCGAAGGATGTGATGATATCTTTGGGGATAACAAGGTCATCACTGTCATCGATCAAGCGGCAGGGACAGGAGGTATGCTTACTACAGCTTATGAACATATACATGCCCTGAATCCTTCAGCAACCATCCATCTCTATGGCCAGGAAATCATGCCTGTATCGTATGCGGTAGGACTTGCGGAAATGCTTATTAAAGAACAGAATGCTGAGAATTTTGTTCGCTGCGATACGTTTAAGGAAGACCGTTTCCCGGATCGTAAAATGCGATTCTGCCTGGAAAATCCACCGTTTGGTACGCCATGGGGTGGTAAAAAGGCTAAGACTGGACAGGAACAAGCTGTTCTTAAGGAATACCAGAAAGGCTTTAAAGGACGCTGGGGTGCAGGGCTTCCCGGTACGGGAGATGCCCAACTTCTTTTCATACAGTCGGCAGTGAATAAGCTGGATGACAAAGTTGGCCGCGCAGCCATCATCGAAAATGGATCCCCTCTTTTCACAGGGGGCGTTTCTTCCGGTGAATCCCAGATCCGACGTTGGCTCCTGGAAAACGACCTTCTGGAAGCCATCATCGCCATGCCGACCGATATGTTCTACAACACCGGAATCGCCACTTACGCTTGGATCCTCTCAAAGAATAAGCGGCCGGAACGCCAGGGGAAAATCCAGCTCATCGACGCGACGAACATCTTCCACCCGCTCCGGAAATCGGTCGGCAACAAACGCCGCGAATTCACGGCCGAAGACCGGGAACGGATCGTCCGCCTCTATGCAGACTTCAAAGAAAATGAGCTGTCCCAGATCCATCGGAACACGGAATTCATCTACCGGGAATACGCCGTCATGCAGCCGCTCCAGCGGAGCTATGGAATTACGGAAGAACGGCTCCAGAACCTTGAAAGCAAGGACCGCAAGAATGAGTTTGCTTCTGTGATTACCTTCCTGAGAAATCACGAAACAAACGAAAAATACATGTCTCCGGACGCCTTCAAGCCGGTGATTACAGAAATTCTGGCCCCGCTGAGCCTGACTAAGAAAGACATAGAATGTGTCATGGACGGCCTTTCGGTGATGGATAAGGAAGCCGAAATCCAGCATGATAAGAAAGGAAATATCTTATACGATAGCGATACGAAGGACCTGGAAGATGTCTGCATCGAAGAGAGTATCGACGATTATATGGAACGGGAAGTTCTGCCTCATGTGCCCGATGCGAAAGCCTTCTTCGAGGAAGACCTTTCGAAAAAGAAGCCGGTCATCAAGACGGGAGCTGAGATTCCCTTTACCCGGTATTTCTACAAGTACCAGCAGCCGGAGCCAAGTGAAAAGGTAGCTGAACTAATCGAAAAGCTGGAAACGGAAATAAATCAGCAGATGCAGGAACTTTTTCAGAAGTGAGGTGATGGCCATGAGAGAAATGAAGGACAGCGGGATGCCGTGGATTGGAGAAATACCGAAAAATTGGGAAATTTGCCCTTTAAAATATCTGTGCTCTTATAACAACGAAACATTACCTGAAAATACAAATGGTGAATATGAGTTTGATTATGTTGATATAGGTTCAGTAACTTATGGGAAAGGAATAGAAAATTATCAACATTTAAAATTCTCAAAGGCGCCTTCCAGAGCCAGAAGACTTGTAAAAACAGGTGATATAATTCTTTCTACAGTCCGAACGTATTTAAAAGCTACAGCGCAGATTCCAGAAAATGTATATCCTATAGTGGTTTCCACAGGTTATTTAACTTTACGTGCCAATAAACAAATAATTCCTAATTTCCTAAAATATTCTGTGCAACAAGACGCTTTTATATCAGAAATTGAAGCTAAGTCATCAGGTGTAAGTTATCCAGCAATTAATGCAAGCGAAGCAGTTCGTACCAGTGTAATCGTTCCACCAATTGAGGAGCAGCAACGTATCGCCGATTTTCTTGATGCCAAGTGTGCCAAAATAGATTCCGTCAGGAAGAATGTAGAGTCGGAAATCGAAGCGCTGAAGCAGTACAAGCAGTCCGTCATTACCGAAGCCGTCACCAAGGGACTGGACCCGGATGTGGAAATGAAGGACAGCAGGGTGGAATGGATTGGGGAAATCCCGAAACAATGGAAAATCATTAGATTAAAGTATATCTTGAAGGAACCAATGAAATATGGTGCTAATGAAGCGGGTGTTGCTTATGATAATTCTTTGCCAAGATATATAAGAATTACTGATATTACCCCGGAAGGAAAGTTAAAAGAGTATGGTAAGTTATCTTTAAATGAGGACATAGCTAGAAACTATATGTTAAAAGATAAAGCCCTTCTCTTTGCCAGAAGTGGGGCAACGGTTGGAAAAGTATTTTTTTATAAAAAGGAATATGGAGCTGCTACATTTGCAGGATATTTAATTTCAGCCATAGTTGATGCGAACAAAGCTTTGCCGGAATGGGTTTATTACTATACCAATTCTTCAGCATACTGGGAATGGATTAATCAAATATATACACAATCAACAATTCAAAATATTGGAGCTGATAAATATTCTGAAATGCCAATACCAATTTGCTCTGATCTCTCTCTTCAAGTAAAAATATTGAAGTTTCTTGATTCCAAATGCGCTGAGATAGATTCCATCGTCGAGGACAAACAGAAGCAGATTTCCACGCTTGATGAATACAAGAAGTCCTTGATTTATGAATACGTAACAGGTAAAAAGGAGGTGCCGTCTGCATGAATGAAGTGTTATCTGAAAAGGAATACCAGCACTATATCCGTGATTATCTCGTACAGCATAACGGGTTTCTCGATCGAACTGACTCTTCGACCGAGAAGGGGAACGTCAACAGTGCTACCTTCGACATGACGAAGGCTATGGACCCGGATTTCGTCATTCGGTTTCTGGATGACACTCAACCGGACGTCATGACTGAGCTTCGTAAGGTCTATAAGGAAAAGACGGAAGCGACAATCCTGAACCTCATCAACAACGAGATTACTAAACCCGGCGGAAGCCTCATCGAAGTTCTCAAGAACGGCCTCTACGTCAACGGTAGGCATGTGGACCTGATGTATACCAAGCCGGCGACGTCTTTCAACCCAGAACTAGTGAAGAAGTGTAACGCCAACATTTTTTCTGTAGAGGAAGAAGTCTGGGCATCTTCCGAGGAACGGATTGACCTTGTCTTATTCCTGAATGGCCTGGCCCTGTTTTCTGTGGAACTTAAGTGCAACGCGGCTGGGCAGGACTACCATAACGCCATCACACAGTATCGGACGAAACGGGATCCGAAGGATCGGCTGTTCCTCTGGAAAAGCGGATGTATTGCCAATTTCGCCATGGATCTGGAAGAAGTCTACGTCGCTACGAAATTGAGCGGGCCCTCCACTTTCTTCATGCCCTTCAACAAGGGTAAGGGTGAAGGGATTAACGCCGGCGCTGGAAATCCAATAATTGATGGAGATTACGCCGTTTCGTATATGTGGAAGGACATCTGGACAAAAGACACCATTCTAGACCTTCTTTCCAAGTTTATCTATGTGGAAAAGAAAACGGTCAAAGATCATGACACTGGCAAGGAAAAAAAGAAAGAAACATTGATCTTTCCTCGGTATCATCAGCTTGACCTCATTCGAAAGATTTTAGCTGATGTTAAAGAGAACCACTCATCTCAGAACTACCTGATCGAACACAGTGCCGGGTCCGGGAAGACCAACAGTATTGCCTGGTTGACCTTCCGATTGACTTCGCTCCATGATGATGAAGACCACATCATTTTCGATACGGTCATTGTTGTTACGGACCGAGTCGTCGTAGACCGGCAGCTTCAGGCGGCGCTACTTAATATGGACCACAAGATTGGGCAGATCAAGGTGATGGATGACAAATGCACATCCAAAGACTTAGCCTTTGAACTCCAGCACCGCACGAAAATCATTGCCACGACCATCCAGAAGTTCCCGTTCATTGTCGATACCGTTAAGGGGTTGGGAGACCATCATTTTGCCGTCATCATTGATGAAGCTCATTCCTCGACATCCGGCAAGGATATGATCACCCTTATGCACTCTCTCTCCAGTGGTGGTACAGATGCAGACGATGCGGAAGACTTTGTGACGAAGCAGTTAGCAAAGACTGGAAAGCCCCAAAACCTCAGTGTATTCGCCTTTACTGCCACTCCGAAGGCAACGACGCTCCGCATGTTTGGCCGGCCGGATGAACACGGTCACTATGCACCGTTCCACCTCTATTCCATGCGGCAGGCCATCGAGGAAGGCTTTATCTTGGATGTTCTGCAGAATTACGTCACCTATGAAACCATGTACAAGGTGGACAAGGAGATCGCCGACGATCCTCAGCTAAAATCCTCGGCCGCTAAGAAGCAAATCGCTCGTTTCGCCGAGCTGCATGAAACAAACGTGGAGCAGCGTATTGAGATTATCATTGAGCATTTCCACCAGAAGGTCATGGACATGTTGGATGGCCGAGCCAAGGCCATGGTTATTACTAACTCTCGTCAGGCTGCCGTAACATACCGCCAGAAACTGGAGGAATACGTTACCCGTAAAGGCTATGCCGACATCCATGCCCTGGTTGCTTTCTCCGGCAAGGTAAAACTTCCGGACGACGACACCGAGTATTCGGAACCGGCCATGAATAACATGAAGGAGAATCAGCTCCCGGACGCTTTCGATTCGGATAACTACAACGTCCTCCTGGTTGCCGACAAGTATCAGACTGGGTTCGACCAACCGAAGCTCTGCGCCATGTACGTCATGAAGAAGTTAAATGGCGTCAATGCCGTTCAGACGCTATCCCGCTTGAACCGCATTTGCCCGCCTTATGACAAACAAGTATTCGTTCTCGATTTCGTTAATTCCTATGACGACATGCGGAAGGCTTTTGCACCGTTCTATACGACTACCTTCCTGGCCTCCGATATGACTCCGCAGCACATCTACACGCTTCGGGAAGAAATCAACGCCGCAAACCTCATCGATCCGGAAGATGTGGACGATGCATTTGATATCATCTTCAAAAAGCGCGCTCGAGGCATCACGACCAAAGAACAGGCTAAGCTCATCAACTGCTTCGGCCGGGTCAAGAAACGGTTCGATACGCTAGACAAAAAGGACCAGAAACGCTTCTCTATCCGCTTGCGTCACTTCAAGCGCTTCTACGAATTCTTGATGCAAATCGTCAATCTGGAGGACCACGACCTTTACAAGATGTATGTTTTCGTGGATTACCTCACACACTATCTCCGAATTGGAGACACTGGTGAAGGGTTCGACCTCAAAGGAAAGGTACGAATCTCGAATTTCATACAGAAGAAGACAGGCGAACATACAGGGGGGAAACAGTCGTCCTCACCAGTTGTCCGGCTTCCTAAAGGTGATGAATTAGACTTGCCGGAAACTAAAAAGAAGAAACTGTCCCAGATTATAGCTGAAATCAACCTCCGCATGGGGAAAGACTATGATAACGATGCGGCGGTGAAGGCTGTATTACAGATTAGGGATCTTATGATGAATTCAGATTTTATCAAGAAAACTGCATTGAACAATAGTGAAAAAGATTTTGAACTTGCCTTCTATGATAATCTGGATAAAGCCCTGGTAAAGGGCATCGAACAGAACAGGGACTTCTTTACGCTGCTCCTGAAGAATAAGGATTTAAAACAGGAGACCATTGGTCTATTCATTCCTGAGATCTATAAATCCATTCGGACGGACAATGGAATTGTAGAGCAGTAAGGCTGGATTAAGAAGATTAAAACTCTGCTCCCAGTATTTCGCAGTGTTGAAAAAGGAGGTCCTAATGAGTCGAGCCGATGAGATTGGAAAACAATTAGGCTGTACAGGAGCATATATCAGAGTTTTGCTCCGGACAGGCCGGCTCAAAGGAATCCGTACTTCTGCTGGCTGGGTCGTGAATGACGAAGCTGTCCAGGAATATCTGCGTACACCAAAGAATTTTCACCCCATCAAAAATAAACTGTACAAAGGACAAAAGTTTGGATACTGGACAGTTTTGGACCCTGAATCCAGAAAAAACAAGAATGAGAAGAGAACGGCTCTGGTTCAGTGCATCTGCGGGAAAAAGAAAAGAGTCATCATTATGGACCTGGTTAATGGTCATAGTCGTTCCTGTGGGTGCCGTCGTGCAGAAAACCTTAGCCAGGGGCAACAGGAAGGCAAGAAAAAAGGCCAGGAAATTATGGGCCGGATTCATCAGGAGGGATTAGCGCTCCGGTATCTGGACAAGAAAGTTAGTCGGAACAGCCGATCCGGGCATACAGGAGTTTGTTGGCGGGAAAATATGCAGAAGTATTATGCGTACATCATGGTGAACCGAAAACAGATTCCCTTGGGGTATTATGACAAGTTGGAAGATGCCATTGATGCTCGGAAAGTCGGGGAAGAGAAGTATTTTCGGTCTAAACAGGAAAAGGTAGATGCTATCAAGAGAGGAACGTCCAAGTGACGGGCCTCTTATTTTTTTTGTCTCAAGATCGATCAAAAAACCTTAGCCGGTATAGGAGCCATGGCAGCTTCTCATACCGGCTTTTTGTATGCCAGAAAAATTATTTAAATTTTTTTTGGAGAAACCGTCAGAAAATCCACTCTCCCAAGGCTAAAGAGTGGAGGGGAAAACGATACTAACCCTCAGGAAGGAGGAAAAGCCATGAAGCAAAGAGTAAGCATCAGCGTTTCAGCGGCAAAGGGTAGTAGGCATATTGCTGCCGTACGGTCTGTGTCCGTGCGGGAACGGATCCTACGGTTCCTGCTGGGCGGGAAGGAAAAAGTAACCATCATCGTGCCAGGCGACTCCGTAGAAGAACTGGCCATCAGGGAAATTAACGAAGGAGGAAACTAAGGTGACGAAGGACAATCTTGAAAATCTGGCGAACGAAATGGCCAATTGCACAAAGACCCTGCTGCGGATTGTAGAAGCTCTGGAAAACGAGATGAACAATAGCACAGCAGAACCGGAAAAGGTGATTCCAGAGCGGAAGGCCCTTTCTTTTGAAGAAGTTCGGAAAGCGGCGGCTGACAAGTCCCGCCAGGGATTCACAGCAGAAGTGAAAGCCCTTATTGAAAAATATGGGGCGGAAAAACTCTCCAGCGTAAAGCCGGAAGACTATGAAGCCTTTATGAAGGAATTGGAGGAGATCAGCCATGCCGGATAAGCAGCATGCGGTTCTTTCCGCCTCGTCCAGCTACCGCTGGCTGGCCTGCCCGCCTTCCGCGTTGGAGTGTGCTAAGCGGCCGGACACCACAAGCGACTTTGCCCGGGAGGGTACGGATGCTCATACTCTCTGCGAATACAAGGTGAAGAAAGCCCTGGGCAGGAAGGCACAGAACCCTACGGGGACCCTCGACTATTACAGCGAGGAAATGGCTGAATGCACGGACGACTATGCCCAATTCGTTATGGAGAGGCTTGCGGAAGCAAAGAAAGAGTGCAAGGATCCCATCGTCCTTGTAGAACAGCGGTTGGACTTCTCGAAATGGGTTCCGGACGGGTTCGGTACAGGAGACTGTGTCATTGTGGCGGACGATACCCTGACCGTCATCGACTACAAGCACGGGCTTGGTGTGGAAGTCAGTGCGGAGAAGAATCCCCAGATGATGTGCTATGCCCTGGGGGCACTGGACCTCTTCGACGGGATTTACGATATCCAAAGGGTCTCCATGACCATCTTCCAGCCAAGACGGGACAATGTCAGTACTTACGAAATGACTAAAGGCGACTTGCTCCAATGGGCGGAGAAAGTCCTCAAACCCACGGCTGCTCTGGCGGCTAAAGGCGAAGGGGAGTACAAAGCCGGTGAGCACTGCCGGTTCTGCAAGATCAGGGCCACCTGCCGGAAACGGGCAGAGTATAACCTGGAACTTGCCAGGTATGACTTCGCCATGCCGTCCACTCTCTGTGACGCAGAAGTAGAAGCAGTGCTGGAAAAGGCCGATGACCTTGTAGCCTGGGTGGGTGACATTAAGGACTATGCCCTGCAGCAGGCTCTATCCGGCAAGGCATGGGCTGGCTGGAAACTGGTGGAAGGGCGCTCCAATCGCCGTTATGTAGATGACGATGCGGTCGCCGCCAAAGTGGAAGAAGCCGGATACTCTCCCTACGAAAAGAAACTCATGGGCATCACGGCCCTGACCCGCCTTCTGGGGAAACGGAGGTTTGATGAACTTCTGTCCGGCCTCATTGAAAAGCCCCAAGGCAAACCGGTCTTGGTACCGGAATCGGACAAACGCCCGGCTATGCATACCGCGGCAGAAGATTTTAGCAGTGAAAATTAAGGAGGAACGAACAATGAAACATTATGTAAACCCTTGCAAAGTCATTACCGGAGCAAATACCCGCTGGTCCTACGCCAACGTCTGGGAACCCAAATCCATCAACGGAGGAACCCCCAAGTACAGCGTGAGTCTCATCATCCCCAAGTCTGATACGAAGACCGTGGAAAAGGTGAAAGCGGCAATCCAGGCTGCCTACGAGGAAGGACAGGGCAAGCTCAAAGGAAACGGCCGCATTGTGCCGAAGCTGGAAACCATCAAGAACCCGCTCCGTGACGGAGATCTGGAACGGCCTGGGGATGATACCTACAAGGACAGCTACTTCATTAATGCCAATTCTGCCACAAAGCCCGGCATCGTAGATTCTTCCTGCCAGCAGATTCTGGAACGGTCTGAAGTCTACAGCGGGGTCTATGGAAGAGCCTCCATCAACTTCTACGCCTTCAACTCCAACGGCAACAAGGGCATTGCCTGCGGCCTGAACAACCTGCAGAAGATTCGTGACGGGGAACCTCTGGGCGGAAAACCCAGAGCAGAAGACGACTTTGCTACGGCAGACGATGATGATTTTCTGGACTAAGGAGGTACCATAATGGAAAATGTTTTGAAATTGATTCTGGATTGTCTGTACTGTCTGGTTGCCCTGTGTGTTGGCGGCTTCTTTGTGGCCATGATCTACACGGATATCAAAAAGGACCAGCGGGATGAAATTGCGGCCCGGAACCGGGAGGAACGGGAAGCAGAATATCATCGCAAACAGATGGAATCCTTTCGGAAATAAGACGTGGTAAATGGTGGCGGCGGGGCCTTGTGCTTCGCCGCTTTTCTCGAGGTGAAACGTATGAAAACCATCAGTATCGATATTGAAACCTACAGCGATGTGAACTTAGCCAAATGCGGGGTCTATAAATATGCCGAGTCCCCGGATTTTGAAATCCTCCTTTTTGGCTATGCGGTGGATGGAAGAGAGGTGAAAGTAGTCGATCTGGCCCAGGGGGAAACCCTCCCGGAAGAGATTCTGGAGGCACTCACCGATGACTCCATCATCAAATGGGCCTTCAATGCCAATTTCGAACGGGTGTGCTTGTCCCGGTATCTGACGGATCTGGGGAGGAGCCTGGATCCCTTCCATGATCGACACCCGTTGTCTCAAGAGTGTGCCCGGTTCCTGAAACCGGCCGGATGGAAGTGCTCCATGGTGTGGTCCGCCTATATGGGGTTGCCCCTTTCCCTGGAAGGAGTGGGGGCCGTGCTGAATCTGGACAATCAGAAGATGAAAGAAGGCCGGGACCTGATCCGTTATTTCTGCGTTCCCTGCAAGGAGACCAAGACCAACGGGGGACGGACCCGGAACTTGCCCCAGCATGCTCCCGACAAGTGGAACCTCTTCAAGAGCTATAACAAGCGGGATGTGGAAGTGGAAATGGCCATCCAGGAGAGGCTGCAGAAATATCCGGTACCGGACACGGTGTGGGAAGAATACCACCAGGACCAGGAAATCAACGACCGGGGGATTGCCATTGACCTGGAGCTGGCCCGGCAGGCAGTGGCCATGGATGCCAAAAGCCGGGAGAGCCTGATGGGAGCTCTGAAGGAAAAGACCGGCCTGGAGAATCCCAATTCAGTCCTCCAGATGCTGAGATGGCTCGAAGCCCGTGGCCTAAAGTCGGACTCCCTGGGGAAGAAGCAGGTGAAGGAACTATTGAAAACGGCCCAGGAGCCTCTCCGCAGTGTGTTGCAGCTCCGGCAAAAGCTGGCCAAGTCTTCTGTGAAAAAGTACCAGGCCATGGAAATGACCGCCTGTCAGGACGGCAGGGCTCGGGGTATGTTTCAGTTTTACGGGGCAAACCGAACTGGACGGTATGCGGGGCGGCACATTCAAATTCAAAATCTCCCTCAGAACCATCTGCCGGACCTTTCCGAAGCCCGGGAACTGGTGCGGCAGGGAAACTACGAAGCACTGGATCTTCTTTATGATTCTATCCCGGATGTGCTGTCTCAGCTGATCCGGACAGCCTTTGTGCCCCGTGAGGGGATGAAGTTTGTGGTCTCGGACTTCTCGGCCATTGAGGCAAGGGTCATTTCCTGGATGGCCGGGGAAAAGTGGAAAGCCGCAGCCTTTGCAGCCGGGAAGGATATCTATTGCTCAACGGCCAGCCAGATGTTTGGAGTGCCCGTGGTGAAACACGGGGTGAACGGGGATTTGCGCCAGAAGGGGAAAATCGCGGAACTGGCCTGTATCGCAGAAGGGCAGCTTGTCCTTACGGATCATGGTCTTATCCCCATTGAAAAGGTGACCACGGAAGACCGGGTTTGGGATGGAGAGAACTGGGTCCACCATGACGGGGTTGTCTACAGAGGCGAAAGAGAGGTGCTCACCTATGAAGGACTCACAGCAACTGCCGACCACATGGTCTGGGTGCAAGGGAAAGAGAAGCCAATACAGCTTGGAATCGCCGCCGCCAGCGGCGCACATCTCTTACAAACCGGAAATGGTGGGCGAGCAATACGGCTGGGTAAAAATTATCAGCCCGGAAAAACGCTGGAACGAGAAACAGAACCATTGCTATGTTTTGACCCAGTGCCAGGGCTGCGGATCCATACAATGGACTCTGCGGGATGCTCTTGTAAGCGGAAAAAGCAAGGGGTGTCAGCATTGTTCCCAAGCCAGAAAGATTCCTTTGTGGCTTTACAAGCGGTTGATGGCAGCCAAACAGCGCTGCGAAAATCCCAAAGATGCGGGCTATCGGAATTATGGAGCCAGGGGCATCCGGTTCCAGTTTCCCAGTGTGCTTGCGGCAGGACTTTATCTGCTGGAGCAGTATGGACTTCCAGATCGGGAGTACGAAATCGACAGAATCAACAACGATGGAGATTATGCTTCAGGAAATATCCGAATGGTTCCTTTAAAAGTGAACCGGGGCAACCGAAGAAAAACGGTGTTATCGGAATTCCAGCAAGAGTATTGGCCGTACTGTTATTCGACGGTGATTCGAAAGTTGTCTGGCGGGGAGACAAGGGAACAGATCATAGCAGATGCCAGGGATGCAGTAGCAAAGAAACGGAAAAACTGGTATGTCATCGACGCACGGCTCGACTTTATGACATACGAAATGCCGGACCCCATCACCGTTTTACCGTATCGGACTGCCTAGTGCATAACTGCGGATACGGCGGCTCCGTGGGCGCTTTGAAGGCCATGGGGGCCATGGATATGGGGATCACGGAAGAGGAACTGGGACCTCTGGTCCAGTCCTGGCGGGCTGCCAATCCCCACATCGTGGATTTCTGGTGGCAGGTGGATGGGGCTGTGAAAACCGCCATCAAAAAGAGGATCCCTGTCCAGGTCAACAATCTCCGGTTCCTTTGCAAGAGCGGCATGCTGTTCATCGAACTCCCCAGCGGACGGCGTCTTTCCTATGTGAAGCCTCGGATCGGGGAGAATAAATTCGGTGGGGAATCCGTGACCTATGAAGGCATCGGAGCCACCAAGAAGTGGGAGCGGCTGGAAAGTTATGGGCCCAAGTTCGTGGAAAATATCGTCCAGGGAACGGCCAGGGATATTCTTTGCTATGCCATGCAGACCCTGCGGCACTGTGCTATTGTAGGCCACGTCCACGATGAACTGATCATCGAGTGCCGCAAGGACGTAAGCGTGGATGCCATCTGCCAGCAGATGGGAAGGACCCCACCCTGGGCGGAAGGTCTGATCCTCCGGGCGGATGGGTATGAATGTGAGTTTTATCAGAAAGATTGAACGAAACCGTCAGAAAACACCTCCTGCCGTGGCTAGTAAGCAGGAGGTGTTTATTCATGAACGATATACAGAAAGCACAGATTCGGGAACTGCGGCTCCAGGGAGTCGGGTATCGGAAAATCGCCAAAGAAACAGGCATGTCGGAGAATACCGTCAAATCCTACTGCCGCAGACACCCTTTATCCCTCAAGGAGCCGGAAACGGAACAAGCCCATCACTGCCTGCAATGCGGTCAGCCTATTGAGCAGAACGACAAACGGAAGGAGAAAAAGTTCTGCTCCGATGCCTGCCGGATGGCCTGGTGGAATAGCCATCGTGACAAGGTGAACCATAGGATTGTACGAAAGATGGAATGCCCTTGCTGTCATGAGACATTCATTGTCTACGGGAACGGGCAGCGCAAATACTGCTCCCACACTTGCTATGTAAAAGACAGGTTCGGAGGTGGCCAGGATGGACGCTAAGCAGTTGAAACAGGAGAAGATGTACCTGGCCGCCATGCATTTCATCAGGGGAATGCTCCAGAAGGGTTTGATTACAAAAGCTGAATACGGAAAAGCCGAACGGCAGCTCCGGAATAAATATTCTCCTGTGATCGGCCCATTATTAGCAGATATCGACTTGCTATAAATCCGGTTCAGAGTGAGTAATAGTAGCAAAAGGAGTTGATACAATGAAGAAAATCACGCGGGTCAGTCGGCCCATGCCGACCATCACGCGGAGAAAAAAAGTGGCAGCCTATGCCCGGGTCTCCGTGGAGTCGGAACGGATGAACCATTCCCTATCGGCTCAGATCAGCTACTATAACGGCCTGATCCAGAGAAAACCGGAATGGGAATTTGCCGGTGTCTATGCAGACGACGGCATCAGTGGAACTACTATCGACAAGCGAAAAGGGTTCAAGCAGATGCTGGCGGACTGTGAAGCAGGAAAGATTGACATTATCCTTACAAAGTCCATCCAGCGCTTTGCCCGGAATACGGTAGACCTCTTAACGACGGTGCGGCATTTGAAAAACCTGGGAATAGAGGTTCAGTTCGAGAAGGAGCATATTCACTCTCTTACCGGTGACGGCGAACTGATGCTTTCCATCCTGGCATCCTTTGCCCAGGAAGAGAGCTGTTCCATCAGCGAAAATGTCAAATGGGCAACCCGGAAGCGGTTTGCAAAAGGGGTTCCCAATGGACGATTCCGAATCTATGGATACCGTTGGCAGGGAGATCAGCTTGTCCCTGAGCCCAAGGAAGCGTCTGTTGTAAAGCTCATTTATGACAACTTCTTAAAAGGCCTGTCCGCTGAGACCACGGAAAAGCAGCTGGAAGAAATGGGAATCAAATCCTTTAATGGGAAACATTTCGGGAATTCGGCCGTCCGGAGAATTTTAGAGAATATTACTTACACCGGTAATCTATTGTTCCAGAAAGCCTATTCGGCAGACCCCATCACCGGAAAAACCAAAATCAATCATGGAGAACTCCCACAATATTTTGTGGAAAATACACATGAGGCCATTATCCCCATGGAAACCTATAAAAAGGTACAGGAAGAAAGGGAAAGACGGCGGGAACTGGGGGCTTTGGCAAACTGGTCCATCGATACCTGCTGTTTTACCACCAAAATCAGGTGTGGAATCTGCGGGAAGAGTTTTGTGCATATTCGCAGTAAACGGAAAAATAAGGATTGCTGGACCTGTATTTCCCATAAAGAGAGAGGAAGAACCTGCCGTTCTAAGGGAGCTATCCCACAGAAAGTCCTAGTCAAGGAATGCACAGAAGTCCTGGGGCTTTCCGAATTCGATGAAAAAATCTTTCTGAATCATGTGGATAAAATTGTAGTCACTGAGCCACATGTTATGGTGTTTTATATGAAAAATGGAGAGCAGATTACACGGCAATGGGTTTCTACTGCCCGGAAGGACGCATGGACTAGTGAACGCCGGAAGGAATGGGGAGAAAGACATAAGCTAAAAAGCACAAATCCCAATCGAAAGATATTCAATGAGTTCACGGGGTTTATCAAATGCGGGAAATGTGGGGAAAATTACAGGAGCCAACAAACTACATATTCTGATGGAAAAAAGGAACGGTACTGGCGGTGTGCTGGTATATGTGGCAATGAAGCCATCAAAGACAGTACTATGAAAAAGCTAACTGCTTCTGTGCTGGGACTGGACACTTTCAATGAGGAAAAAATGGATGAATCCCTTGAAAAAGCAGTTGTCCTGAATGGAGAAATAACATTCCATTTTAAAGATGGCCATACGGAAACCAGGCAATATAGAGAAAGAAAACGGGGAACCCGTCATAGCGAAGCGTATCGGGCTTATATGCATGAAATCATGCAATATGCAAAACGCAAGGACCCAGAGGCTAAAAAAATAATGCTTGCGCTGAAAGAAGAATGGAAGAGAGAGGATAATCGATGGCAAAAACAGTAAGAGCGATTCCGGCAACAATCAGCCGTTATACATCATCTCCGATTAATAGTCGGAAGAAAAGAAAAGTAGCAGGTTACGCACGGGTTTCAACAGACCACGATGATCAGATTACCAGCTATGAAGCCCAGGTCGATTATTATACAAACTATATCAAAGGGCGGGATGACTGGGAATTTGTAGGTATCTATACGGATGAAGGAATCTCTGGTACAAATACCCGCCATCGTGATGGATTCAAGCGAATGGTCAATGATGCTCTGGAAGGAAAAATTGACCTGATCATTACAAAGTCTGTCAGCCGCTTTGCCAGAAATACCGTCGATAGCCTTTCTACTATTCGGAAATTAAAAGAACACAAGATAGAGTGCTACTTTGAAAAGGAAAACATCTGGACTTTTGACAGCAAGGGAGAATTGCTCCTGACGATCATGAGTTCCCTGGCCCAGGAAGAAAGCCGGAGTATTTCAGAAAATGTCACCTGGGGTCATCGGAAGCGGTTTGCCGATGGCAAAGTCAGCGTCGCTTACAGCCGTTTCCTGGGATACAAGAAAGGCCCGAACGGTGGGCTAGTAGTTGTACCAGAAGAAGCAACAACGATCAAGCTCATCTACAAGCTATTCCTAGAAGGCTTGGGAACAACAACTATTGCCAAGCAACTAACAAAACGAGGACTTAAAACCCCAGGAGGAAAATCCAAATGGAGTGCACGTACGGTTTACAGTATCCTTCAAAACGAAAAGTACAAGGGAGATGCACTTCTACAAAAAAGCTATACGGTTGATTTTCTTACAAAGAAAACGAAAATCAACGAAGGGGAAGTCCCCCAATACTATGTAGAGCATGACCATGAAGCCATTATTGAACCTCAGACCTTTGAAATGGTGCAAGCGGAACTGAAACGTAGAAATAAAGCACGGAAGTACTTCAGTGGTACTAGCATCTTTTCCACCAAAATCCAGTGTGCTGAATGCGGAGGATGGTACGGTGCGAAGGTCTGGCACTCCAATGACAAGTACCGCAGGATCATCTACCAGTGTAATAATAAGTTCCGAAACAATACAGGGTGCAGAACGCCGCATCTGACAGAAGAGGAAATCAAGATGTACTTCGTCCGGGCAATGAATCAGATGATTACAGAGAAGGATGAAATTATCCAGACCATCGAGGATGCTAGGCAGGTGATCTGTGACAACGGAGACCTTCTAGCCAAACGAGATGCCATGCAGAAGGAAATCGGCATCCTGGTGGAAATGGCCCAGAATGCTGTGGAACGGAATGCACGGGTGGCGCAGAACCAGGAAGAGTACCAAAAACAGTATGATGACATCATCAGCCGCTATGATGCAATGAAGATTGAGTACGAACAACTGTGTGAGAAGATTGAAAAGGGCCAGGCTCGGAATGAACAGCTTGGACGGTTTATCCAGGAATTGAAAGGTCGGGAAAGCCTGCTCACCGAATTTGACCAGTCACTCTGGTGTGCCCTGGTCGATAAGATGGTAGTGAAAGACAAGGAGAACGTTTTTGTGGTCTTTCAAGACGGAACGGAAATCAAGGCATAAATAGAAACCGCTTTGCAGAAATGCAGAGCGGTTTTTTCTTTGTCCAAAACACCAGGCATGTCAATTTTAACAGCAATAGCAGGGGGCTTCTGGGGTGCACTTCACTTTGCACCCCAGGGTGCATCGTTCAAGAATTTAAGGGAATAATCGTGTAATTGTATCAAATGTTGTAAGGCAACCGATCCGGCCATGGGGTCCGGGTCCCTGCTGCTGAATGTGCGGCACTATATCCAGGATGTGGATTCCATTGCCTATTACGGCCAGGAAATCAAAACTTCCACCTACAACCTGGCCCGGATGAACATGATCATCCACGGGATCGCTGCCACCAACCAGCATCTGCGGAATGCGGACACCCTGGACCGGGATTGGCCCAGTGATGAAGTGACGAATTTTGACGGGGTCATGATGAATATATGGAGTCCATCCAGGATAAGTCCTTTACGTAGTCCGATGGTTTCCCGTTGCCCCTTACCTGGATTCCAACAAATATGCTCCCAGATGTCAACAGCCTGGTCTGATGGACCTGTTGATAGCTGGGAGCATATTTGTTATAGATTTCCCGAAGGGGCAACGGACTTAAAATACCCGTACGCAACGTATCATGTCTGATCTGGGCTGCCTCTTTCAAAGATACACTCCAGATAATGTTTAACCCGCCCTATTCCCAGCACTGGAGTGCGGACAAGGGGTTCGAAAGTGACCCCCGGTTTTCCGATTACGGGGTGCTGGCTCCCAAATCCAAGGCCGACTATGCCTTTTTGCTCCACGGCCTGTACCATCTGAAATCCACCGGCACCATGGGCATTGTCCTGCCTCACGGGGTGCTGTTCCGGGGAGCGGCCGAAGGGAAAATCCGGCAGAAACTGCTGGAAAAAGGGAATATCTATGCCGTAATCGGGCTCCCGGCCGGGATCTTCTATTCCACCGGCATCCCCACCATCATCATGGTGCTGAAAAAAGCCCGTCCCGGCCGGGATGTGCTGTTCATCGACGGCAGCCAGGAATTTGAAAAAGGCAAAGCCAAGAACACCCTGACCCAGGCCAACATCCAGAAGCTGTTCCAGGCTTATGTGGACCGGAAGGACGTGGACAAATTCGCCCATGTGGCCTCCTTTGAAGAAATCCAGGAAAACGACTTCAACCTGAACATCCCCCGGTATGTGGATACCTCCGAACCGGAACCGGAAATCAATCTGGGAGAAGTGAACCGGGAAATGGCGGATACCAACCACCAGATCCAGGCTGCAGAAAAAGAACTGGCGGATATGATGGAAGAGCTGACCACCGACGACCCGAAAAAGGCCAAAGACCTCCAGGACCTGCTTCACCTGTTTCAGTAAGGAGATGGGATGATGAAAAAAGAAATGAAGAAGGTTCCGGCGGTACGGTTCAAGGGGTTTACGGGCGATTGGGAACAGCGGAAGTTTAGCGAGTTTACAAAAAATGTTGCGGTAAAGAACAAATCTGATTTACCTTTAGAAGTCTATGCAGTTACAAATGACAAAGGTTTTATAGCCCAGAAAGAAGCGCATGGTGAGTTTGGATACATGAATAATGTTGACCGGACTGTTTATAATATTGTTCCTCCAAATTCATTTGCATATAACCCAGCCAGAATCAATGTTGGATCAATCGGATATTATTCTGGAACAAAAAATGTAATTGTCAGCTCTCTTTATGAAGTCTTTCAGACAGAGGATTCTATTGATGACCAATTTTTATGGCATTGGATTAAATCAGATTATTTTCCAAAATGGGTTGAAAAGTTGCAAGAGGGGAGTGTGCGACTTTACTTCTATTACGATAAACTTCAGCAAGTAAAAATGATGTTGCCTTCTCTGGAAGAGCAGAAAAAAATTGGATGTTGTTTAGAGAAGTTGGATAAATTTCTCACCCTCCACCAGCAGAAACTGGACCAGCTGAAAAAGTTGAAAGCCTATTTCCTCCAGAACCTGTTCCCTGCCAAAGGGGAGAAGGTCCCGAAAATCCGGTTCAAGGGGTTTACGGGGGAATGGGAGAGAAAAAAATTAAAAGACTGTTTCTCAGATTTTATTGTTCCGATGAGAGATAAACCAAAGACATTTAAAGGAAATATTCCATGGACAAGAATTGAAGATATAGAGGGAAAATATTTAAATGGTTCCTTATCTGGCAGAAATGTTTCAGAAGAAACTATAAAAGAAATGAACCTAAAAATAATTCCCAAAAATTCATTGATAGTTTCAACAAGTGCTACTTTTGGTGTTGTAGCAATAGTTACTCGAAATCTAGTTACAAATCAAACATTTATTGGGCTTGTCCCAAATGAAAAAGATGAAATTAAATACTGGTATAGTTTCTTCCATTCTGATATGGCCAGAAATTATATGAGACTTCAGTCTGCGGGATCAACAATTTTTTATATATCCCGGGACAGTTTTGAAAGAATGCCGATTTTAAAGCCGTCAAAGCAAGAAATGATTAAAATTGGTAATTTCTTTGATAATCTTGACAACCTTCTCACTTGTCACCAACAAAAAATCACCCAGCTCCAGGCAGTGAAAAAATTCCTGCTGCAAAATCTGTTTGTGTAAGGGGGAAACCGTATGACTTCCTATGAATCGGAAGAAAGCATGGAGCAGCACCTGCTCCGGCAGCTGACGGAACAGCAGTCCCAGTGGACCCTCCGGGAGGACCTCCACACCATCCAGGACCTGTGGGACAATTTCCGGCGGATCCTGGTGAACAACAACAAGGAGCTGTTTGACGCCCATCCCCTCACCGACGGAGAATTCCTCCAGGTGCAGAACCAGCTCCGTTTCCCCACCTTTTACGACGGGGCCAAATGGATGCTGGGCGAAAACGGAGTGGCCCGGGTGGACATCCAGCGGGAAGACGCCAGCCTGGGCACCATCCATCCGGTGGTGTTCAAACGGGTGGACGTGGCCGGGGGTTCTTCGGTGTACGAAGCGGTGCACCAGATTCAGTTCCCCCGGAGGGAGGCTCTGGATCGGAACCGCCGGGGAGATGTGACCCTCCTCATCAACGGGCTGCCCATGATCCACATCGAGCTGAAGAACCGGGCCCATCCCTATATGGAAGCCTTCAACCAGATCAAGAAATACCTGAAAGAAGGGGTGTTCCGGGATTTTTTTTCTACCCTCCAGATGTTCGTGGTATCCAACGGGACGGATACCCGGTACATTGCGGCCGCTGCGGAAAGCAGCCTGAATCCCCAGTTCCTGTCCCTGTGGCTGGATGACAAGAACCAGCCTCAGACCGACTACCTGTCCTTTGCCCGGGAGGTATTATCCATTCCCGCGGCCCATCGGATGGTGTCCCAGTATACGGTGCTGGACAGCGAACGGAAGGCCATCATCCTGCTCCGGCCCTACCAGATCCACGCCATCGAAGCGGTGAAAAATGCCGTGAATCCCTATACGGATGGGGGCACCCAGTCCGGTTTCATCTGGCACACCACCGGGAGCGGCAAGACCCTCACTTCCTACAAAACGGCCCATTACCTGACCCAGATCCCCAGTGTGGACAAGGTGATCTTCGTGGTGGACCGGAAGGACCTGGACAACCAGACCACCGGGGCTTTCCAGGCCTATGCCCAGTATGACACCATCGATGTGAACGAAACGGACAACACCGGGGACCTGGTCAGGAAGCTCCAGGCCAAAGGCGGGGACGTGATCGTTACCACCATCCAGAAGCTCCAGATTGTTATGAAGCGGTACCCGGAAGGGTGTGACAAATACGAAAAGCTCCACAAGCTCCGGCTGGTGTTCGTGGTAGATGAATGTCACCGGGCGGTATCCCCGGCAGCCCAGGCTCAGCTGGACCAGTATTTCACCCGGCCCCTGTGGTACGGGTTCACCGGCACCCCGATTTTTGAACAGGATGCCAAGAACAGCGCCGGGAACCTGCCCAAGACCACCCAGGAACAGTACGGCAAGTGCCTCCACCGGTACACCATCAAAGAAGCCCTCCACGACGGGGCTGTGCTGGGGTTCCAGGTGGAATACCACAACACCTTCGACATGGAAGAACTGGCCCGGGAGAACCATGTAACCGGCTGGGAAGAAGACCAGGACGGGTTCAGCTTGGAAAAGGCCCTGCTCCGGGAGAAAATCCTGGATGCCGCCTACGAGGACGAAGGGCACATGCGCCAGGTGGTGGATTTCATCATCAACCGTTCCAGCGGCAAGTTGGGACTGGACCGGGGGAAGGGGAACAGCTTCACCGCCATTCTCACCACCAGTTCCATCCAGCAGGCCCAGAGGTATTACCAGCTGTTCCAGAAGGTGAAGGCCGGAGAAGTGCCGGGGCTGGAGGTAAGCAGCTCCATCAAACGGAAACTGGCGGATTTCCCCAAAGTGGCCATCACCTATTCCGTCACGGAAAATGAGGACAACAGCACGGTGAATCAGGACCGGATGAAGGAATCCCTGCAGGATTACAACGAGATGTTCGGTACCCAGTTCGGCCTGGACCAGCTGAACGCCTACAACGCCAATGTCAACGATCGTCTGGCCCGGAAGAAGGCCCAGTACCAGGTGCGGGACGCCCAGCTGGACCTGGTGATCGTGGTGGACCGGCTGCTTACCGGGTTCGATGCTCCTTGTCTGTCCACCCTGTTCATCGACCGGAAGCCCATGCGGTCCTACGGGATCATCCAGGCCTTTTCCCGGACCAACCGGCTGTTTGACAGCCAGAAACGGTTCGGGCAGATCGTCACCTTCCAGGTGCCGGCCCATTTCAAACGGGCGGTGGATGAGGCCATGACCCTGTATTCCGCCGGGGGCGGCAGCTTTGTCCAGGCACCCACCTGGGAAGAAGCGGAAATGAAATTCCGGGAAGCTCTGGGGAAACTCCGCCAGGCAGCTGCCAGCCCGGAAGCGGTGGATGGGCTGACGAAAAAGCAGAAAATCGCCTTTTTGAAGGCCTTCCGGGATTTTGACGATGCCTATGGGGATATCCAGGTGTATTCTGAATTCCAGGACCGGGACCTGGAACGGGATTATCAGATCTGTGAAGAAATCATCGAAGGGTACAGCGGCAAGTTCAACAATGTAAAAGAAGAACTGAAGAAGGATCAGGATGATGATGGGGACGAAGAGACCAACATCGTTGTCAACTACCAACTGCGCTGCTGGCATCGGGACCAGATCGATGAAGACTACATCCTGAAACTGATGGAGGCCACCCGGCCTGATGAATCGGCCCTGATGATTGCGGACAGTGCCAAAAACCAGAAGATTTTCCAGGAAATCGCCGAAGAAATCGAACGGTTCCGGAAAACCAATCCGGCCAGAGCCCAGATCCTGGAAGAAATCTGGCAGGAATACCGGGACAATCCGGCAGCCTTTGTGAACCAAAGCTTCGTGGATGTAATGAATGATAGGGTGCGGGCCAAAGCAAAGGCCATCATCGACAGCTTCGCCCAGGAATGGTGCGTGGATCCGGAAGCCCTGGAATTCTTCATGGAAACCTACGATGCAGGAAAAGATCCCCACGACAAACAGGTGAACCAGGACGCCTTGAAGAAAAACAGCCATATAAAAGAATACCGGAAGACTCATCCGGATATCGGGTTGAAGTACTGGGGACATTTGTTGAACGCAATCAGGACGATGTACGTGGAGAAGCTGCAGAAGCTGATTGAGCAGTAAAGGCGGGATAAAAGTCCGGCTTTCATCGAAGCCCCGGTGAAACGGGTCGGCCGTATGGTCAGCGCCCTATTGCGTGGGGCGGGAGACGTTTGGCGTAAAGAAAACGGACCTTCTGGAGAGAGGGTCCGTTTTTTTAGAAGGAGAGTCGATATTTATGTTAGTAGTTTACTTTGGGAGGAATTGATATGGCATTTTTCAAAACTTTTGCTGCTGTTCTGCTTTCCTGTTCTTTTCTCCTGCCAGCGGCTCTTGCGGCAGCACCTTCTTACCTGTCTCAGCGTCAGGCCGCAGAAAGAGCCAGGGAAACTTTTTTGATGAAGGGGACGGATGGAGGTTCTTATCGAATTTATGTAGTAGGAGAAAATGAGGAGTTTTTAGGGGGAAAATATTTTTGGACTAAAAATGAGCAGGAACAAAATTATAAAGGGAATTATTCTTTGTATATGGCACGCCTGGGAAGCAAGGAGATGGCACTGCGGCAGCCTGTGGAATTGCATCATAACCGGCCGATCATCGTGAATCCAGTTGATCCCAGTCGGAATGGGTTTTATGTAGCAAAAGGAATCAGGAGACAGCCGGATATTTTGGTCCTGACTCAGAGAGAATCAGGAGGGGGAGGCTTTGGAGCAGAGACATATTTCATACGGAACGGACAGCTCCAGCAGCTTTGGTATCTGCGGCCCAATGGTCAAATAGGAAAAAAAGTGTTCATAGGTTTCAAGAAACTTCATTATCAGAATGATGGCACCTTTGCAGTGCCTACCTGGACCAACCGGAAACCGGGAGGCCATTTTATCATTGTATATCGGCTGAATGTTTCCAGGATGCTGTTGGAACAGATCAGGGTAGAGAAGGTTTTACCCACCAGAGGAAATACACATTTAAGAACAGATGTGTAAGAAGAGGGCTCAACTGACTTCACAGGGGAAAAGCGGCCCGCCGCTTTTCCGTCTCACGCCGATGGAGACCATCTGCCGGGGGCAGATGGTCATGAGCTGACAGTCACTAGTCTCTAGTCTCTAGCGGAAGGTGGGAACCCGCCGGGCGGGTTCCTGGGAACGTATAAAAACCGCAGGCCGGGAAGGGCGGGCCTGCGGCCCGCCCCTACGGCGTTGGGGTCGAATGTTGGATAGAACGGTCACAGGAACGGATTTTTTGACAACCCCGTTTCTCTGATTTTCTGTTGCATCTCTGACCTCAACGTGGTAGGGGCTGCCCGCAGGGGAGTCCGTCCCGGCCTGCGGGTTTCACGTTCAAAGGCAGATGCGTCAGCATCTGGTATCCGAAACGATGAACGATCAACGACCAACGATGAACCAAAAGGCCGCCGGAAAATCCGGCGGCCTTATCATTGGGAAGGAAAACGCCCAAGGCGTTTTCCAACCTACAGCAATCCATGCAACTTTCCCAGTTTCTGGATCTGATCCAGGGAGTAATGGGTGATCCGGGAAATGGTTTCCATGGGAATCTTTTCCTTCAGCATGGCAACAATGTTGGATTCCCGTTCTTCCTGACGGCCTTCCTGTTTTCCTTCCAGGCGCCCTTTCTCAAGACCTTTCACCAGGCCTTGTTCCATTCCCTTTTCCAGGTTTTTTCTAGCAATGGCGTGTCCGATACCGCACATGGTCTCCGCCTCCTTTTTCATTTCAACGGTCATGGGAATATTGTATTCCCGCTCCAGGATATCTTTCTTCACATCCGGGTCCATTTCTGTGGACAGAAGGACGCTGAGCAGGTGGATAATATCCTCCTGCCTGCTGTCCGGCTGTCCCAGGCAGATCATCATCATGGACACCATATCATAAATTCATTTTATCATATTTTGGGCGACAGGGAACCAGTGCAGAGGGAGGAGTGCAGAGTGCAGAGTGAAGGACGGCTGGGCCGGACGACCCATTGCGATGCCATAGCGGCCTCACAATCGGAGAACCCCGTTGTTCACGGCCGCTCATCAGCGACTGCGTAGGGGATCGCCGGAGGCAAGCCCATCCCGGCCGCCGGTTTTACACAATATGAAGGGGGCTGTCGCATGCGCAGCAGCCCCCTTTTTTTTATGTTGAAAAATCAGATAATTTTGTTATACTTAAAAAGGCTGGAGGAATCCGGAAAAGAGCGAAAAGCCCCCCAGGCCACGGAAGGGCGGGCCTGGGGCCCGCCCCTACGGCGTTGGGGTCGGGATGTTGTTTGTACGGTCAGTTGGACGGGGATATCGGAGAACCCCGTTGTTCACGGCCGTCCGACAGCGACGGCGTAGGGGCTTGCCAGAGGCGAGCCCGTCCCGGCCGCCGGTTTTAATGTTCAAAGGCAGATGCGTGAGCATCTGGCATCCGAAACGATGAACGACATTCTGTCCCCAAAATTTCCCACCTCTTTTGGTATACTGGAACCAGGAAAAGAAAAGGAGGTAGGGATCATGAGCTTTGTTCTTGCGGAGGATATGGATTTTGGTACGGTGGAGACGGCGGTTTATGGGTACGTGAATTTCTGCCAGGGACCGGATTTTTATGAGTTCCGGATGAGTCCGGAGGCGGCACGGCCTTTTATGGAAAAAATCGACAAGGCCCTGGCGGGGCTCGATGGGGTGCTGAAAAAGCTGGACCCTCAGGCGCAGCCGTTGGATCAGGTCATTTACCAGGAGGGGGACGAGGACAACCAGGGGACTATTGTGTTCACCGCCTGTCTCCTGGGGCCGGTGGCCATTGACGGGGAATGGAAGAGTGAAGGGGATGCTCTGAAGTTCATCGATGAAATGGATCCGGAAGGGAAGCGGCATGTGGCCTGCGACCTGGTGGCCGACCAGTGTGATTTCGGCAATATCGTTACTCTGCAGCTGAAGAGGTTGGATGGGAGGGAGTAGGATGAAAAGCGGCAAATCCGCTTTTCAGTCTCAGGCTCAGCGTCTTTCGTCTCACGCCAAAGGAGACCATCTGCCTCTGGCAGATGCTTCTGAAGGGAAACGCAGCCCTAAAGGGCTGCTAACCCACCACCAGCCTTGCGGCTGGTCCCCCGCCCTTGAAAAGGGCGGATATACACTCGGGCTGGCGCCCATTGTTATCGTCCGCCCGACAGCGACGGCGTAGGAGCTTGCCGGAGGCGAGCCCATCCCGGCCGCCGGTTTTTACGTTCAAAAGCAGATGCGTCAGCATCTGGTATCCACAACGATGAACGATAAACGATGAACCACATTTCAGGAGGTGTTTAACCATGGTGCTGAAAAAACGACGGATCACCCGGGGGCTTTTGGCCGGGTGTTTGCTGCTTTCTCTGGCGGTTGGGGGAACGGCCCTGGCCCGGGAACCGGAGATCATGTCCAATCTGGGAGCCATTACCATCAGCTGTTCCATCTACCCAAGCCAGGCCGGGGTGGCGGGGGTGCGTACCGGCATTTCCCAGAGCCAGGTGGAGGAGGTGCTGGGGGCGCCCCAGTCGGTGAAATACGGCCGGGGGACCATGGAATATTCCTATCCTTCCCGTACGCTGCTTTTGGTGCATTTCAGCCCGGAAATGCCCTATCTGCTCATGGACATCAAAACCACCAACCGGGAAGATGCCACAGTGGACGGGGTCCGGCCAGGGATGGCGGAAACGGTGCTGAACGATGTGTACGGCCAGGCGGACGCCGTCTGGACCAAAAAGTATGAATCTCCCAAGATTCCGGAAGAGGACAACCAGAAGAACCACGACCGGCTGGACGAAACCATCTATGAATACCATGCCAACAAAACCACCACCCTGGCCTTCAAGGTAAGGCAGGGCGTGATCCGGGAGATCCACGTGCATCAGGCGGAGTAGAAAGGGGTGCGAAAACAGCCCCCATTTACGTGCCCCTGGTGCCCCCGGATTACCACTTTGACCCGGAGGTACTGGAAGCAGCCCTGGAACGGCTCCAGGAGATCTATAAGAAGATGCCGGTGAGGAAGAGATAGTGCAGAGTGAAGAGTAAAGAGTAAAGAGTGAAGAGTTGAAAACGCCTGAGGGTTTTCCTTCCTTTTCAAAAAGTTTATCTTTCCCCGCCTTCCAGTGCTGTATACTATAAAGATACAACGACAGCACTGGGGGGCGGTTTTTTTATGTTTGAAGGCAGAATCCGGGAGGTGGAGCGGCCGGATCGGATCCTTTCCTATTTTGGACAGGAAAAGGCCGTCCTGCTGGTGGTGACGGTCACCGGCATCCTGTACAACCTGGGCATGGGGGCGGGGCCCTATTTTGAAGGCCAGCTGGCCCAGTGCCTCTACGACATTTTCCAGGGCAAAGCCACTGCCGGGGACATGATCCGTCTGGCAGCTTTGTATGTGGGGGTGATCTTCCTGGTCCAGTTGTCCCGGGCCGGGAAGCGTTACAGTGTGCGGCTGTTTTCCAACCGGGTGAGCCGGACCATGCGCCATACCCTGTACCACAGCCTGGTGCGCCTGGAAGCCCGGCAGCTCCAGCAGGAAAACCTGGGGAACCTGATGACCAAGGCCATGGGGGACGTGGATGCCTGTGCGGAAGGGATGCGGAAATTCACCACGGAAGTGTTCGACACCGGGGTGGTGATGGTGGTGTACCTGAGCCTGCTGCTTGCCTACGACTGGCGGCTGACCCTGCTGGCCTGCAGCTTTACCCCGGCGGCCTACTGGATCGCCAACCGGCTGAAAAAACAGGTGGCCCAGGCCAACGGTGTCTACAAGGCCACGGAAGCCCGGCTGAACACCCTGACCCTGGACCGGGTGAGCCATGCCCTGACCTACCGGATCTACGGTCAGGAACAGAACCGGGATGCCGCCTACGAAAACCAGCTGACCGCCTACGAAAAGGCCAGCGCCCGGGCCAACATCTTTGAAGGGGCCCTGGGGCCTTTGTACGATGCCATTGCCATGGCAGGCACCGGGATGATCTTCTGGTTCGGGGCGAAAAATGTCCAGGGCACCGGGTGGGAGCTGTGGAACATTGCCAGTTTCACCACCTTTTTGGCCTGCTTTACCAAACTGGCGGTAAAGACCAGCCATGCGGCCAAACTGTTCAATGCGGTCCAGAAGGCCCAGGTTTCCTGGCAGCGGATCAAGCCCCTGCTCCAGCAGGCGGCTCCGGAAGGGGAAGAACAGCCATTGGGACCGGTGGAACCGGCGGATCTGGAAGTCCGGGACCTGGCCTGCCATTATCCGGGCCAGGAGGAAGGCCTTTCCGGGATTTCTTTTGCCGCTCATCCCGGGGACATTATCGGCATTACGGGACCGGTGGCCTGCGGAAAGAGCCTTCTGGGGAAGGTGTTCCTGGATGAAGTGCCCTGGACCGGGACCCTGCTGTGCCATGGGGAAGATTTCCATACCCTAGACCGGGAACGGCGCCGGAGCCTTGTTTCCTATCTGGGCCACGATCCGGAGCTCCTCAGCACTTCCATTGGGGAGAACATTGCCCTGGGAGACCCGGTGGATGTGGAAAAATACCTGGCCATGACCAATCTGGCAGAAGAGGTGGCGGCCATGCCCCAGGGAGTGGATACTCCGGTGGGCAGCGAAGGCACCCGGCTTTCCGGCGGGCAGCAGGCCCGGATCGCCCTGGCCCGGACCCTGGCCCATGCCCGGTCGGTGCTGGTGCTGGACGATCCTTTTGCGGCAGTGGACCGGAAAGGGGAAACAAAGATCCTGGAGAACATCCGCCGGGCTTTCCCGGACCGGGTGATCCTTTTGATTTCCCATCGGCTCACCCATTTCCCGGAATTTACCGGGGTCCTGTTCCTGGAAGGGGGACGGGGGGTCTTCGGGACCCATGCAAAGCTCATGGAGCAGGAGCTCGGCTATGCCCGGCTGGTAAAGCTTCATCAGGAAGGGGTGGATCTGGATGAATAGGAAGAATCCTGTTTGGGAAAGTGTCAAGGGAACCCTCCGGGCCCATCCCCGGTCCGGAGCCCTGGTGGCGGTGCTGGTGGTCCTTTCTGTGTTCACCTCCCTTTTGCCGCCCCTGGTGCTGGAACGGGCGGTGAACAGCCTGACGGAAGGACGGGGGATTCCCTGGCAGCTGGGCCTTTTGTACATCGGTCTTACGGTGCTGTCGGACTGCTGCGAAACCGCCCAGAACGGGGCCATTACCCTGTTCGGACAGAAGGTGACCCACGGTCTCCGGTCCACCCTGTGCGCCAAACTGGACCGGCTGCCGGCCCGGTACTTCACCGGCCATCCCAGCGGCCAGACCACGTCCATTTTTGTCAACGACGGGGACACCATCGATGCCCTGTATTCTGACGGGATCGTGGGGATGCTGGCGGATGCCTGCAAGCTGCTGGGGATTCTGTGGATCCTGTGGAGCCGGAGCCAGGGGCTGTTCTGGATCCTATGCCTGCTGCTGCCTCTGCTGTTTGGGCTCACCCGGCACTTCCAGAAAGGGACCCTGGCCGCCCAGCGGGAAAACCGCCGGGCCATCGGACGGGTGAACAGCCATGTGCCGGAAACCATCCGGAACATCCGGACCATCCATTCCCTGGGGAAGGAACAGTATATGGAAGACCGGTACGATACCCTGATCACCGACAGCTTCCGGGCCATCAACCGGGCCAATGTGTTCGACGGGATCTATTCTCCCATTATCCTGGTGACCCAGGCGGCAGTGGTGGCGGTGATCATGGTGGGGGCGGCCCTGGGCCCTGGCTGGGCGGATCTCTTCGGCCTTTCCGTAGGGTCCGCCGTGGCGGTGATCGCTTATGTGGGGAAAATCTTCGGGCCCCTGGAGAGCATCGGCATGGAAATCCAGAGCATCCAGAGCGCCATGGCCGGGATCCAGCATATCGGGGAATTCCTGGAT
The DNA here is from genome assembly GCF_052122235.1 of Acidaminococcus sp. HCP3S3_H5. Classification (NCBI taxonomy): domain Bacteria; kingdom Bacillati; phylum Bacillota; class Negativicutes; order Acidaminococcales; family Acidaminococcaceae; genus Acidaminococcus; species Acidaminococcus sp. HCP3S3_H5. Next base: position 73,459 of record NZ_JBQKCS010000001.1, read on the forward strand.
GAAGAGGAGCGGACTTCTGTGAGCCGGGACCCTTTGCCGGAAGGAATCCGGGACAAGGCAGTGGCTTTTTCCCATGTGACCTTCGGGTATGATCCGGCCCGACCCATTTTGAAGGACTTTTCCTGCAGCCTGGAGCCGGGGGAACAGGTGATCCTTATGGGGCCCAGCGGCTGCGGCAAAAGCACCCTGTTCAAGCTGCTCCTGGGGCTGTACGGCCCCCAGCAGGGGACGGTGGCCCTGATGGGATACCGGGCCGGGAGCCTGCCGGAAGAGGAGAAACGGAGCCTGTACGGCTGTGTGGAACAGGAATTTTCTCCGGTGCCCGGTACCGTAGGGGACCAGGTGACCCTGGGAGATGGATCGGTGACTGCGGACCAGACGGACCGGGCCCTGGAACTGGTGGGCCTGCAGGAGGCGGTGGACCGGCTGCCCCAGGGGAAGGACACCCCCATGGCGGACGGGCTGTTCTCCCAGGGAGAACTCCAGCTGCTGAACATTGCCCGGGCCGTTGCCAAAGAACCCCGGCTGCTGCTCTTGGACGAAATCACTGCCAACCTGGACAGCCAGACGGAAGAAAAGGTACTGAAAGCCCTGGAAAGGGCCGCCCAGGGCCGCAGCGTCCTCAGCATCTCCCACCGGTTCTCCCGGATGATGGAAGGGCAGAGGATCATCAGGATGGGGTAACGGGCTGTCAATGGTCACTGGTCTCTGGACGATCCAGTGACCATTGACAAAAAAAGGTGCCCGGAGGCACCTTTTTTTAATATCCCAACTTTTTCTTCAGCTCTTCCATATCCTTTTCCGTCAGGAAGGGCCGGATCAGGCCCAGGTAGTATTCCGCTTCTTTTTCCCGGCCGGCTTTGTGACAGGCCTGGGCTCCTCCGGCGGCCAGCCGGAGGACTTCCGGATTGGGGCCCAGGGGGATGGCTTCCTTCTGGGCGAAGGCGGCCAGTTCTTCCCGGGTGGCCGGTTTCCCGTCCAGCTTCTGGTTTTCCGCCAGGGTCTGGAGCTGTTTTTTGGCTTCTTCCGAATCCTGGAAGTTCAGGCTCATGAGATAGGCGTACCGGGCTCCCTGCCAGTCTTCCTTATGGAGCAGCAGGGCTCCCTGGTTCCGGTAGCACCGGGCCAGGTCAGCAGGACGGAAGGCCTCACGGAACGCTTCCCGGTTCACCCGGCCGAAGCTTTCCCAGTCGGCCTCATCCTTCAGCACCGCCAGATAGGCCGCCCGCACCGGGGCGCTGGCCGGATCCCACCGGAGCCCTTTTTCCAGGGCCTTCCGGGCGTTTTTCAGGTTCCCCTGGGCCAGTTCCAGTTCCCCCTGGACCAGATACAGCAGGTGGAAGGGGAAGGGGGCCTGCTGGACGTTCTTTTTCGGCTGGTAAAACTGCTGGAACAGCACCATTTCCATGGGCTCTGCAAAGGACCGGAATTCCACTTCCGAATCCGGCTGGAACAGGGCGGAATGTTCCGCTTCCTGGATATGGGGGGCCAGCAGCTCCCGGGCCTTGTCAAAATCCCGGGCAGCGGTCAGCTTCCGGGCTTCTTCCAGATGAGCCCGGAATTTGTCGAAAGCCTGGCTGAACATGTCTGCAAAATGCTGGCGGCTTTCCTCCGGCATCAGCTTGTACAGCAGCTGGCTGCAGAACCGGGCGATTTCCCGGTGGAGAGGGTGGTCCCGGTACAGTTCCATGCACCCCTGCAGGTATTTGATGTCTTTCTGGGAGTTCCCGGTCAGGTTCTCCCGGATGGATTTTACAATGGATTCCAGTTGTTCCATGATTTTTCCTCCGATTCGTGGCAATGTATCTACTATTATACAGCCCTTGCCCCCTTCCTTCAACTGTGCTATAATGGTTCCATTCAATTCCATACCTTGCCATGAACAGGAGAGTACGCATTTCCGGAGGTCACAGAGAGTGGGGAGCAGGTGGGAGCCCCGCACGGAAAGAAATGGGGAAGTTCACCTGGGAGCAACCGGACTGAACGGAGTAGGCCCGGCGCCGGCAGCGTTATCGGCCAGATGAGTGAAAAAATAGGGTGGTACCGCGAACCTTCGCCCCTTGTGGGGACGGAGGTTCTATTTTTTTAGGAGGCGTGAACATGAGTGACAAACTGCAGGAACTGCGGGAGAAGATCCAGAAGGATCTGAGCGAAGTCAAAAGTGTGGAAGATCTGAAGAACATCCGGGTCCAGTACCTGGGCAAGAAGGGGGCCCTGACCTCCATTCTCCGGAGCCTGGGAGACGTGGCAGCGGAAGAACGGCCGAAAATCGGCAAAATGGTCAACGAAGTCCGGGCCAAGGTGGAACAGCGGATCAACGAACAGATGAAGCTGCTGGAAGCCCATCAGATGGAAGAAAAACTGGCCAGTGAAACCCTGGACTTTACCCTGCCGGGACGGAAACCGGCCCTGGGTCATCTCCATCCGGTGACCCAGACCCTCCGGGACATCAAGAAAGTCTTCATGCGCATGGGATTCGAAGTGGTGGAAGGACCGGAAATCGAAACGGACTACTTCAACTTTGAAGCCCTGAACCTGCCCAAGGACCATCCGGCCCGGGACATGCAGGACACCTTCTACATCACTGACGATATCCTGCTCCGGACCCAGACTTCCGGGGTACAGGCCCGCACCATGCAGAGCCGGGAACCCAACAGCCCCATCCGGATGATCTGCCCGGGCACCGTGTACCGGAACGACTATGACGCCACTCATTCCCCCATGTTCCATCAGGTGGAAGGGCTGGTGGTGGACAAGGACATTTCCCTGGCGGACCTGAAAGGGACCCTGGAACTGTTCTGCAAGGAAATGTTCGGGGACAGCGTAAAGATCCGGCTGCGGCCCAGCTTCTTCCCCTTTACGGAACCCTCCTGCGAAGTGGATATCAGCTGCGTCATGTGCGGGGGCAAGGGCTGCCGGGTGTGCAAGAACTCCGGCTGGCTGGAAATCCTGGGGGCCGGGATGGTGCATCCCAACGTGCTGCGGATGAGCGGCTACGATCCGGACAAAATGAAGGGCTTTGCCTTCGGGATGGGCGTGGAACGGATTGCCATGCTGCGGTACGGCATCGACGATCTCCGTCTGTTCTTCGAAAATGACCTGCGGTTCATCCGTCAATTCTGAGTGGGAGGCAAAGGACAATGTTAGCTTCTATTAATTGGTTGAAACAATATGTGGATATTCCCGTAACGCCGGAAGTGCTGGCGGACAAACTGACCCGGGTGGGCCTGGAAGTGGAACAGGTGATCCATCTGGGCGAAGGCCTGGAAGGGGTCATCACCGGGAAGGTGGCCCAGATCGAACGGCATCCCAATTCTGACCATCTGTGGATCTGCCAGATGGACCTGGGGCAGGGGGAACTGGTCCAGATCCTCACCGGGGCCCAGAACGTGCATCAGGGGGATATGGTACCGGTGGCCGTGGTGGGCTCCCATCTGCCCGGCGGCATGACCCTGAAGGCCGCCAAGATGCGGGGCCTGGATTCCAACGGCATGCTGTGCAGCGCCGGGGAACTGGGCATCGATGCCAAACTGCTGCTGCCGGAACAGCGGGACGGGATCTTCATCCTGCCGGAAAACACTCCCATCGGGGTGGACGTGAAGGAACTGCTGGGGCTGGATGATGTGGTGCTGGATATCGACCTGACCGCCAACCGCAGCGACTGCTTCAACATGCTGGGCCTGGCCCGGGAAACTGCCGCGGTGCTGGGACAGAGCCTGCGTCTGCCCAAACTGGCCACCCGGGACGAAGCGGCCGGCAGCGCAGCCGACTGTGCCAAGGTGGAAATCCAGTGCAAAGACCTGTGCACCCGGTTCGCCATGCGGATGGTGAAGGACATCCAGGTGACGGAATCTCCTGAATGGATGCAGAAATTGCTCCGGGCTGTGAACATCCGTCCCATCAACAACGTGGTGGACGTGACCAACTATGTGATGATGGAACTGGGCCAGCCCATGCATGCCTACGACTATGACACGGTGGCGGACCATACCTGGATCGTCCGCCGGGCCCAGGAAGGGGAGACCCTGGTGACCCTGGACGGCCAGAAACGGGACCTGAATCCCAACATGATCGTCATCGCCGACCCGGAAAAAGCCATTGGTCTGGCCGGTGTCATGGGCGGCCTGGCTACGGAAGTCACCGGCAAGACCGTGAACGTGATGCTGGAATCCGCCACCTTCTACGGCCCCAGCATCCGGCACACCTCCAAGGACCTGGGCCTGCGCAGTGAAGCTTCCCAGCGGTTCGAACGGGGGGTGGATACCATCCGGGACCACGATGCCCTGAACCGGGCTGTGCACCTGCTGGAAGAAATGGGGGCCTGCAAGGCCGTAGCCGGTGTGGTGGAAGACTACCCGGTACCCCAGGAACCGGTGAAGATCAAGGCCCTGCCGGAAGCCCTGCGCCGGCGGATCGGCACGGAAGAAATTACCGATGCAGAGATGCGTTCCATCCTGGAAGGGCTCCGGTTCGATGTGGAACCCCAGGCCGACGGCAGCTGGCTGGTCACCGTGCCCACCTGGCGGAACGACTGCACTTGCGATGCGGACCTGTCCGAAGAAGTGGCCCGGATGTACGGCTACGACAAGATCCCGTCCACCCTGCCCCAGCTGGATATGGCCCGGGGCGGCCAGGCTCCCATCGAGGACGTGAAGGACAAGGTACGGAACTGCCTGGCGGATGCGGGTCTGGACGAAGTGATGACCTACACCTTCATCAACGCCGGGGACTTTGACAAACTGGGACTGGGCGCCGACGACAGCCGCCGGCAGGCCATCCAGATCATCAACCCCATCAGCGACGATTTCCGCACCATGCGCACCACTCTGGTGCCCAGCCTGCTGAATACCGCCGCCTACAACCTGGCCCGGCAGAACGACCGGGTGGCCCTGTTCGAAGTGGGCCGGGTGTTCCTGCCCAAGGCTCTGCCCCTGACAGAACAGCCTGCGGAAAAGACCCGTCTGTGTGTGGTGCTGGCCGGGAAACGGAATGAACTGAACTGGACCGAAAGCAAGGACGCGGTGGACTTCTTCGACCTGAAAGGGGACCTGGAACTGGTGCTGGAAGTGCTCCAGGCCAGCGGCGTGACTTACGCCAAGCCGGAAGAGAAGTTCCTCCATCCCGGCAAGAGCTGCACCGTGCTCCATGACGGGAAGGCCGTAGGCTTCATGGGGGCCCTCCATCCCCAGGTGCAGGACCGGTTCGGCCTCAGCGCGGAAACCTTCGTGCTGGAACTGGATCTGAGCAGCTTCGTGGAGGGGGCGGAACGGATTCCCCAGTTCACCCATATTCCCCAGTTCCCCAGCACCAGCCGGGATATTGCCGTGGTGGTGCCCCAGACCGTCAGCGCCGTTGACCTGATGGCGGAAATCCGCACCCAGGCCGGCCCGCTGCTGAAGGATGTGCGGCTGTTCGACGTGTACAGCGGCAAGCAGGTGAAGAACGGCTGCAAGAGCGTGGCCTTCAGCCTGACCTTCCAGGATCTTACCCGGACCCTCCAGGACAAGGAAATCAACGACATCATCAACCAGGTGGTGAAGAAAGTCCAGGAACGGTTTGAAGCAGAGCTGAGAGAGTAGGAGGCTGCTGCCTCTGCTGACAGGTTTTTCCAAAAACCTGTTGACAAAAATCCCTTTCTATCGTATACTAAACAAGTCAGCGGCGCTGGAAAGCAAAGCGACAACGGCCCAGTAGTTCAGTTGGTTAGAATGCCGCCCTGTCACGGCGGAGATCGTCGGTTCGAGTCCGTCCTGGGTCGCCAATGCGGAAGTAGCTCAGTGGTAGAGCATCACCTTGCCAAGGTGGGGGTCGCGAGTTCGAATCTCGTTTTCCGCTCCATAGGAGTATAGTTCAATGGTAGAGCAACGGTCTCCAAAACCGTCGATCTGGGTTCGAATCCTAGTACTCCTGCCAGAGAATTTGAGAGGACTTCCCGAAAGGGAAGTCCTTTTTCGTGTATTCTGTCCCCCATTTTACCCACATACTTTCTTATAATGGAAGTAAGAAAAGGAAAGGTGGGAGTTCTATGAAAAAGATTTTCATTACCATTACCGGCTGCAATCATTATCTGGGGTATGAGGTGTTCCATCGGAAAATGGAACTGGTGCTGCGGAAGGAACCGGACAACGAATACGATAAAGAAGCCATCCGGGCGGAGATCCCGGGGATCGGGAAAGTGGGATACGTGGCCAACAGTACCCACACTGTGCTGGGGGACACCTGCAGCGCCGGACGGATCTACGACAAAATCGGGAAAAAAGCCCATGCCAAGGTGGTTCTGGTCACCGAACGGGGCGTAGTGGCACGGGTGAAGAGGGAAAAGTGAAGAGTGGAGAGGGGAGCCCGTCCCGGCCTCCTTTGTATAAAATGAAAAAGAGGAATCCTGCATGAAACTGAAAACCACTGATATCCTTATGACAATTTGTGTACTGGGATCCACTCACAAGATTGACACGTTGAGTTATATCATCTGGGGCTTGTATGTTATTTATATGTTTTGCAGATTTTTGGATTGGAAAAAGAAAAAATGAGGAAAAGGAAAAATATCCCCTGGCTGGACAATGCTGTCGCTTACGCTGAAACAGGAGAAATCCGGCCCTGTCCACGATGTGGCAGCAGGGATATAGAAATAACTGTTTTGGATAAAGGCAGAAAATCCATTACCCTGGTTTGCAGGAAATGTGGCAGCTGGAGACATTTTGATGGAGGGAAAGAAAATGATGATGCAACCGTCAAAAGAAGAATATGAAATATGCGAGAAATTAAAAAAATGTACAGATGAAAAGGAAAGAAAAATCCTGGAAGAAAAATGGGCTGAGTGTATACGGAGAAATCCTATACCTGAATTGGACACACACCGGAAGCAATGAGTGCAGGGGACTATTGCCCTGAGGCATTCATTAGCTCTTCGAATGGGAAAAAACTGGATTTAAAAATCCGTGTGCTTGCTGTGGTCAACGATGGGAAAGGCGCTGGAAACAGTCCAGGATACGAGAAGGTGTACGATAATTATCCAAACGACGGAAGAATCTACTCTTAAAGAGATTCTGGCTCATATCAATACTGACAAGAATGAGCAGAAGAAAGGGGAACGGGGCTATGAAAAGTAAGTATAATTATCCCTGGTACAAGAACAACCCCCTGGATAAGGTCTGGTGGAAAGACGGCGATTCTCTTGGGGAAATGATCTTCAGCTTTGATCGGGTCCATGAATTTAATTTGTGGACGGACTACCCCCAAAAACTGACGCATGAGCAAAAGTCTTTATTTGATCGGGAGAACCCGGAATGGAAAAAGTTTTTCGAACCGTGAATAAAATATATTAAACTTAAACCGCTTCTAATGGAGAAATATCTTCCGTCTGCAAACTCGGGAAAAAAGCCCCTGCCAAAGTAGTGGCGGTCACCGACCGGGACGTGGTGGCACAGGTGAAAAAGGAAAAGTGAAGAGTGCAGCGTGAAGTGCGGGACGGTAGAACGGGCCGTATGGACGGTACTCTACAGAATCTCCGGCCTGGCGGGCAAGTCCCTGGTCTCATAGGGACGGTGAACTGGCGGAGGATATCGCTTTTATAGGGAGAAGAAATTGAAATGAACGGATATAAGCTGCCGAAGCCTACGGTCATCGAACAAAAAATGATAGAGTCCCTTGAACGCATATCCAAAGATGAAAAATTTCTGTTTGGAATCTGTGCAACCCTGGAAACAGATGAGCTGCGCCAGGAAATGCGTGATGCCATTGAAGACGGCGATGTCCAGACAGAAGAAGACGCCATCTATTATGCTCTTCAACTGGATAATGAAGGAGCTTCCCATGGATAAACAGCTGGATCATTAGCATGCCGGCTGCTGTCCAAACTGCCTGTGCTACAGGAGGGTTAAAATCAAATGACTGATTGGAACCAAAGGATGCCTCAGCCAAAGGGACTGGAAAAGAAGATGGTAGATAAGCTGCGTACAGTATGGAATAACGATGAATTCATATTTGGAAATAGACTGGTCATAAAAACAGACGATGAGCGTAGGGAAGTCATAGAAGCTATCGAATCTGGAAAGATTACCACTCCTTCTGATATGATTCTATATGCGAACCAAATTTGTGAAGACAGGGGAGATGATCCCCTTGGATAACGGAATGATCGAGAGTGTAAAATATTTTGTGTAAATGCATAAGCTTCTTGCTCAAAATCTATTTATACCTCATACTGAAAGGGACCAAAGGCAAAGGAGTGGAATACTATGGCAAAGCGTACTCTTACCCCCGATTGCAGAGTTTGGCAATATTACCAGAGAAGAGTATATTAAAAGAGGGATGGAGCTTGTCCAATCTGGGACTGGAAATGGCATTTTGGGGCATGTCGACAAAAACAATATTTTAACAAGGCACGATGTGGAGAAAAATGAGTTTGCCAAAGGACGTCCAGATCGTGGAATATATACGTATTTTAGACCGGTAAAGGAGCTAGAGTATTATAAAGAAATGAAGAAAGGGGATTTGGAACATGGAGGAAAAAAATAACTACCACAAGTGTCTTTGTTGTGGAAAAGGGATTGTGGAAGGCAACCAACTCTATGATATTTGCAGTATTTGTGGTTGGGAAGATGACCCAGTACAGGCAGGAAATCCTGAATTTTCTGGAGGCGCCAATAAAATGTCCCTGGATGAAGCCCGTAAGGCTTGGAAAGAAAGGAAGCAAATTTACTGATGGATAACATCCGAATCATTTACCGTATCCTATTGATGCAGATGGCCATGAGAATGGCCAAGGGTATCAAAGATTGCGTACCTGGAATTTAATATAACCGCCTTCGTGGAAACGTCGGCGGTTTTTTCATGTCTGAAAGTGAGCAACCATGAAAAAGAACCGTTCTCTCTGGGAGCCCAAACGCCGCATTGAGGCAGCGTTCCGGCGCCGGCTGCTGGCCATTGCCAGGACCATCGTGCGGAAAGTGAAAGAAACGAATGACCCGGACGAAATCCAGCGGATCCTGCTCCAGATCACCCGGACAAAAGAATATCAGAAGCTGTGCCAGTCCGCTGCCATGAAGATGGTGATGGGCCTCCGACATCGCGGAAGAGATCCAAAAAATGTTCCCAGAGAAAACGACGGCCAGGGCCGAACTGATCCGCCCGGACCCAGACCTCCATGACAAGCACCAGCCTGACCTGGCAGCGGTCCAATCGACTGGGGGCCCATTGGTATATCTGGCGGGCCGTCGGAGATGCCAGGACCCGGCACAGCCACGAAAAGATTGAAGGGGTCCTGGTGAACTGGAACCATCCACCAGCGCCGGAGGATCTATTCCCGATTCCCAACGCAGACGGGAAGCCCCGCCGGAACACCCTGGGCCATTACCATGCGGGCTGCTGCCCCAACTGCCGGTGCTACCCGGAGCCGGTTATCGACCTGGATCAGGTGACCTTCCCGGCCAGGATTTACATGGGGAACAGGATTCAGACCATACGGGAAAAAGAATTTGAGAGGATGATGTGACGATGGAGAATAAAGGCCGAATCCTGCTGAAACTAAAGACCATGATGCTGCGGGTAGCCACCATGGACAAATTTAATAAAGCAGCGCATCCACGTGGGGGAGACCCAGAAATTAGGGGAAGATTTTCTAAATCACCAGGTATTGAAAACAAGTTGATAGACAAGCAAAAAAATGATAACCTAAAAAGGGATAGACATGTAAAACGGCAACATACCACAATACGCCTATCTCCAAAAGAGTATGCTGAAGTAGTCAGTGTCCTTAACACAAACCTTACGAAAGAAGAACGAAAGAAAAAATGGTTGCAGAAAGCTGTGGAAAATTATTGCTATACTTTTAAAAATATAGGATTTAATCAGTATGAATTCATTAGAAAGGAAAAAATAAAATGAATGAGCATACATTACCAGAGCCAACGCCAACTGAAAGAAAGATGATGGATGTTCTTAGCAAGATATGGAACCATGATGATTTTATATTTGGAATCAGAGTGACGTTGAAAACGGATGAACTTCGTCAAGAAATGGCTGATGCCATTAAGGATGGAGATATTGTAACCAGTGATGATGCTATTCTATATGCGGTACAGCTTGCTGAGGAAGATATCCATTATCGTCGATTATGATAGGATTTGTTTCGTATCAGATAGAAATTTGAATAAAAGCACCAGCCGTCCCTAGCGGGGCGGCATTTTTATACCCGAAAACAGGAGGGAACAGGATGAAAACAAAAGATGCACTGGCGATCGGAATCAAGCTGGGCAGGCTGCAGCGGACCCTGGACGCATGGGAAGAAAGCAAGCACCCGAGAGCGAACAATGGGCAGTTTTCACATTCGGCCGGAGGTGGGCCGTCTTCCCTAAATACCATTGCTTACGCTGCAACAGGAGAAATCCGGCCCTGTCCACGATGTGGCAGCTGGAGACATTTTGATTGAGGAAACGGGAAATGAGACCTGTGGTGGAAACCCGCTGGGCGGGTTTCCATAAACGTATGAAACCGCAGGCCGGGACGGGCGGGCCTGCGGCACGCCCCTACCACGTTAGGGTCAGATGGTGATTGTTCAATCGGGTGGACGGGATCTGCGGTTGTCCGTGCAAGAGGTCCGGCCAGCGGCCGGTCTGCCTGGGACAACAACCGGAGAACACCGTTGTTGCATCGGTCCTTCGACAGCAACGGCGTAGGGGCTGCCCGCAGGGAAGCCCGTCCCGGCCTCCCGGCAGGGTTCGGTCTGTGGGGGCGTCCTGGGCATGGGACAGCATTTCTTCCACTATACTGCAGGTAATTTCATCGTAGGAAAAGAAGAGAAAGAGTCAATGTTTCCTTTGTATGCTACAATAGAAAGAAACAAGGAGGGCGGCCACGATGAAATGTCTGGGAAAAACCACGGCCCTGGCAGCCCTGTGCCTGCTGCTGGTCCTTCTGGCAGGGTGCAGGGTGGACCAGAGGCAGCGGGACGGAAAGACCGGGGCGTCGCCGGTAAGGATCAGGGAGCTTACAGTCACTAGTCTCTAGTCTCTAGCCGAATGAAATCATCTGCCAAGGGCAGATGATCCTGAATAGAAACGCAGCGGGGCTGCTAACCCACCACCATTGCGCAAGCGCAACGGTCCCCCGCCCTTGAAAAGGGCGGATATATAAAGGTGGATGCACTGCCGGAGAACACCGTTGTTCCCTGCCGTAGGGGCTACCCGCAGGGGAGCCCGTCCCGGCCTCCCGGCAGGGCCGGTCTGCTTTCTTTCTTAAACGATGAACCATAAAGGAGCTCAATATCATGTCTTTCCAACTTACCCCGCTTACAGCGGGACTTCTTTTGATCAATGTTATTACTTTTGCCGTGTACGGCTATGACAAATTCTGTGCCAAACGGGGGGCCTGGCGGGTGCCGGAAATCCGGCTGCTGGGGCTGGCGGCCCTGGGGGGCAGTGTGGGGGCTCTTTTGGCCATGTTCCTGTTCCGGCACAAGACGAAGCATCTGAAATTCACCATCGGGGTGCCGGTGATCCTGGGACTGCAGGTTTTAGTGGGGGCCAGGGTGTTGGGGTGAAACAATTCCCTCTTGCCAAACGTCAAATTGTCAAATATAATAGAGCATGGGAGAACCTGTCTGTCCCGTAGGAGGTAATCATCATGCGCAATATTGCAGATGCCATAGAGCAATTCATCATCAGCGAGCTGTTCGCCAACGAACAGGACCGGGTGGATGTGAAACGGAGCCAGCTGGCGGAAAAGCTGTCCTGTGCTCCCAGCCAGATCACCTACACCCTGACTACCCGCTTCACCCCGGAACGGGGGTATGAAGTGGAATCCAAACGGGGGAACGGGGGCTTTATCCGGATCATCCGGCTGCCCCGGGAACCCCATGTCCAGCCCCAGCTTCCTGCGGGGAAGGACGTGAAATCCTCCGGCCAGCTGGTCCAGCTGCTGGCGGCCCACAAACTGATCACCGGCCGGGAGGCCCGGCTGCTGGATTATTTCCTCCATGTGCTGGGGGACCATGTAAGCGAAGAAAACAAGGAACAGATCGTGCGGAATGCGTACCAGCTGCTCCAGGAGGAGGAGTAAGTGGCCAAGACACAAACCCATTACGTCTGCCAGAACTGCGGGTATTCCACTCCCAAATGGCTGGGCAAATGCCCGGAATGCGGCCAGTGGGATACCCTGGTGGAAGAAACGGCGGCTCCGGCTCCCAGCCGGCAGCGGCCGTCTTATCTTGCCATTACGGAAGCCCCCACCCCCAAGACCCTGAAACAGGTGGAAAAGGTGAAGGTCCAGCGGATGACCACCGGCATCCATGAGTTCGACCGGGTGCTGGGGGGCGGCATCGTCCCCGGGTCCCTGGTCCTTTTGGGCGGGGCCCCCGGCATCGGCAAAAGCACTATCACCCTGGACGTTTCCATGAAGGCGGCGGCCCGGGGTGCCCGGGTGCTCTATGTATCCGGGGAAGAGAGCGAAGCCCAGACGGCCATGCGGGCAGAGCGGCTGGGACAGGCAACGGATGCTCTGCAGATCATGACGGCCACGGAACTGGGCACCATCCTGGTCCAGGCCAGACAGGTGAAGCCCCGTCTCCTGGTCATCGACTCCATCCAGACCATGTACAACCAGGAACTGGAAAGCGCCGCCGGCAGTGTGGGCCAGGTGCGGGAATGCACCGCCAAGCTGCTGACCTTTGCCAAGGAAACAGGGATCGCGGTGATCATCATCGGCCACGTGACCAAGGAAGGGAACATTGCAGGCCCCCGGCTGCTGGAACACATGGTGGACGTGGTGCTCCAGTTCGAAGGGGACCGGTCCTACACCTACAGGGTGCTCCGGGCTCTGAAGAACCGGTTCGGCTCCACCAGTGAATGCGGGATCTTTTCCATGGAAGAGGAAGGGCTCCGGGAAGTGGCCAACCCTTCCGGACTGTTCCTGGAAGCCAAGGAAGAACCGGTATCCGGGTCGGTGATCACTGCCGCCATGGAAGGGAACCGGCCCATTTTGACGGAAATCCAGGCCCTGGTGTCCCACACCCCCTTCGGGCTGCCCCGGAGGACGGTGGTGGGGGTGGACTTCAACCGGGTGAACATGCTGCTGGCGGTGCTGGAAAAGCGCTGCGGCATGAACTTCGGGGATCAGGATGCCTATGTGTGCGCCGTAGGGGGCATGAAGGTGAAGGAACCAGCGGCGGACCTGGCCATTCTGGGAGCCCTGGTTTCCAGTTACCGGAACCGGCCGGTGCCCATGGGGGTGCTGGCGGTGGGCGAAGTGGGCCTTACCGGGGAACTGCGCCGGGTGGGCCTGGCGGACCGGCGGATCAAAGAAGCGGCCCAGCTGGGATTCCACCGGTTCATCGTCCCCAAAGGAAGTTTCCCACCAGGAAAAGAACCCAAAGAAGTCACCATCATCCAGGCCAGGACTGTGGAAGAGGCCATAGCAGGGATGTACAGGGAATAGGGGCTGCTGATCAGCAGCCCCTTATTTATTTGACAGCCTTCTTCTCTTTTTATATAATTTATGGGATACGAAAGAGAAATTAATTTTCTGGCTGATGGGATTTTTTCCTTTTTGCTGGAGGGAATTTGGGAGAGTTGGTAATGAAATATTTAACTGGTAATGAGATTCGGCAGAAGTATCTTGATTTCTTTAAGGAACGGGGCCATCTGGTACTGCCCAGTGCGTCCCTGATTCCTCATGATGACCCTACGCTGCTTCTGATTGGCGCAGGCATGGCTCCGTTCAAGCCGTATTTTACCGGCAAGGTGAAACCGCCTGCCACCCGGATCACCACCTGCCAGAAATGTGTCCGGACCGGGGATATTGAAAACGTGGGCCGTACGGCCCGGCACCATACTTATTTCGAAATGCTGGGGAACTTCTCCTTTGGGGACTACTTCAAGAAAGAAGTGATCCCCTGGGCCTGGGAATTCCTCACCAAGGTGCTGGAACTGCCGGCGGACAAACTGTGGATCACTGTGTACCCCAAGGACCAGGAAGCCTATGACCTGTGGCACGATGTGTGCGGGGTGCCGGCGGAACGGATCGTGAAGCTGGAAGACAACTGGTGGGAAATCGCCAGCGGCGGTCCCTGCGGCCCGGATTCCGAAATCCATATCGACCTGGGGGAAGAACGGGGCTGCGGCAGTCCTGACTGCGGGCCCGGCTGCGACTGCGGCCGGTTCCTGGAACTGTGGAACCTGGTGTTCACCCAGTACAACAAGGAAGCGGACGGCAGCTACACTCCTCTCCAGCACAAGAACATCGATACGGGCCTGGGCCTGGAACGGGTGGCTTCCGTGCTCCAGGAAAAACCCAGCAACTTTGAAACGGACCTGATTTTCCCCATTATCGAATACGCCTGCAAAGTGTCCGGCAAAACCTACAATGCGGACCCCAAGGATGATATTTCCCTGAAGGTCATCGCCGACCATGCCCGTTCCGTCACCTTCATGATCGGGGACGGGATCCTGCCCTCCAATGAAGGCCGGGGCTACATCCTGCGCCGGGTGCTCCGCCGGGCCATCCGTCACGGCCGTCTCCTGGGCATCCGGAAGGAATTCCTGGTGGGGGCTGCGGACCTGGTCATCGACATGTACGGGGACCATTACACGGACCTGCGGGAAAAGAAAAGCTACATTGAAAAAGTCATCGCCATGGAAGAAAACTCCTTCCTCCAGACCCTGGAACAGGGCACGGATCTCCTGAACCAGAAGATCGATGCCATGCGGAAAGCCGGCAGCACCGTGCTGAACGGGGAAGACGCCTTCCAACTGTATGACACCTTCGGTTTCCCCTGGGAACTGACCGAAGAAATCCTGGAAGAACAGGGCTTCACCATGGACAAGGAAGGCTTTGAAAAAGCCATGGAAGCCCAGCGGGAAAGAGCCCGTGCCGCCCGGAATGACAAAGAGGGCAAACCGGTGCTCTATGAAACCCGTCATCTGAAACTGGGGAACCTGACGGTGGACGAAGCCAGCAAAAACGGCAAAGTGGCCGCCATCTTCCCCGCTCACGATACCCAGCCCATCCAGAACGCCAAAAGCGGGGATGAACTGGCAGTGATCCTCACCAACACCGCCTTCCATGCAGAAGGGGGCGGCCAGCTGGGAGACACCGGCCGGCTGGTGTCCGACAAGGGCATTTTCAACGTTACTGACACCAAAAAGCTGCCCGATGGGTACACCATCCAGCTGGGCACCCTGGAACAGGGAACCCTGGCAGTAGGGGATGAAGTGGAATTCGAAGTGAACCTGAAACGCCGGGGGGACATTGCCCGGAACCATACGGCCACCCATCTGCTCCATGCAGCCCTGAAACAGGTGCTGGGCAGCCACGTGAACCAGGCCGGCAGCTATGTGGGGCCGGACCGTCTCCGGTTCGACTTCTCCCATTTCTCTCCGCTGACGGAAGAAGAACTGGCCCAGGTGGAAGACATTGTCAACGAAAAGATCCTGGATGCAGTGGATGTGGAAATCTCCCAGCAGGATCTGGAAAAAGCCAAGGAAATGGGCGCCATGGCCCTGTTTGGCGAAAAATACGGCAAGATTGTCCGGGTGGTGAATGTGCCCGGTTACAGCATGGAACTGTGCGGCGGTGTCCATGTGTCCAACACCAGCCACATCGGCCTGTTCAAGATCCTGTCTGAATCCAGCGTTGGCGCCGGGGTGCGGCGGATTGAAGCGGTGACCGGCCGGGGCGCCCTGGCTTACACCCGGGAACTGGAAGATCTGATCGGGGAAGCTTCCGCTGCGGTAAAGGGCCGTCCCAACAACCTGGTGACCCGGATCAATGCCCTCCAGGAAGACCTGCGGGCGGAAAAACACCGGGCTGATGAAATGGAAAAGAAACTGGTGGCTGCCCAGGCTGCCAGCGTAACGGCAGATGCCAAAGAGGTGAAGGGTGTGCCCTTCCTGGCTCAGGAAGTGAAGGTACAGGATGTGGATGCCCTGCGGAAAATGGGGGACACCCTCCGGGATAAGACCGGCGGGGTGGTTGTGCTGGCTGCACCTATGAGCGCCGACAAGGTGAACATCTTGGTGATGGCTTCCAAGGAAGCAGTCCAGAAAGGCATCCATGCCGGGAAGATCGCCAAGGGAGTTGCCCAGGCCATGGGCGGCAACGGCGGCGGCCGGCCGGATATGGCCCAGGCCGGGGGCAAGGATGCCTCCAAGGTCCAGGCAGGACTGGCCAAGGCGCTGGAACTGGTGGAAGGCCAGCTGAACTGAGAAAACCAACCAACAGGAAAGATTGGGTTGACAAGAAGGTGTGGAAATGGATCCAAAGGAAAAACTGGGAAAAGCCCTGTACCATCTGCTGGAGAAGAAACACCTCCACGACATCACAGTGGACGAAATCGTCCGGGATGCGGGGCTGACAAAGGAAGATTTTGAACGCTGCTGCAAGAACAAGAAGGATCTGGCCCACTGGGTGTATCTCCATATCCTGGCCCGTCACAGCCGGGATATCCTGAAAAGCCACTGCTGGTCCGAGGCTCTGTACAAAAAGTTCCTGCTGTACAAGGCCAACCTGAAGTTCCTGCAGAACCTGTACACCAGCTGTGATGTGGAAGACATCCGCCAGACCAACCGGCGGTTTGTCCGGGATGCCTATCACCTGATGCTGAAAAAAGCGGGAGCGGATCTGACGAACCCCCACATCCAGTTCGCCACGGAAATGGTGATCTACGGTGGGGAAGAAATGACCATGCGGTGGATCCTGGAAGGGATGGAAGTCCCCATCGAGGTGATGCTGGTCCTGTTCCAGGAATCCATTCCCCTGATCATCAGTCAGTATTTTTATTGAATAAAGCGGGGGGTGTTGCCGTGCAACAGCCCCTTCTTTACAAAGGAGGGAGAAACATGTCTCGTACTACACAGGAAACCACCATGTTCAAACCGGTTCCGGAAACCAAAAGTGTGGCGGAAACCATCCGGGAGGTGGCAGAGGCCCTGAAGGAAAAAGGGTACAACCCCATCGACCAGCTGGCCGGGTATCTCCTGAGCGGGGATCCGGCTTATGTGACCAGCTACAAGGATGCCCGGCTGAAGATCCGCCATTTTGAACGGTACGAACTGATCGAAGCCCTGCTCCAGGCCTACCTGGAGGAATCAGAACGCTGATGAGGATCATGGGCTTGGATCTGGGCACCCGGACCATCGGGGTGGCCGTCAGCGACGAAACCGGCTTCATCGCCCGGGGGGTGGAGACCATCCGCCGGAAGGGGCTGGAAAACGACCTGAACCGTCTCACGGAACTGGTGGAGGCGGAAGAAGTGGGGCAGTTCGTATTGGGCTACCCCAAGAACATGAACGGGTCCATTGGCGACAGAGCCAGGGCCAGTGAAGAATTCAAAACCATCCTGGAGGAACGCTTCCCGTCCATCCCGGTTGTCCTTTGGGATGAGCGGCTCTCTACGGTAGCAGCGGAAAAAGTCCTGATCGAGGCGGATCTCCAGAGGAAGAAACGGAAGAAAATCATCGACATGATGGCCGCTGTGGTCATCCTGCAGAATTACCTGGACAGCCCGAGGAGGAAATAACAATGGCCAAGAACGACGACGAAAAGCTGCTGGCAACGGAAGACCAGGAAGCGGTGGTGGTGATCACCGACGAAAAAGGCAACGAATCCTATTATCTGGAAGAAATGGTGATCCCCATGGATGGGAAGAACTTCGCCCTTCTGACCCAGATCCCGGAAGAGGACGACACGGACCCGGAGGAAGAGGACAATGTGATCATTGCCCGGGTGGATTTTGATGACAAGGGGGACCCGGTGTACCTGGATCCCACCGATGAAGAATTCGAAGCAGTCCGGAAAGCCTATGAGGAAATCATGGACGAAATGGATGCCCAGTAACCAGGAAGGCCCATTATGCGGAAAAAATTCTTGCCCATCGGGATCGCCCTGGTGCTGGCCCTTCTGTTCGGAGGCTACTGGTACCTGGACTACTTCAACACCAACACCAGCCTGGCCACCGGTCAGAAGGTCCGGTTCACAGTTACGGAAGGCATGACCACCTCTGACATTGCCACCCTGCTCCACGACAAAAAGCTGATCCAGACTCCGGAATCCTTCCGGCTGGCAGCCCGGGTGAAAGGTCTGGAAAACCATCTCCAGGCCGGCACCTACGAAATCACCGCCGGCATGAGCGACGGGGAGATCATCAACATCCTGTCCAAAGGGAAGGTCCATTCCAACAGCTTTGCGGTGCCGGAAGGGGCCACCATCAACGAAATCGCCCTGAAGCTGGAACGGGAACACCTGACCACCGCCCAGGCCTTCAAGGATGCCTGCCGGAACTATACTCCCTACACCTACATGGAAAGCCGCAATCCGGATGTGGTGTACAAGGCGGAAGGGTTCATCTGCCCGGCCACCTACAACATCCCGGAAAACGCCACCGCCAAGGATATGGTGGCCATGATGGTCCAGGAGTTCAACAAAAAGCTGACCCCGGACCTGCGCAGGGACATCCAGAAAAGCTACCTGCCCCTCCGGGACATTGTGACCCTGGCTTCCATGGTGGAACGGGAAGCCACCCACAAGGAGGAAATGCCTCTTATTGCCGGGGTGTTTGAAAAACGCCTCCAGATGGGGATGCCCATCCAGTCCGACACCACCATCCAGTACATCCTGGGAGCCCAGAAGAAGGAAGTCACCTACGACGACCTGGAGCTGGAATCTCCCTACAACACCTACCTGAACAAGGGCCTGCCTCCGGGACCGGTGGGGAACCCCAGCATGGACGCCATCCGTGCAGTGATCCATCCGGTGATGACCGATTATCTGTACTTTGTGGCGGATAAGGAAGGCTACCATCACTTTACCAAAACCTACGAAGAACATGTGGCCATGATCCAGAAACTGAACCCTGGAGAAGTCATAGGAGAAGCACAGTGAACAAACCTGAACTGCTGGCTCCCGCCGGGAGCCTGGAAAAAGGCCGGATGGCTCTGTTGTACGGAGCCGACGCCATTTATCTGGGAGGCCGGGCCTTCGGGCTCCGGGCCTTTGCCGCCAATTTCTCTCTGGAAGAGATCCGGGAGATCACGGCCTTTGCCCACAGCCTGGGGAAAAAGGTTTATGTGACCGTGAACATTTTCCCTCACAACAGCGACCTGCCGCCCCTGCCGGATTATCTCCGGGATCTGGAGGCCGCAGGGGTGGATGCCCTGCTGGTGTCCGACCTGGGAGTGTGGATGACGGCCCGGAAAGTGGTCCCCGGTCTGGGGCTCCATGTAAGCACCCAGGCCAACGTGACCAACTGGGCCACCGCCAAAGCCTGGGAAGACCTGGGAGCGGAACGGGTGGTGCTGGCCCGGGAACTGTCCTTCCAGGAAATCCGGGAGATCCGGGAAAAGATCACCGCGGACCTGGAAGTGTTCGTCCACGGGGCCATGTGCATTTCCTATTCCGGACGGTGCCTGCTGAGCAACTACTTCACCGGTCGGGACAGCAACCGGGGGGCCTGTGCCCAGGTGTGCCGGTGGGAATTCGGCCTGACGGAAAAGAACCGGCCCGGGGAAGTGTTCCCCATGGCAGAGGATGAACGGGGCACTTACATCATGAATTCCAAGGATCTGTGCCTCATTGACTATCTGCCCCAGCTGATGGAGGCAGGGGTCACCAGCCTGAAGATCGAAGGCCGGATGAAAAGCGTCCATTATGTGGCCACCGTGGTCAGCGCCTACCGGAAAGCCATCGATCTGTGCTGGGAGGATCCGGAACATTTCACCGTGCCGGAAAGTCTCCGACAGGAACTGGAAAAAGTCTCCCACCGGCCCTATACTACCGGGTTCGCCCTTGGGAAGACCGGCCCGGAAGACCAGGTGTACACCACCAGTTCCTATGAACAGAGCGCGGATTTCGTGGCCCTGGTGAAGGATTTCGATCCGGCCAGCGGACGGGTGACCCTGGAACAGCGGAACCATGTGAAGGCCGGGGAAGTGCTGGAAGTGCTGACTCCCGGGGGAGAAATCTTCTCCTGGACCCTGGAGGATATGCAGGACGGGGAGGGAAATCCCCTTACCGCCGCTCCCCATGCCCAGATGGTGTTCACCGCCAAAGGGGATGGACGGATGGCTCCCTTCTCCCTGGTCCGCCGTCTGAAGAAATAAAACAAAACAATTTGTAACAAAGTATATAGAAACCCTTGCTTTTTTTCGGGGTTTAAGAGTACAATAGATTAGTCGAACTGATTTTGTTGGACGAAGCACAAGGAGACGATAGGATGAAGGCACTGGAAAGACTCCGGAGTTTTCTGGAACAGGAAAAAGTGGATGGGATCTTCATCAAGGGAGATTCTTCCATCCGGTATTTCACCGGCTTCACCGGCGGGGACAGCCTGCTGTATGTGGATGCCCACCGGGCGGTGATCATCACCGATTCCCGGTATACCCTCCAGGTGCGCCAGCAGGCTCCGGACTGCGAACTGGTGGAACATCTCCACGGGTTCTGGCCGGAAGCGGCCAAACTGCCCCAGTCGGACAACCTGGCCCTGGACGGGGATTATTTCTCCTATACGGAACAGCGGGCACTGGCAGCGGCCCTGCCCCATGCCACCTGGAAGAATGTGAACCTGGTGGGCATGCGGGCGGTGAAGACCCCGGAAGAGATGGCCCTGATCCGGAAGGCAGTGGCCATTTCCGACGAAGCCTTCCTCCAGCTGCTGCCCCATATCCGGGCTGGCCGGACGGAAAGCAATCTGGCGGCGGAACTGGAATACAACATGCGGAAGCTGGGGTCCACCAAGCCTTCCTTCGAAACCATCTGTGCCTCCGGCAAACGGAGCGCCCTGCCTCACGGGGTGGCTTCTGACAAGGTGGTAGAAGCGGGCGATTTCATCACGTTCGACTTCGGGGCCACCTATGGGGGCTACTGCTCCGACATCACCCGGACGGTGGTGGTGGGGAAGGCTGCTCCCTGGCAGAAGGAAATCTATGATATCGTACTCCGGGCCAACCTGCTGGGAGAAAAGACCCTGAAGGCCGGGCTTACCGGCATCCAGGTGGACGGAGCCGTCCGGGACTTCATCACCGGCAAAGGCTACGGACCCAACTTCGGCC
The DNA here is from genome assembly GCF_052122235.1 of Acidaminococcus sp. HCP3S3_H5. Taxonomy (NCBI): domain Bacteria; kingdom Bacillati; phylum Bacillota; class Negativicutes; order Acidaminococcales; family Acidaminococcaceae; genus Acidaminococcus; species Acidaminococcus sp. HCP3S3_H5. Next base: position 94,497 of record NZ_JBQKCS010000001.1, read on the forward strand.
ATGGCCTGGGCCACGGCGTGGGCCTGGACATCCACGAAAAACCGGTGTTGAACCGGGCCAATGACCAGCCTCTGCCGGCTGGTGCGGTGGTGACCATCGAACCGGGCGTCTATCTCCCTGATCAGGGCGGTGTCCGGATCGAGGATACGGTACTGGTCACGGAAACGGGCTGCGAACGGCTCACTTCCGTGCCCAAGGAACTGAAGGAACTCTGATTTACCCATATAAACTATATTTTTTTGGAGGTTGTTTTCATGATTTCTACGAACGATTTTAAAACTGGCGTAACGGTTGAAATTGACGGCGATGCTTGGCAGGTCGTTGAATTCCAGCATGTAAAACCGGGTAAAGGCGCTGCTTTCGTACGGGCCAAAATGCGCAACCTGTGCACCGGCGCTGTGGTGGAACGGACTTTCAACGCGGCTGAACGTCTGGAAAACGCCATTGTGGAAAGAAAAGGCATGCAGTACCTGTACGAAGCCGATGGCACCTATGTGTTCATGGACAATGAAACCTATGATCAGCTGGAACTGAACAAGGATCAGCTGGGCAAGGCCGTGAACTTCCTGAAGGAAAACATGGACGTTAAGGTCATCACCTTCAAGGACCGGATCCTGGGTGTGGAACTGCCCAACACGGTGGAACTGACCGTAGTGGAAACCGAACCGGGGATCAAAGGGGACACCGCTACCGGCGGCAGCAAGAACGCCAAAATGGATACCGGTTATGTGGTCAAAGTGCCTCTGTTCATCAACGAAGGGGACGTTCTGCAAATCGATACCCGTACCGGGGATTATATTGCCAGAGCATAACAGGGAGAAAATGGGGGCTGTCGCAGGACAGCCCCATTTTGTATTCCGGCGGTTTTTGAAACCCGGCCGGAGGGTGGAATAAAGGAAAGAAACATGAAGACAATCTATCTGGTGCGCCATGGGGAAACCCTGGCCAACCGGCAGGGGATCCTCCAGGGCTGGTCCAACAACCCCCTGGACGACACCGGCCGGAAACAGGCATCCGCCCTGGTGACCCGGGCTGCCCGGGTGCCTTTGGATGCCCTCTATACTTCGGACCTGATCCGGACCCGGGAAACGGCTGCCCCTCTGGCGGCGGCCCGGGGCATGGAAGCAAAGGCCCTTCCCGGGCTCCGGGAGATTTCCTTCGGGAAATGGGACGGCCATCATCTCCGGGAGATCCAGGAAAAGGATCCGGATACCCTCCGGGATATTTTCCTGAAGCCGGGACAGGTGGACCTGGAAGCGGAGGAAGACCTGGCCGCTTCCCAAAAAAGAGGATGGGAAACCTTCCGGGAACTGGTGGACCAAATGGAACCGGAAGGCACCATCCTGTGCGTCAGCCACGGGGGCCTGATCCGGCTCCTGGTGTGTCAGATCCTGGGGTTCCCCATAGACAACATGTGGCGGATGAGCCTGGCCAACACGGCCTTCGTCCAGGTGGTCCAGACCGCCGACTACGGATTCCGGGTGGACAAACTGAACGATATGGGGATGCTGTAAGCCTCTTGACTCATCTGTTATAATAATAGATACATATAAACATCTTACAAATGAGGGAGCGATTCTTATTTTAGAATTCAAGCATATCAGTATCGACGACAAGCCGATATTCGATGATTACTTTACCGAAGAGGACTACCATGCCTCGGAATGCTGTTTCGGGTCCATCTTTATCTGGCGGAAGCAGTATGACAGCTACTGGGCCATCAGCCACGGCTGTCTCATCATCAAGGTCACCGTCAACGGCACCACTTTCGTGCTGCCTCCTTTCGGCGGGGTCAACGATGACCTGCCAAAAGTGATCTGCGCCCTGAAGCAGTACTTTAAAGGGGAACCTTTCGAAATGCACGGGATCTACGAGCATACCATCGAACGGTTCCAGAAATACCTGCCCCAGGTGAACACCTTCACTCCGGACCGGGACAACTGGGACTATGTGTACCAGCGTGCCAGCCTGGCCAGTCTCAGCGGCCGGAAGCTCCACGGAAAGAAGAACCACTACAACCAGTTCCTGAAGGACAACCCGGAATTCGTCTACGAGCCCATTACCCCGGCCAACAAGGACGAATGCATTGCCTACGGGAAACAGTGGGTGGAACAGCGGGAACTCACCGATCCTTCCATTGTGGCGGAATTCGACGCCATCCAGGAAGGGCTGAACAACTTGGATACCCTCCAGCTCCGGGGCGGTCTGATCCGGCTGGACGGCCAGGTGAAGGCCTTCACCTTCGGGGAACGGGCCGGGAAGAACACGGCGGTGATCCATGTGGAAAAGGCGGATCCGGACATCCGGGGCCTGTACACCGCCATCAACAAGGAATACATCGCTCATGAATGGCCCGATGTGACCTACATCAACCGGGAAGAGGACATGGGCAAGGAAGGACTCCGGGAAGCCAAGGAATCCTACAAGCCTGTGTTCATGGTGAAAAAATACAATACCATCATCCGCTGAAGGAGGATTGCCATGGATTTTCGTTTGCTCCAGCAGGATACCCTGTCCCAGGCGGCGGACCTGTGGGATTACTGCTTTGAAAAGAAGGGGACGCCTTTTTATGAATGGTATTTCGGGGAATATGCCCTGAAGCAGAACCGGATCCTGGGTGGATTCCAGGACGGGAAGCTGCTGACCATGCTCCACCTGAACCCCTATGTGCTCCGGCTCCGGGGACGGGACTGGAAGGTGCCCTATATTGTGGGGGTGGCCACGGATCCGGTGGCCCGGGGACACCATGTGATGGGGGACCTGATGGAAACCGCCTTCACCACCCTCCGGGCCCTGAAGGTGCCTTTTGTGATCCTCATGCCCATTTACGCCGGGATCTACCAGCCCTACGGCTTTGCCTGGACCCATCTCCGGAAGCATTACACCCTGCCTCTGGCCGGACTGGATCTGGCGGGACACCCTCTGGACGGGTACGAACCGGAACGGGTGGACACCCGGAGCGGGGAAAAACTGGTGGCTCCCGTCTATGAAAAAGCCATGGCCGGGTACCACGGCTATGTGGTCCGGGACCACCGGGTGTGGGAGAACACCCTTCTGACTGCCGCCCAGGAAAATTTTGAGACGGTAATCATCCGGAATGACGGTGCACCAAAGGCTTACGCGTTGTATAATAGAGAGGGAGACAAAGTGACCGTCCAGGAAATGGCTGCTGCAGAACCCCCGGCCAAAATCCGTCTGCTCCAGTACTTCAAGGGGCTGGCGGGCACCTACAAGACCCTGGACTGGCTGGCGCCGGAAGACGACCTGACCTGGACCCAATTGCCGGACCAGGCCCTGGCGCCCCGGGAGGCCCCCTTCATGATGGGCCGGGTGATCAACGCCGCGGCCTGCCTGAAGGCTCTTTCCGTACCGGAGAGCCTGGTGGGGAAGACCCTGGTGCTGGCCCTGAAGGACGAACAGATCGCCCTCAACACCATGCTGGTGAAGCTGAACTTCACCCGGGAGGGGATCCAGCTGCTAAACACCCTGGACGACCCGGAGGTGCTGCTGGACGTGGGGACCTTCACCCAGCTGTTCTTCGGCCTCTACGGACCGGAACAGCTCCAGAAAGCCGGCATGATCTATGTGGACAGTGAAAATGCATGGGAAATCCTTGACAAATTGTTCCCGCGGGAGAATAATTTTATCAACGAGTATTTTTAAGGGAGGCTGTCATGAGCGACAAAATTAGACGTGTATTTGTGGAGAAGAAGAAAGAATATGCTGTGGAAGCAGCAGGTCTGTGTTCCGATCTCCAGCAGACCCTGGGGCTGAAGAACCTGAAAAGCGTCCGGATCGTGAACCGGTACGACCTGGAAGGGCTCACTGACGAAGAATACCAACAGGCCAGAAGCCTGGTGCTCAGCGAAGCCCCGGTGGATGTGGTCCGGGACGAAGAACTGGAGATCCCTGCCGGTTTCCGGAGCTTTGCCGTGGAACTGCTCCCCGGCCAGTATGACCAGAGAGAAGATTTTGCCGCTCAGTGCATCCAGGCCATCACCCAGGGCCAGCGGCCCATTGTGGCTGCTGCCAAGGTGTTCCTGCTGGAAGGGGACCTGTCCGACGCCGACTTTGAAAAGATCAAACACTACTGCATCAACCCGGTGGAAGCCCAGGAAGCGGCCATCGACAAGCCTGACACCCTGGACATGACCTGGGATGTGCCCAAACCGGTGGCTGTGCTGGACGGCTTCCGTGCCCTGGACAGAAAGGGCCTGGAAGACTTCCTGAACAAACAGGAACTGGCCATGAGCCTGGAAGATCTGGCTTTCATCCAGGAATATTTCAAGAAAGAAGACCGGGATCCTTCCATTACGGAAATCAAGGTGCTGGATACCTACTGGTCCGACCACTGCCGGCACACCACCTTTGAAACCAAACTGGAAAACGTTTCCATCACCGACGGTGTCTACACCCAGCCGGTGGCGGAAGCCTACGACCTGTACAAAAAAGACCGGGATTTCGTTTACGGGAAAGACACCCAGCGGCCCATTACCCTGATGGACATGGCCTGCCTGGCCACCAAGAAGCTGAAGAAGGAAGGGAAGATCCCTGATTTGGATGCTTCGGAAGAAATCAACGCCTGCAGCATCGTGGCTCCCATTGACGTGGACGGCAAAAAAGAAGACTGGCTGGTGATGTTCAAGAACGAAACCCACAACCATCCCACTGAAATCGAACCTTTCGGGGGCGCTGCCACCTGTCTGGGCGGGGCCATCCGGGATCCCCTCAGCGGCCGGAGCTATGTGTACCAGGCCATGCGGGTCACCGGGGCCGCAGATCCCCGGACTCCCTATGAACAGACCCTGAAGGGCAAACTGCCCCAGCGGAAGATCACCCTGGGTGCCGCTGCCGGGTACAGCTCCTACGGGAACCAGATCGGTCTGGCCACCGGTTCCGTGGAAGAATACTATCATCCCAAATTCGTGGCCAAGAGAATGGAAGTGGGGGCCGTCATCGGGGCTGCTCCCCGGGACGCTGTAGTCCGGGAACGTCCGGCTGCCGGCGATCTGATCGTTCTTTTGGGCGGCCGTACCGGCCGTGACGGCATGGGCGGCGCCACCGGTGCCTCCAAGGAACACACCACCAAATCCCTCAGCGAATGCGGTGCGGAAGTCCAGAAGGGGAACGCCCCCAACGAACGGAAAATCCAGCGGCTGTTCCGGGATCCGGAAGTGACCCGTCTCATCAAACGGTGCAACGACTTCGGGGCCGGCGGTGTTTCCGTGGCCATCGGGGAACTGGCTCCGGGCCTGGTGATCAACCTGGACAAGGTGCCCAAGAAGTACGAAGGCCTGGACGGCACGGAACTGGCCATCAGTGAATCCCAGGAACGGATGGCGGTGTGCATCGCTGCCAAAGATCTGGACAAATTCATGGCCGCTGCCGCCAAGGAAAACCTGGAAGCCACGGTGGTGGCGGAAGTGGCGGAAGATCCCCGTCTGGTGATGTACTGGAGAGGGGAAAAGATCGTGGACCTGTCCCGGGCTTTCCTGGACACCAACGGCATTCCCCAGAAATCCAACGTGGTAGTGGACGGAGTGGAAGAAACCTCTCCCTTCAACAGCACCCCTGCAGAAGTGGAAGGGAAGAAGGATATCAAAGAAGCCTGGCTGGCCAACCTGGACCGGCTGAACGTGTGCAGCGAAGAAGGGCTGGGTGAACGGTTCGACGGCTCCATCGGCCGGGGCAGCGTACTGATGCCCTACGGCGGCCGGAACCAGCTGACCCGCACCGAAGGCATGGCCGCCCGTCTGCCGGTACTCCACGGCAAGACCAACGCCACCTCCGTCATGGCCAGCGGCTATGATCCCAACGTGTGCTGCTGGAGCCCGTACCATGGGGCCATGTACGCGGTGGTGGAAGCCGTGTGCCGGGCTGCGGCCATGGGCGCCGATCCGAAGAAACTGCGTCTTTCCATGCAGGAATACTTCCCCAAACTCCATACGGAACATACCTGGGGCCGGCCTTTCGCCGCTCTCCTGGGTGCCTATAAAGCCTGCTGCGAACTGGAACTGCCGGCCATCGGCGGCAAAGACTCCATGAGCGGCACCTTCATGGACCTGGAAGTCCCGCCTTCCCTGATCTGCTTTGCAGTAGGGGTCATGGACGGCCGTGACACCATCTCCAACGAATTCAAACAGGCCGGCAACACCGTGGTGTTCATCCCCGTACCCTGCGATGAACACGAAGTGGTGGATTACCCTGCCCTCCGGACCCTCCTGGACAGCGTCCACAAGGCCATCCTGGGCAAACGGATCCTTACTGCCGGCGTGGTGAAAGAAGGGGGCGTGGCCGCAGCCATCTCCTCCATGTGCCTGGGCAACGGACTGGGCTTTGGCTTTGTGAAGCCATTCCTCCACGAAGAATGCCTGTTCACCCTCCAGCCCGGCGGATTCCTGGTGGAACTGGCTCCCGGTGCCGATGCGGAGAAAGTCTTCGCCGGCAGCGACTTCCTGGTGCTGGGCAAACTCACCGACGATGGGAAAGTCACCGTCAACGACACTGCCATCAGCCTGGACGAAATCAAGGCAGCCTATACCCGGACCCTGGAAGGGGTATTCCCCTCTGTGGTGAAGGATTCCGGCAAGGACATCTGCCGGATGCCCTACTACCGGAACGACCTGCCGCTCACCGCTCCCTACAACGTGGCCCAGCCCCGGGTGTTCATCCCTGTGTTCCCGGGCCTGAACTGCGAATTCGACACCGCTGCGGCCTTTGAAGCAGCCGGTGCCAAGGCGGATATTTTCGTGATCCGGAACCTGACTCCGGACGCCATCAAGGAAAGCGTGGAAGAAATGGCCAAACGGATCAAGGAAGCCCAGATCCTGGCCATCCCCGGCGGGTTCTCCGCCAGCGACGAACCGGAAGGCTCCGGCAAATTCATTGCCACCATGTTCCGGAATCCGTCCCTGAAGGAAGCGGTCATGGACCTGTTGTATAACCGGGACGGCCTGGCACTGGGGATCTGCAACGGCTTCCAGGCCCTGATCAAACTGGGTCTGGTGCCCTATGGAGACATCCGTCCTCTGACGGAAACCTCTCCCACTCTGACCTTCAACACCATTGGCCGGCACATTTCCCGGATGGTGGAAACGAAAGTGGTTTCCAACAAATCTCCGTGGCTGGCCCTCACTGAACCGGGAGACATCCACACCATCGCCGTTTCTCACGGGGAAGGCCGGTTCGTGGCCACCGAAGAAGAGATCAAGAAACTCTTTGCCAACGGCCAGGTGGCAACCCAGTATGTAAACCAGGCTGGGGATCCCACCATGGAAAGCCCCTACAACCCCAACGGCTCCCTGTATGCCATTGAAAGCATCACCAGCCCGGACGGGCGGGTCCTGGGCAAAATGGGCCACACCGAACGGTTCACCGATGGTCTCATGAAGAACATCCCGGGGAACAAACTGCAGCCTCTGTTCCTGGGCGGCGTGCAGTACTTCAAGTAAGATTCAACAGGGAAGGGGAGACTGCCAGGGGCAGCTCCCCTTTCTTTTGCCCTTAATAGAAAAGAAAACAAAGGAGAAGATTCTGCATGGAACTTTCTGTTGGAACGAAACTCCACGGCTTTGCCGTACAAAAAATCACCCCTCTGCCGGATATCGAAGCCACGGCTTACGAAATGATCCATGAGGCCAGTGGGGCCAAACTGTTCTACCTGGCCTCAAAAGATGACAACAAGGTGTTCACCATCGGCTTCCGGACTCCCAGCCAGGACGACACCGGGGTGGCCCACATCACCGAACATTCCGTCCTTTGCGGCAGCCGGAAATACCGGCTGAAGGAACCTTTCGTGGAACTGGTGAAAGGCTCCCTGAACACCTTCCTGAACGCCATGACCTACACGGACAAAACTGTGTACCCGGTGGCCAGCCGGAACGCCAAGGACTTCCGGAACCTGGTGGACGTGTACCTGGATGCGGTGTTCTATCCTCTCATCGGAGAGAACCCCTTTACCCTCCGCCAGGAAGGCTGGCATTACGAACTGGGGAAAGAAGGGGACAAACCTCTCCTTTACAACGGGGTGGTGTACAACGAAATGAAGGGGGTCTATTCCTCCCCGGACGCCATCGAGGAACATGAAGTGATGAAGGCCCTGTTCCCGGATTCCCCTTACCGGTTCGAATCCGGCGGCCTGCCTTCCGCCATTCCCCAGCTGACCCAGGAAGGGTTCGTGGCCTTCCACAAAAAATACTACAGCCCGGAAAACGCCTACATCTACCTGTACGGGGATGTGGACATCGCCGACTGGCTGGACTACATGGACCGGGAATATCTCAGCCGGTTCCCCAAGACCGGCACCCTGAAGGTGGAAATCCCCCTCCAGGCTCCCTTCGACCAGACCCGGGAAGTGAAAGCCTCCTACCCGGTGCCGGAAGGGGATGACACGGCCAAAAAGACCTACCTGTCCATGAACATCGTGGTGGGGTCCGCCCTGGACCAGAAGCGGATTATGGCCCTGAAGCTTTTGACCCATGTGCTCCTGGACGGGAACAACGCTCCCCTGCGGCTGGCCCTGCTCCGGGCAGGCATCGGCAGCGACGTGTCCGGCAGCCTGAACGGCTCCCAGCTCCAGCCGGTGTTTTCTGTGGAAGTCAGCGGTTCCGACCCGGACAAGGAAGACCAGTTCGTAAAGGTGCTGTACCGGACCCTCCAGGATCTGTCCCGGAACGGGATTCCCCGCCGGCTCCTGGAAGCGGAACTGAACTCCGAAGAATTCAAGATGCGGGAAGCGGATTTCAACATCTATCCCAAAGGCCTGATCTACGGGCTGAACGTAATGGAAACCTGGCTCTACGGAGGAGACCCCACCGCCTGTCTTCGGTTCACCGACTGCCTGGACTTCCTCCGGAGCGCCATCGACAAGGGATATTATGAACAGCTCATCGAAAGCGTACTTCTGGACAACACCCACAAATGCCTGGTGACCCTGACCCCGGAACCGGGGAAGGAAGCCCGGGACGCGGAACAGTTCGCCCAGGCCATGGCGGAAAAGAAGAGCCAGATGGATGCAGACCAGCTGAAGGAAGTGGAAGCCATCGCCGACGAGCTCCATGCCCGGCAGGCAGCCCCCGACACCCCGGAAGCCTTGGCCTCCATCCCGCTCCTCCAGCGGTCCGACATTACCCGGAAAAACGATTTCGAGCATCCCCAGGTAACGGAAGCGGGGGACCACACCCATCTGGTGCTCCATCAGTTCACCAACAAGATCGCCTATTTCGACTGGTGCTTCGATCTTACCGGTCTGCCGGAAGACAAGCTGTGCTATGCTTATCTTCTCACCGACGTGCTGGGGAAGGTGGACACCGACGATTATTCCTATGAGGAACTGACCACCCTGGCGGATCTATACCTGGGAGGCCTGAACTTTGAAGTGAAGCCTTACAGCCGGTACAACGACACCAACACCTACCGGAACGTGTTCAAGGTGTCCGCCAAGGTACTGGAAAAGAACGAGGACAAGCTGTTCGATATCCTCAGCAGCATCGCCCTCCGGAGCCATGTGGAGGACAAAAAGCGGCTGAAGGAAATCATCAGCGAAGTGAAGACCGACTGGGACAACAACTTTTTTGCCCGGGGGATGACCGTGGCCACCCTGCGGCTTATGAGCTACTTCTCCAAATCCGCCCGGAGCATGGAACACGACCAGCTGACCTATTACCAGTTCCTCCAGGATCTGTGGGCCCATTTCGACGAAAAGGCCGATGAAGTGGCGGCCAACCTGAAGGCTCTGGTGCCCGCCTTCTTCCACCAGGATGCCCAGCTCCAGTCCCTGTCCTGCGACAAGGACATGGAACAGGAAGCCCTGGCCAGGATGGAAGCCTTTACCGCCCAGTTGCCCCATTCCCCCTATGCAGGGAAGGCCATGCCCGTTCTGACGGCTCCCGGGAAGAACGAAGGGATCACCACCTCCGGGAAGGTCCAGTATGTACTGGCCGGGGGCAATTTCCATGACCACGGCTACCACTATACGGGAGCCATGAAGGTGCTGGAAACCATCCTCCGGTACGGATACCTGTGGACCAAGATCCGGGTCCAGGGCGGGGCCTACGGGGCCGGTACCCGGTTTGACCCCAGCGGCACCTTCTACCTGTCCAGCTACCGGGATCCCAAACTGGCGGAAAGCCTCCAGGCCTACCGGGATCTGCCGGACTACCTGGAAAAATTCCAGGCCTCCGACCGGGAAATGACCAAGTACGTGATCGGCACCATCAGCCTGGTGGATACGCCCCTTACCCCGGCCATGCACCTGGAAAAGGCCATCACCGCCCAGATGAAGGGGACCCCGGAAGCCATCGCCCAGAAAAAGCGGGACCAGATTATCGACTGCACAGCCGAAGACATCCGGGCCCTGGCGCCCCTGGTATGGGACGTGCTCTCCGACGGCTACCTGTGCGTAGTCGGGGGAGAAGGGAAGATCCAGGAAAACAAGGGATTGTTTGAACAGGTGATCAAGGCGTAAAAGGCAGTCAGCGGGTGAAGGAGACCATCTGCCGGGGGCAGATGGTTTTGAAGGGAAACGCAGCCCAGGGGGCTGCTAACCCACCACCATTCCGCAAGCGCAACGGTCCCCCGCCCTTGAAAAGGGCGGATAACAGGTACGCGGGCTTACGCCCTTGCCCCTGTCTTATGCAATGGGCCGTTAGCCCCGAGCGTATATCCGCCCTTTACAAGGGCGGATATACGCTCGGGGCTCCGCCCCATTGCTTTTGTGACACGCGGGCTATGCCCTAGTGTCACTATCCGCCCTTTTCAAGGGCGGGGGACCAGCCGCAAGGCTGGTGGTGGGTTAGCAGCGACAGCTGCGTTTTTCTCAAGGGGACCCGTGCACCGGGTCCCTTCCTTCGCCCATTGACAATTGACCATTGACCATTGACAGCAACAAGGACGATTGTATCTTTTGTAATTTTTACAGATACAATCGTCCTTGTTGCAAATTTGTGGTATAATGAATACAATTTACACCAAACGGAGGGATACAATGGAACTGGAAATGGAATTCATCCGGAAAATGCCTTCTCCCCAGGAACTGAAGGTGGAACATCCTGTGGAGCCGGCCATTTATGAGACCAAACGGCGCCGGGATGGGGAGATCCGGGACATCCTCACCGGGAAGGACAACCGTTTTTTGCTGATCATCGGTCCCTGTTCTGCGGACAATGAGGACGCTGTGGTGGACTACTGCCACCGGTTGGCAGAAGTCCAGGAACAGGTGAAGGATACCCTGTACATCATTCCCCGGGTCTACACCAACAAGCCCCGGACCATTGGGGTGGGGTACAAAGGCATGGCCCACCAGCCCGACCCGGAAGGGAAGGAGGACATGCTGGCCGGGATCATCGCCTGCCGGAACATGCACATCCGGGTGATCCGGGAAACCGGCTTCACCTGTGCTGAAGAGATCCTTTACCCGGAAAACCACCGGTACCTGTCCGACCTGATTTCCTATGCGGCCATCGGGGCCCGGTCCGTGGAAGACCAGCTCCACCGGATGATGGCCAGCGGGGTGGGGATCCCGGTGGGGATGAAGAACCCCACTTCCGGGGACATTTCCGTTATGCTCAACTCCATTGCCGCCGCCCAGCATGAGCAGCAGTTCCTGTTCCGGGGCTGGGAAGTCCGGACCAAAGGGAACCCGCTGGCCCATGCCATCCTTCGGGGGTATGTGGACAAGTTCGGCAAGAGCCTGCCCAACTACCATTATGAAGACCTGGTCCGGCTCCACGAGGAATACGGGAAACGGGATCTGGTGAACCCGGCGGTGGTCATCGACGCCAACCACGCCAATTCCGGGAAAAAGTACCTGGAACAGATCCGGATCTCCAACGACGTGCTCTACAGCCGCCATATGAACCCGGACCTGAAAAAGATGGTGAAGGGCCTGATGATCGAAAGCTACATCGAAGACGGCAGCCAGAAAATCGGCGAAGGGGTCTACGGAAAATCCATCACCGATCCCTGCCTGGGCTGGGCCAAAACCAAAGATCTGATTTTGGAACTGGCCGGCCGGGTGGATTATTGAGAAACAGGGAGGAAGTACCATGCTGAAACAGATTTCGCTTTTTGCAGCCAACCATAAAGGGGCTCTGGGGAAGATCACCAACGACCTGGCCCGGGAGAACATCAACATCTACACCATGCTGGCCACCGACAGCGCCGAATTTGGCATCATCCGGCTGATCGTGGACAATCCGGACAAGGCCCTGGAGGTGCTCCAGAAAGCCGGCTACCAGTGCCGGATCGACTATGTGCTGGCTGTGGACATGGGCAGCGACCAACCCGGGACCCTGGACAAGATCCTGACCCATCTGAAAGACGCCAACGTGTTCGTCCGGTACCTGTACATCTCCTTCGACCGGAAAACCTCCAGCCCTATTGTGGTGCTGAAAACCGACGAACCCGAAACTGAAACCTTCCTCCAGGGAAAAGGGTATACCCTGCTGGACCGGTTCTGAGGGAACAGGGCAGGGGTTGCTTTTCCGTCTTACGCAGAAGGAGACCATCTGCCGGAGGCAGATGCTTCTGAAGGGAAACGCAGCCAGGGGCTGCTAACCCACCACCATTGCGCAAGCGCAACGGTCCCCCGCCCTTGAAAAGGGCGGATATACGCTCGGGGCTTTGCCCCATTGCTTTATGTGGGTGCCAGGGCGTAAGCCCGCGTACCCACTATCCGCCCTTTACAAGGGCGGGGGACCGGCCGATAGGCTGGTGGTGGGTTAGCAGCGTCAGCTGCGTCCTTATTCAGAGGAAACCGGTTACGGGTTCCATCCATCTTTCCTTCCATCCCGGCCCCCCAGGTCGCAAAAAAATCAGGCCCGCAGTCACATCGACTGCGGGCCTTTTTTTGTACAGACTATATTGTATCCGTTCTTTTATATCACAATTCCCTGCAAATGATCCACCTCGTGCTGGATGATTTCTGCCGTAAAATCTTTGAATGTCTGTTTTTGCTTTTTGAATTCCATATCCTGGAATTCTACCTGGATTTCCCTGTACCGGGTGGTTTTTCGGGTTCCGGATAGGGACAGGCAGCCTTCTTCGGTTTCGTAGGGATGTTTCTTTTTGAGAATCACCGGATTGAACATGATCAGATCCATCATCCCCAGATTCACTACGATAATGGCTTTGGGGACTCCGATCATATTGGCAGCCATGCCCACACATTCCTGCCGATGGGCGACCAGCGTGTCCAGCAGGTCCAGGGCCGTCTGCCGGTCTCCGGGAAAAGCAGGAAGGGCTTTTTGCTGGAGGAAAACAATATCGTGGACGATTTCTTTGATCATAACGGATACCTTCTTTCTTGCAGGAAAAGACTCTGATTTTTTGAAAGAACAATCATCCTTAAAGTTTGATGAATCAATGATAGACCATAGATAGGATAAATTCAACCTGTTGCAGTAACATCCAGGAAAACAAAAGGACAAAAATCCAGGGGATTTTTCCCGAATGGATACCCGTCGGGTGGCCGGGAAGGGCGGGCCCGGGGCTCGCCCCTACAGCGTCAGGGTCGGAGAAACGGGGAGGCAGGGAGTTTCGGCTTTCATCGAATCTTCGATGAGCGGGCCTGCCGTCCCTATGGCTTTGTGCACGGCCCGTATTTTGGTGCATAAATCGGCACCGTAGGGGCCTCACGCCGGGAGGCCCGCAAACACACCGAATGTACGGGCGTAATGATAATCATCCCTACGCCAACCAAGTCATACCGAACGAAGGAAATCCTCTGCCCCCAACGTGGTAGGGGCTCCCTGCAGGGAAGCCCGTCCCGGCCGCCCAGGGGGCCCGAAGCTTCTTTCAAACAACCGTATATCCGGCTTCCGCCAGCACTTCCAGAGATCGGTCGAAGTTTTCCTTTTTCACCAGGATGTAATCGGTATTGAACGTGGAAACGGCGAAAATACTGATCTTGTGTTCGGCCAGGATGCCGGACACCTGGGACAGGATCCCAATCAGAGAAAAATCCAGGATGCCCTGGATCCGGAACCCTTTCCAGCCATCATCCCGTTCCAGAGTCTGGAGAGGAGCATCTTTCGTCCGGCAAACCAGGGACAGTTCCTCATCGGTTTTTCCAATAAAATAAAAATCAGCATCCAAACGGATATCGGACAGCTGGCTGACCTTGCATACCGTCAGATTATAAGGGATTTTTTTCAGTTCCATGGCAGGCTCCTTTGCAGTTAAATATGAAATGTCATTAATAATTTAGTATATCGGCAGTGAGAAAAGAAAGCAAGATAGAGGAGAAGAAAAAGATCATACAGATTTACCCCGAAGGGAACCCTCCGGGAGGCCGGAGAAGGGCGGGCCTGCGGCTCGCCCCTACAGCGCTGCAATCGAACGTTTGATCCAGCCGTCTTAAAAACGAATATTTCGACGATCCCGTTGCTCTGATTTTCCGTTGGTTCTTTGACCCCAACGGCGTAGGGGCTCCCCGCAGGGGAGCCCGTCCCGGCCGCCCAGGGGGATGCTCTGCACTCTGCGCTCTTCACTCTGCACTTATGCCCCATTTCCCACCTGCCCATCCCCCTCTTTTCTGCTATAATTATAAATTATAGGGAAAGTTTCACCCTACAAAAAGTTTGGCAGTAGGAAGAACCCGTTTTACTATTTTCATCCATGAATGAAGGGGAGACTTTTATGATTGAACGGCCTACCACGAAGCAGTTATTGGCTGCTTCCCTCATTGAACTTGCTGGGAAGAAATCCGTTGACAAGATTTCGGTCAAAGAAATTGTCACCAACTGCGGCATGACAACGACAACCTTTTATAATCATTTTGCGGATAAATATGTACTACTGGCTTCTATCTATAACAAAGAAATTGAGCCGACTTTTAGCCAACTCGGCAATAAAATCAGCTGGCGTGATGCGTTGCGTATATTCTGCACTACCCTTTCGGATAAACAGTCATTTTTTCTAAATGCGTTGAAAAACACATCAGGGCAGACCTCCTTCCGCTATGCGACTAATGACTACGCCATCGATTTACTGCGTGAACGCCTGCGTATTTTAGGTAAAGAAGATGCACTTCCTATAGAAATCGATTTTTTGGCTAAGTACTATATGCGTTCTATCTCTGAGATGATTCAGGACTGGTTTATTGGTGGGCAAAAAATTCCTCTCGATAATTTTATCGAACTACTTGTCCTCGCCATGCCAGAACCATTAAAGAAGCGTCTGCTTTAATGGCAGGTTGGCATTCTGCACAAAATGACAAGTTCGTTTAGAAACACACGATTTTCTAACGGGATTCCGCCTTCCTTTCGTGCTACAATAAGTCCATCAAAAAACAAGAAACCTGTATAAAAATTGTGCAGGAAAAAGGAGAATTTACTATGAGTATTTACGGAATGACGAAAGACACGAAATTGGCACCGATGATGAAGATGATGGCGCAGGGCGAAGCCAAGGGCGTCATGATGTACTATGCACTGGCACGTATTGCCAGCGAGCAGGGCATGAATCAGGAAATCGTTAATACGTTTATCGAAGCCGGCAATCAGGAAGCCAAGCATGCTGGTTTTTACGCGGCCATAAACGGCGACTATCCGCAGGATTTCTGGACGCTTGTCTACGGCCTTGCCAAAGCAGAAGCAAAAGGTGAAGGTTCAGTACAGGCTCTGGCAGATAAGGTACGCGGCGCAGGATTCGAAGCTGCGGCTGATGACATGGAAGCCTTTGCCAAAGAAGAAGGTCATCACGGTGTTATCCTTGGGAGAATCCTTTCCAAATACGGTCCGAAGATTGATGTGGAAGGCAAGGTCCGCTATATTTGTGCGGTCTGCGGTTACGAGCACATTGGCGATATCAACGACGAGCCGGATGATTATGTATGCCCGCTCTGCGGCCAACCAAAGACAGTCTTCAAGAAAGCATAAGTTTAGGTTGAAAAAACAAGAAACCTACTCAGGAGGATTATCCATATGTCTGTTTTTCCAGAAATCATCCGCCATGTTCCACAACGTGACTATGGTATAGAAGGGCTGACGGTTCGCGTGGGCCATACGTCTACAGGCACGGTCTACTTCGTCAGTGCGGAAAAAGAAGTCTATTTTCCAGAGCATGCCCATGCGGAACAGTGGACAATTGTTGTCAGCGGTAAATGCCTGTTGACAATGGATGGCGCAACCAGGACGTATCAGCAGGGCGATACATACGTCATCCCAGGCAATAAGAAACATCAAATCACACTTTGCGCTGGCTATGCGGAAGTCGATTACGTCGACGATCCATGTGACGGCGAAGCATAATCTATTTTTGCGCGGCCTGCGGTTATGAGTACATTGGCGATATCAACAAAAAATCATAGAGGAGAAGAGATTCCTATGAAAAAGATACTGATACTGAATGGTGGCCCCCGGAAGAACAACAACACTGCAAAACTCCTGGCATCTGCCAGGGAAGGTGCTGTTTCTGCCGGAGCCAGCGTCGAGACTATTGACTTATATAATCTGAACTTTACCGACTGTCGCAGCTGCCTGGCATGTAAGAATAAAAAGATTGCCGTGCCTTGGAAATGCTATTGGAAGGACGGCTTGACGGAAACGCTGGAGAAAGTCTATGAGGCAGATGCAATTATCATCGGCTCGCCAATTTACTTCGGGGAACCAACGGGCGAGGTCCGTTCCTTTATGGTCCGCTCGACCTTTCCGGCACTATCCTATGATGATTATAAGAGCACGTTTACGGGAAAAATCGATGTCGGCATTATCCTTACGATGAATGCAGACCAGAACTACTACGATGAGCACTACAAACCGCGCATGGAAGAATACTTCTGGCCGTTCCATTTCCTGAACGGGAAAACGGAAATACTGGCTTCTTGCGATACGCTGCAGGTACCGGATTACAGCCGATACCGTATGGCATCGTGGGATGAAACGAAAAAGAAAGCGCATCACGCCGAGCAATTCCCGAAAGACCTGCAGGCGGCCTTTGATCTTGGAAAGAGACTGGCCAGCCAGCAGTAACTGTTTTGTTGTGAAAGGATAAACTTTTATGAATACGAAAGATTTTCAGCCAGAGATTTTCAAACTCTTTGATGACCAGTGGGGCATCCTGACCGCCGGCGATAAAGACTCCTTCAATTCGATGACGATTAGCTGGGGTATGCTGGGAACACTCTGGTGTATGCCTCACAAGGGGAAGAATGTCTGCGCAGTATTTGTCAATCCGGCGCGTTATACGTATGGTTTCATGGAAAAGAGCGACTACTACACTGTCTCGTTCTTTGACAACAAGAAGTATCAGAAAGCTCTCGGCATCATGGGAAGCAAATCCGGCCGGGATATGGATAAAGCAAAGGCCAGCGGTCTCACCCCAAAATATCTGGAGCATGGCGTGACCTACGAAGAAGCAGAGATTACTTTTGTCGTCCGGAAAATCTACCGCCATGAGCTTCAGCTGGGGCAAATGCCAGCGGATGTCATCGAGGGATTCTATACCAAAGGCCGTGTGCCGCACACGATGTATATCGGAGAAATCATCGAGACCATCCGGTAAATCCCGGCTATCAACCCTATAAGCGCCACATAATCATAATCTCCGTCAGGGTCGGGGAACCAGGGAGGGCAGGGAGTTTCGTTTTTTATCGTACCCCCGATGCCCATATTGTCACCGTCCAACAGATCAAACGAGAGTGCCCGACCCCAACGTGGTAGGGGCTACCCGCAGGGGAGCCCATCCCGGCCGCCCAGAGGGCAAAAAAACAGGCCCGCAGTCGTAGTGATTGCGGGCCTGTTTCTGTCGGTATTTTTGGACAGGACATTTGCTATAATGAATATAAAGCAGGAAGATAAATTCGGCTGTGGGTAAAAAGAACCAGAGGGAGAGAAAAATGAAGGTAAGATATGTTGGACCTTCACAGCAGGTTAAGAGTCTGACGGATCATCAAATCTACTCTATTGAACAGGGAAAAGGTGCTCCATTGAATCCATGGGACGAATTGGAAAATACGATTTTTTATGGGTCTGCCCAAGATGTTGAAAATTAAAAATGTCCCGAGTGCGGTAGCTTCTTAACAGTAAGATTTGAAAAATCGGAATCCTGCCTCACCATAGAATGCCAGCAATGTGGGGATCGATCTCATGGGGATAAGTGTCTCCTGATACCGAAGTATTTACAGGAGAGGACGGTGAATTTAATGACGGCTGATGATGAAAAGAAAACGAAAACGCTTCTAACACCTTTTGGCAAAATCAAAATCCTGATCGATGGAAAACCAATCCCCTATGTTGCACAAAGGGGAAGGAATTTGGAAGGAAAGTGTCCTCATGTTCTGGGAAGATATCAGATTGCCATCCATTTTACCCCTGATGGAGAGAATCATACCCTGGCATGTGTTTTTGAAACTGGTTTATCCTATGAAAGAATGTCGGAAAGTGGTGACTGTCTGGAATGTCAAAGCTTTTATAATGATTGCGGGTTTAAAATGTCCATCGGTCTTGAATGTGAGTCAGGATACATAGGAAATGTACGGTTCTCTGATCGATATGATTATGATGTGGAATATCTGAAAAATGGAATGACTTTCCTGATTGACAGGAATACAAAAACTAAACACTATGTGTTTGGGATATCCTGGATTGATAACGTAGTCTGGAACGATCATACTGAAGACAAGCGTAAACGGGATGTTGAAACCTGGTATGGGGCAGACCCAACGATAGGATTGTAAATCTTCGCCACTCAGTTACTAGGACCTCAATCGAATAAAGACTTTCGGCCGCTGGCCGGCCAGGGTAAGGCGTGTCAAGCAGGAGCATAGCAAAATGGTCGATTTATTTTTGCAGGAAATTACGGAGGAAAAAGTTGCCTATAAATATGTCCCAGAAGGTAAAGAGAATGAATACGGGTATGGATTGATTGCTATCGATAAAACAACCGGCGAACTAGAACTGGTTCAACGAGATCCACAGAAGTGGGATGCTTATGCAAGGCATGCAGTTTTAACGATTCATAAATTTTACAAACAGGGATTTTACCCTGAAAAATATACGGTTCTCTGGTATTGAACAAAAAAGATTACGGTGAACATCCATGATTGACCTGGCGAAAGACAGGAAAACTGGCATTCCTAATTCTGAATCTTTGACTTTGAGTTTGTGGTGGCCAGGATTGATTTGCCTTGGTTGAACCCCTACCACGTCTGCGTCGGAGTTGGGTGCAGAAAGACGAGCCGCGAGCCATTGCAATGCCGTAGGACTCGCAGGCCCGGCGTTCCCGTTAGATGCACGAACCTATGACCCCAACGGTGTAGGGGCTCCCCGCAGGGAAGCCCATCCCCGGCCGCCCAGGGGGCAAAAAGCAGGCCTGCAGTCGAGGGATTACGGGCTTTTTTCTGTCGTGATTTTTGGATAGGGCATTTGCTATAATGAACATAACGCAGGAAGATAAATTCAGCTGTGGGTAAAAAGAACCAGAGGGAGAGAAAAATGAAGGTAAGATATGTTGGACCTTCACAGCAGGTTAAGAGTCTGACGGATCATCAAATCTACTCTATTGAACAGGAAAAAGGTGCTCCATTGAATTCATGGGACGAATTGGAAAATACGATTTTTTATGGGTCTGCCCAAGATGTTGAAAATTTAAAATGTCCCAAGTGCGGTGGACCCTTAACGGTAAGATTTGAAAAATCAGAATCATGCCTCACCATAGAATGCCAGCAATGTGGGGCTCGATCTCATGGGGATAAGTGTCTCCTGGTGCCAAAGGATTTACAGGAGAGGACGGTGAATTTAATGACTGCTGATGAGTTGAAATCGTATATGTTGGATGATTTCGTATACGATTCTCCAACTTTACAATTTGCCATTTATCCTGGAATCAAGGATGGCTTTTCATATTCGTGTACGACTGATATTTATGGAAAAACGGATGAACCAACTCAAGACTTTAAAAGTTTTGAGGAAATGTTAAACAATTTTATGATTGGGCATCGAACATTGAAAGAAGTGTTACCATATGTAGACATTATTTATATTGGATAAGATTTAAGACCTTACGAAAACCCTCCGGGAGGCCGGGAAGGGCGGGCCTGCGGCACGCCCCTACGGCGCTGCAATCGAATGTTTGATCCAGCCGTCTTAAAAACGAATATTTCGACGATCCCGTTTCTTTGATTTTTCGTTGTAACTTCAATCCCAACGTGGTAGGGGCTACCCGCAGGGGAGCCCGTCCCGGCCGCCCAGGGGGCAAAAAAGCAGGTCCGCAATATTGAGAAGATTGCGGACCTTTTTCTGTCGGGATTTTTGGATAGGCTATTTGTTATACTGGCAGCCAATATGATCGGAGTACCAAAGACCATCATTGTGGTGAGCCTGGGAATCATGGACCTGGTGATGTTCAACCCGGCAATCACACAGAAGAAAGGGCCTTACGAAACAGAAGAAGGCTGTCTGTCTCTCACAGGGACCCGAAAAGTCACCAGGTATCAGGAAATCAAAGTGGAATTCCAGGATATGAAATTCAAAAAGCAGAAAAAGACTTTCAAAGATTCCCCGGCAGAGATTATCCAGCATGAAGTGGATCATTTGGAGGGCGTATTGATTTAACAGTCTTGTCAGCGGTCGACAGATATCCGGCCAAACAGTCACAGAAAGACTTGGAACAGGCGAGAGCCATGGGTTTGAGGGACTGATACAGGACTGAGTACCAGGAAAACGAACGCTAGCAATCTGCAAAAACCAATTTTTCTAATTTCCTTTGAATTTAGAAGGAGAATCTGCTATAATCTCTTTCGGTAACTGAAAAATCCGGTGCTGACGGCTGCCGAGTCGTCAGAAGTAGGGCCGTATCCCCATCGTCAGGTCTTAGCAGATGAGGATGCGGCATTTTTTATTACAGGAGGTCATGATGGAATCATTTTTTTACAAAGATCCCTATGAAGAAAACGGGAAAACCATTCTCGAACTGAACCTGTTCCCTGGCAAATACTGCAATTTTAACTGCATTTTCTGCCCTGTGAGCCGGAAGCTGCCCCATCAGCAGACCCAGGACCCGGTGAATGTGGGGAATCTGGACGCGGCCATTCTGGACCTGCAGCAGAAGATCCGTGCGGTGAAGCCGGACCTGGTTTTCATCAATTCACTGGGCGAGGCACTGCTTCTAATAGGCCTAGAAAAGGTGATCCATACCATCCACAAGGAAAATGTCCCTGTTCGCCTCCTGTCGAATGGCTATCTGTACGGAAACCAGAAGTACGCGGCCCTCGCCGGCACCTGTGAAGAAGTAATCGGTGAACTGAAAATGGGCCGGGAAGAAGCTTTCCAGAAAGCCCAGAGACCTCTTGCAGGCTATACGGTCCGTCAGCATATTGAGAATATGGCAGAATTCCGGAAATCCTACCCGGGCCGCTTCCACCTGGAAATCACTGTAGTCAGAGGGTACAGCGACGATTCCGCATCCCTCAGTGTCTTCCGAGATGCCGTAGCTGCCATCAAGCCGGATGTGCTCCAGGTCGTCACTCCGGAAGCCCCCTTCGACAAAGTACTGGGACTTCCCCAGGACAGACTGGAGGCGATTGCCGGGGAGCTGCAAAAGAGCCTTGGCGCATGAATACAGGGAGCCGTGAAAAATGGGATGCCCATTTTTTCACAGCTTCCATTTTTATGGAAACAAAGGATGGACTCCACGGTAATGGAAGGAGAGCCGCACCGTTCCCAGCACCATGGCACCATGATAATATGTTATACTGTATTTAACTATGTATGTTTGCAATTATTCTTTGACAACACACATAATATTTATTAGAGAATAGGATTTGCAGGAAAAGTTGGAAAGACAATATTCTAAAAACGGTAGAAAAGGAAAAGAACCATGAGCATAGAGGGTCTGGAAAATCTAATTGGAAAAATCGTCAGGATAAAACCAATGGTCATCCGTTCTGAAACCGGGGATATCATCAGGGCCAGATGGCTGCCGGAGGAGAGTGACTTTGGGAAGAAGGAGACCATCTGCCGGGGGCAGATGCTTCTGAACGTGGGAAAACCGACGGCCGGGAAGGGCGGGCCTGCGGCGCGCCCCTACAGCGTCAGGGTCGGGGGACCAGGGAGGGCAGGGAGTTTCGTTTTTTATCGTACCCCCGATGTCCATATTGTCACCGTCCAACAGATCAAACGAGAGTGCCCGACCCCAATGGTGTAGGGGCTCCCCGCAGGGAAGCCCATCCCGGCCGCATTTTTGACCGATTTCGAGATACGTTATCATGGGTCAAACTATTTGGTTCCAGAGCCAGAGGAGATTACAAAACAACTTCGGATGTGGATTTGGCGATTGCCAGTAAAACAGATATACTCACTCCTTTGCAGACGGCATTGGAAGACAGTCAATTGCCTTACACGTTTGGTTTAGAGGATGGAATAGAAAGAAGTCAGATCGGCTCATCCGGGCCTATCAGATGTCAGACGTCAGCTGGTTGGCGATGAGCAGATCGGTCTTTCTACTTAGTCAGAACAAAGCTGACGTCTGACATCTCAAGGCTCGCAGGACCGTTTCTGACGTCTTATTCCCCTCCGGCTTACAATGCATCCAGGTTGGCGATGGTACGGATGCTTTGCCAAAAGTAGTGATAGACTTCTTCGGGAGTATCTTTTTGTCCCCGATGGATCCAGGTGGAAATGGCAACCGGCAGCAGGTAACTCATGATGTCAATGAGGTATTCTCGACTTGCCTCTTCCAGTTGGGAAGGAATGCCGAGCAAAGAGCCCATATCTTTGAAATACCGCCGATGATTCTGGGCCAGGGCATCCAGCCGGTTGCATTTTTCCAGTGCGGCAAACAATTCTGCATGTTCCATAATGGTTTGGAAAAACGAGAAAAGGACGGCTTTCCGGGTTCCTTGTTTGGGCAATTCCCTGACAAAACCGGCAAAAAGTTGGTCCATCTGCCAAAGCAGCACATCTACCGGGGTGTCGAAGAGACGGTAAAAAGTGCTGCGGCTGACCGAGGATGCCCGCTGGATGGCTGCAATGGAAAGCCGGTCGGCCGGTTTGTTCTTGGAAAGAGCCAGGACGCTTTGGGCAATCAGTTCCGCACTTTTCCTGGCCCGGGGATCATTTGCAATATGATACATTTTTACGCCTTTCTGTTCTATATCCCAGGAGTGGGTAGTTGGAGCCTGTTTACTGTGATACAATCGTATCACAAGTCAGCAAACAGAACAAGAAAGGCGGTCTTTTTATGACATTGTATACTGGGAAAAAAGTGGGCGTCAGCAAGGAAGAGAAAACCCTTTCCTATTATCCCCTGTTCCAGCGGAAAATGACGGAGGTGCCGGCTGCGAAACTGGCCCTGATCGAGGAACCTTCTCCGGTCCCTGCCGTTCCTTTTGCAGAGCGGAACCGTTTCCTCCAGGGGATGGACAAGGAATTCTGTCAGGTGGGCTATGGCGTGGCTGCTGACGGGACAGGGTTTGTCTGCAATGCAACCTATATGCCCGGAGTGACCGGCGATATGCTGGACTGGTGGTTCCCCTGGCACAGCGTAGGCTCTGACCTCCGTTACAAAATCTGGGACCCGGAGGATCATTATTTTGCCCGTGCCAACAATGCGGCATACGTTTGCGACCCTTCCGTCCCTGTTTCCCAAAAGACTTGGGATGTGGATCATTACATTATGGAAGATATCGGCTTCGGAACGTCCTTCCTGCATTTGCAGTTCAAGCGGCCCAGAGATTTCGGGTATGATGAATCCCTGCTGGGGACTGCAGCCTGTCAGTCCTTGGTCTGCGCCATTGGGGCAGGGGATTGCGGGGCGGCCATGACCCATAAATGGTTCCCGTATAAAGAGGGTGTCCTGTTCTGTTCCCGGTTCTGGATCGGATATGCCCTGCACCAGGGGGAGATTATCAAGGCTCTGCCGGAAGGGGATTCGGTACCGGTGGAAGTGGCTCGGGGCCTTTTTGTCCACAATATCAAGGAATTTACCAACCTGGCCGCTATTTTGCCGGAAGTTTACAGGGAGAATAAGGAGAATTTTTGAACAAGACGTCAGGTCCGGTAGGGCCGGTCTGACGTCTTAAATCTGATAGGCCCGCAAGAGCCGGTCCGATATCTCTCTTGACCATTGACAAAAAAGCGTGCTGAGATTTTTTTTCGCAGCACGCTTTTTCTCTATTCCATCTTCACTGCCATGCGCAGCCGTTCGATGCTCTGGGACAGGTTCTCCAGTTTCTCTTCCATCCGTACCAACAGGTACCAGGAGATGACCATGGGGAAGCCGTACTGAGCAGCCTGGTCGGCCAGCAGGGTCAGGTTGTCCATGGTCAGCCCTCGGCGCTTTCGTCAGCGGCCGGGTCCGCCAACAGGTCCTGTACGTCCGTCACCTTGGCTGCCTGGACGGTTTCCAACGGAAGGTTGTTCCGGGAGAGGAAAATCTTGCTTTCCACTACTTTTTCCATCACCGGGAGCACCGCTTCCTTATCCACGTCCGTACGGGGATTGGGGATGCGGATGTTCTTGGTGGCTTTTTTGCTGTCTTTGAAAATCAGGTCCAATTTCCGGGAATCTGCCATCTGTCATGCCTCCTTTACGCTTCTTCCGTGAGCTGATGCCGTTCCACCACGTACAGTCCGTGGGGAGCTTCTTCCATCAGCCCGCCGAATTCTTTGCCCATTTCCGCCAGCTGGTCCGCTGTGGCCTTGGTGTCCAGGTTGTCATAGCTGATGTTCTTGAATTTGGGCTGGTCATTCTTATCCACCCCATTCTTCACTTCCAGCTGCAGGGTCACTGCAGTCAGGTCTTTCGCTGCTGCCATTGGTTCATTCCTCCTTTGTTTACAAGATGATTCAGGACAGAGAGTGTAAGGAGGCGGCCCATGCGGGCCGGCTGCCAACGCCGGTTCTCACGTAATCACCATCCAATCGATCAAACGAGAGGGACCGCCCCCAACGCCGTAGGGGCTCCCCACAGGGGAGCCCCTCCCGGCCGCCCAGAGGGCAAAAAAAGCAGGCCCGCAGTCGTAGTGATTGCGGGCCTGCTTTCTGTCCACTTTTTTGCACAGCTCATATGATATACTGAGAATAAGAAAGATTTGGATATCACCAGAAAGCAAGGGAAGTGAACAAAATGAAAGTTTGGATATGCACTGGGGAGTTACGGGCTGTTCTATGTTGACTATGCAAAACTTCTGGCAGCCCGGTGGGCAGAATTGACCGGGACGAAGGATGAGTATGAAGATTTTTAAATATCTGAGCTGTTGAGATAACCGCCTATCATGAATTATTTTTGCGAACCGAGTAAGGGAGAAAATGAAATGTGGAAGTCAATTAAAAATGATCTTATTGGTTCAGAGGGTGGAATCATTCTTCAGGATGAAGAATATGAAGGTTCGTGCCGCATAACATTGGAACGCTGTCGGCCATATGATGCCATTACTTGTGGTGTATATGGTGACATGGTGCATACTGTCTATTCGGATCCTTTAGTATCCCAGCATCTTTATGAAATGATGAAAAAAGATTTACAGGCTTTCATTGATGCAGATATTGAAGATCTAGGCCGGCGTAGCGATTTTTATGAGGCATTTATTGAAAGGTATCGTTGATATACTATTTTACAGCAGCGTTCAGGAAAACAAAAGGACAAAAATCCAGGGGATTTTCCCGAACAGAACCCTCCGGGAGGGCCGGGGAAGGGCGGGCCTGCGGCACGCCCCTACGGCGCTGCAATCGAATGTTTGATCCAGCCGTCTTAAAAACGGATGTTTCGACGATCCCGTTTCTCTGATTTTCCGTTGGTTCTTTGACCCCAACGGCGTAGGGGCTACCCGGAGGGGAGCCCGTCCCGGCCGCCCAGAGGGCAAAAAAAGCAGGTCCGCAGTCTTGAGAAGATTGCGGACCTTTTTTTGCAAGAAAAGACATGGAGCTATTCTTGATGATTGGAGGTCAGCCCATTTTATCAACAGGGATTTTATCTTGGTAAATATTGTGTCACAAAGAGTACCTGCTGATTATCCGAACAAATCACTGTGGCTTCCTGTACGGGTGAGAGTCAATGTCAGGATATCTTCTTCGATTTTGTAAATCAGCAGCCAATCCGGCAGTATATGGCATTCCTAGAATCCGATATAATCTCCAGACAAGGCATGATCTCGATATTTAACCGGCAGTACCTGTTCTTTAACCAGGATTTCAAGAACATCCTGGAAAAGCTCTGGTTTATGTCCTGGACGCTGGACAGTCCTTTTATAATCCTTTTTGAATTGCTTGCGGTAGCGGATCTTAAGCATTCAGATCCTCCATAAGGTCTTTTACGGAATCATAGGTTTTACTCAGGTTCCGATGATGATTTACGTCATCGATTGCCTGCAGAGTCTCCAGTTGGTTGGCAGAAAGACGCAAGTCAAAAGGAATTCCTCCATGACGTACAACCGAACGCAGGAACATATTGATGGCCGTAGAGGTAGGAATACCAAGGTCAGAAAAAATCAATTCCGCCTGATGCTTCAGATCCGCATCGACACGAAGATTCAGGGTCTTTGTATCGGACATAGCAATCATCTCCTTTCATAGCTATTGTAACGTTAATTAAGGAAAATGTAAAGAAAATTACTTTTTATCGCGTGCCTGCAAGTCTTCTTTTTGTCAGTTTTTTTGGAAGACAATAGGGATATAACGGAAAGAACTGGAGCAGGTGGGCGAGATCCAGCCCAAGGTAATCCGGTTGCCAAAGCTAAGTGCAGAGTGAAGAGCGAAGAGTGCAGAGCGGGACGGAAGGTGCAAATGGTCCATTGCGATGCCGTAGGGGCCTCACGCCGGGAGGCCCGCCAGATGCACGAGCCACCGACGTCAACGTGGTAGGGGCTCCCCGCAGGGGAGCCCATCCCCGGCCGCCCAGAGGGCAAAAAAGCAGGCCCTCCGTCTTAAGAAGATTGCGGGCCTGCTCTGTAATTATCCGGCAACAGCCCGAGGTATTTAAGCCCCGGGATTATCTTTTTGTACATGAAAAAGGACTGCTGCACGTCACATTACGTGCAACAGCCCCATTTTATCACGCTGTTGCACGCGATTTCACATGCAACAGCTCACTTTGTTACGTTCTTATTTATCAAAATTTATGATCTGTCCATCATCCGGTACAGCTACCTGTTTGTCTAACTTTCTGCTATGGACAAAGTCGCGCATATTTTTGCGTGATACTGTGCAATGGTTAATGGCATCCATATGCACCGCTACAATTTTGGCCTTTGGCATTCTCGTTGCCGCTCTGCCTACATCTTCTGTACCCATAATAATGGAATCATTGTAGCAGATGGACTTAGCATAACCAGTATTCATAATTAGAATATCGGGCTGACGATTTTGTAGCGTTTTATCAACCCGGGCCGTCCAGACCGTATCGCCCATCAGGTAAGTAGTTTTTTCACCGGGAGCAGCAAAGACCACGCCCATACTTTCTCCGAGCAGTACGCTATAAGCGGGATTGGCATACATCTCTTCCGTACCATGCGTGCCTTCTACTCTGGTCAGGCGCACCCCTTGGAACTCGATATCCCGATCCAGCACCTGAACATTGCGGAAACCTTCCTTGCGAATTTCAGTAGCGTCCTTATCATCCTGCACAAATACAGGAATATCTTTGTTGATGAACTGCTGAGCTACTTCATCCCAATGGTCAAGATGGGTATGCGTGACAATTAACGCATCAACATTCTTTAATACATCCTCCTTTGATTCGGGCAAGTCCACCTTGGGATTGCGCACCTCACTGTTAAAAGAACCAGCAAAGCCTTCATAACGGCCTTTTTCTGCCAGCATGGGGTCTATCAAAAATACCGTATCGTTGTACGCCAATTTGCCCGTAGCATTGCGTACATGCTGGTAAGAAACCTGTGCAAAGGCACTGCCCGTCATCATCGTCATTCCCAAGAATGCAGCCATTAAAGTTTTTCTCCACTTCATTTCATTTCCTCCTCTGAATCACAATTTAATTTACATTGTGATTATACTTTGCTAGAATTTTACTTACGATACAGGATTTCAAGAGATGCAGACAAATCACTTGAAATTTTCAAGTTTTCAAGTTAGGAGCATTGCCATGAATTTTTTACCTGCCAACAACAAAAAAATTGACAAAACTGACCATGAAATCCTCAGCATTCTGCATAAAGAGGCCAGAATTTCCATGACTGAACTGGGAAAACGCGTTCACTTAACCAGTCAGGCGGTCAAGAATCGTCTTGACCGCCTGACTGATTTGGGCGTTGTCCATCACTATACCGTGAATGTCAACTGCCCCATATATGGTTATAAAACACATGCCCTTATAAAAATAACCCCACACAGCGGTTTTATGAAGTCCCTGTTGGATTATCTTACTCAGTGCCACAGCCATATCAACCACTGTTATCAGATAACTGGTGCTCAAACACTATCCATCGACAGTTATTTTACGGACGAGGCAGAATTGCAGGAATTTATTGACACAATCCAAAAATGGGGGGATTATGAAATCGAATTGGTATTAAGGGACATCTTACTCTCTGAAGGTGATGAATGATTTTTTTCTGTAACAGACACACTCACTATCTGCAGACATAAGATTTTGTGTGGTTTCCGTCAGGCTTTCCCAAACACCAAAGCCGACAGTGATACTATTTATCTGCTATAATAACAGAGAAAATTTCACCCCACAAAAAGTGCAGTAGTAAGAACAGCTCGTTTTACTACCGTTTTACTACTACAACGGGGAAAGTTGTGCCGTTTTTTGCAAAATTATGTCCTTTTCTTCGTGAACAGATGAAACCTGCAAACCCGCATTAATTCGGCATATTTTGGCATAGAAGGGAGTTTTGTGTCCATGACTAGGATACTTTTTATTTGCCACGGCAACATCTGCCGTTCCCCCATGGCGGAATTTGTCATGAAGGAGCTGGTTCGGCGTCATCATTGTGCCGATGCTTATGAAATCGCTTCGGCGGCTACCAGCCGGGAGGAAATTGGCAATGACACCCACTGGGGGACCAGGGAGCAATTGGATCTCCACCATATTCCCTATGCGCCCCGGAAGGCCCGGCAGATGACCCGGGGAGATTATGGGTACTATGATCTGCTCATTGGGTTCGATGATGAGAACCTTCGGGAGATCCGCCGGATCGCCGGGGGAGACCCGGATGGCAAAATCCACCTGCTGCTGGATTTCACCGATCATCCCCGGGAAATCGCCGACCCCTGGTATACGGGGGATTTTGTCAGCACGTACCGGGATGTGAAGGAAGGGTGTGAGAGCCTTTTCTGTCGGAAAAATGTTCCTTCAGCAGCTGGTTGATTTCGGCTCTTTCTTTGCCCTGCTTTTCCATCTGTTTGATCAGTTTGTAGGCGTGGAACAGGGGGGAGGGGGCGATTTCGGAGCTGAAGAAGCCGATGCCCATGTTCCAGGCCAGCTGTTCGAACACATCATCCAGGGCCCGGGAATCCAGGCCGTTGGCATAGGCCTTCAGCAGTTCCCGCATGGCCTGGCGCATCCGCCCGGCACCTACTGCATTGGCCAGGGAGAGCAGCAGCCGGATATTGTAATCCAGGTAGCGTTTTTCGCTTTTCCAGGTCATATCCCAGAATTCCACTGCCAGTTCGCCCAGTTTTTCGTCAATCATGGGGTAGTTGGTGATCACCGCCGGCCGTTCCGGGGCTTCTTCCGTGTTCCCTTTGTTTTCGGTCCGGTAGAAATAGGCGTGGTATTCGTTGGGGGCCTTTTTCTCAGTGGCATGTTCATAGCCCAGCATTTCCATCACTTCGTAGAGGGGGATGGGTTCGAAGGTCTGGATTACTTCCAGTCCCTGGCCCACAGGGAGCTTGGCCGCCTGTTTTTTCAGGCCTTCCAGGAAATTCCCGGCAATGCCCCGCACGTCGACTTTTTTAAAGCTGCTGATTTTATCGTTCCATTCCAGATTTTTCATACCGATTCTCCTTCCATTTGTTCCTGTTACCATGGATAATGTTACGTTCTTCGTCTTCCTGGAAACAATATAGCATGGAAAAAGAAACCGGTATGTTGTTTTTACAACGAAAATTGGCACAGGAAACCCTCCGGGAGGCCGGGGAGGGCGTGCCTCTGGCGCGCCCCTACGCGTCAGGGTCGGGGGTTCGGTGCACGGTCTGTATTTCGGTGCGTAAATCGGTACCGTAGGGGCTCCACGCCGGGGAGCCCGCAAAAAACACCGATTGTACGGGCGTAATAGCAATCATCCCTACGCTAACTACGTCCAATCCGATTGAAGGAGATCCCTCGATTCCAACGTGGTAGGGGCTGCCCGCAGGGAAGCCCGTCCCGGCCGCCGGTTTTCACTGTTACCTATTGAAAAAAATGAGCTGCTGCATATACCTGCAACAGCTCTAATTCATTTGATTACCGATAAACTTCCCGTCGGTGAGCAATTTCAAAAAGAAATACAATCAGCACATCATCCTGGATTTCGGCAAACAGCCGGTAATCTCCTACCCGGTATCGCCACACCCCTTTCAAGTTTCCCGTAAGAGATTTTCCATGCTGTCGGGGATCTGTTGTATCCACCAGGTTTTTAACCACCCAGTTTTTAATGACACGGGCCGTTTGTTTATCCAGTTTTTTCAGTTCTTTTACCGCGTGTTCAGAGAACCGTACCTGGTACATATTAAATGCCCAGCTCTTTCCAGACCTCTGTATGATCATAGGTCTTTTCTTTCTTCAGCAGTGCCCGGGCCCGCAGGATCCGGTCCTCGTCCAGTTTCATATCCTCCTCGATTTTATCCAGCACCAGGCTGCGGATAAAAGAAGAAAGATTCAGATTATTGGCGGCCACATAATTTTGAATCAGTTTGTTTTCTTCATCGCTGACCCGAAGAGAAATGGTGCTCATAGGAAATCCTCCCTCGTAATACATGTAATACCTTCTACCATAAGTATAGCAAAAATGCGTGAAAAAGCAAGAGAAGAGAAGGGGGAAAGGGAAGATCCCTCCGGGAGGCCGGGGAGGGCGTGCCTCTGGCGCGCCCCTACGCGTCAGGGTCGGGGGTTTGGTGACGAGCCAGCAGGCCTGCTAGTTTGCATTTTTCCTGTGCAGACAGTTTCATGGTACCGCCCTCCTCAGTAATTTTCCCAGAACAGCCGGGCGGTTTCGTGAAGAGGCCGGCCTTTTTTCCGGACCAGCACCACCTGGCTTTCCAGCTTTTCTTCCCGGACCGGTACCGCATTCAGGTTCTGGCTCAGGTTCACCACGCTTTCCGGCACCAGGGCCACCCCCAGTCCCGCCTGGGCCCACTGGAGGCAGCTCCGGGCATCATCCGCCAGGCACCGGAAATACAGGGAAAAACCCCGGCCCCGGCAGATTTCCTGGATGATCCGCTCCCACCGCCGGTATCCCAGAAGGGGCAGCTCCTCCAGATCTTCCAGGGTAAAGGCCTCCGGCAGGTGTTGGGGGAACAGGTCCTGGCTCCCCAGGGCGCAGAAATGTTCCCGGCACAGCACCTTTCCTTCCACCCGGGTTTTGGAAAAGGGGGTCCGGATCACGGCCAGATCCACCGTTTCCTTTTCCAGGGCGTCCAGCAGCTGGTAGGTGTTCCCTTCGTACAGCTGGATGGAAATCTCCGGGTACTTCTGGGCGAAATACCGGGCACCCCGGAAAAACCGTTCTCCGGCGCCAGAAGAGATCATCCCCAGATGGAGACTGCCTTTTTTTCCCAGCTGGAAATTCTTCATGTCCTCCTGGGCCGCAAGGGTCAGGGTCTGGATCCGTTTGGCCGTGTCATAGAGGCTTTTCCCCGCTTCCGTGAGACGGATCTTCCGGCCGCCCCGTTCCAGCAGCCGTACCCCGCACTGGGCTTCCAGCCGCTGGAGCTGGAGGGACACCGGGGGCTGGGTCAGGTTCAGCCGCCGGGCCCCTGCTGAAATGGACCCTTCTTCCACCACTGCAATGAGACAGTTCAGCTGTTCCAGGTTCATAATGCATCCTCCTATATGGAAAATATATGGTTCTCAATAGATTCAATATTTATTATATAGTATTTCCGGTGGTAAGATAAAGACAGTTCAAGCAATGAGGTGCTGATTATGAAAAAATTTCTTTCTTATTTTAAGGGGTACCGCTGGGACTGCATCCTGGCCCCTTTGTTCAAACTGCTGGAAGCCCTGATGGATCTGGCGGTGCCGTTGGTGATCGCTGCCATGATCGACCAGGGACTTTCCACCGGAGACGAAGGCTTCCTGTTCCGCTGCTTCCTGGTGCTTATGGGGCTCATGGTGCTGGGCATGGGCTTTTCCTTTACCGCCCAGTATTTCGCCGCCCGGGGCAGCGTGGGGGTCATTACCCGGCTCCGGCAGGCTCTGTTCGACCATATCCAGGGACTGTCCTACAGGGAACTGGACACTTTGGGCACCGATACCCTGATCACCCGGCTCACCAGTGACGTGAATCAGGTCCAGACCGGGCTGAACATGGCTCTGCGGCTGCTGCTCCGGAGTCCCTTCATTGTGTTCGGGTCCATGGTCATGGCCTTTTTCATCGATGTGCCCAGTGCCCTGGTGTTTGCCGTGGCCATCCCCCTGCTGCTGGTGGTGGTGCTGGGGATCATGCTCCGGAGCATCCCTTTGTTCAAACGGGTCCAGGAAACTCTGGACAGACTGCTCCAGACCACTAGGGAAAACCTGACCGGGGTCCGGGTGATCCGGGCCTTCTGCCGGGAACAGGCGGAAATCCGGGAATTCGACAGCCGGAATGCTGACCTGACCCGGAAGAACCTTCATGTGGGCCGATGGTCCGCTTTGATGACACCGGGCACTTATTTGCTGGTGAACCTGGCCACGGTGGTGCTGATCCGCCAGGGTGCCCTACGGGTGGAACTGGGGGCCATGGCCCAGGGGGATGTGGTGGCTCTTTACAATTATATGGCCCAGATGATCATTGAACTGGTGAAACTGGGCAGTATGATGATTACATTGAATAAATCGGCAGCCTGTGCAAGCCGCATCCAGGGAATCCTGGAGGTGGAAAGTTCCATGACCAGTCCCGCTGCTTACGGACCCCTTCAACCGGTGAGCGGGGGACCGGCCGTGGCTTTCCATCACGTGTCCTTTGGCTATGCCGGAGGCGCCGAAGCAGTGACAGATCTGGATTTTGCCATCCCCAAAGGCAGTACTGTGGGAATCATCGGGGGCACCGGCAGCGGCAAGACCACCCTGGTGAACCTGATTCCCCGTTTTTATGATGTGACCCGGGGCCAGGTGGAAGTAGAAGGCCGGGACGTGCGGGAGTACCCGGCCGGCCATCTGCTGGAAAAAATCGCCCTGGTACCCCAGAAGGCAGTGCTTTTTGAAGGCACCATCCGGGACAACCTGCGCTGGGGCAAAGAAGATGCCACCGACGAAGAACTGTGGCAGGCCCTGGAAACCGCCCAGGCCAAAGATGTGGTGCTGGGGAAAGAAGGCCGGCTGGATGCTCTGGTGGAACAGGGGGGACGGAATCTGTCCGGAGGCCAGAAACAGCGGCTGACCATTGCCCGGGCCCTGGTGAAGAAACCGGATATCCTGATCCTGGACGATTCCGCCAGTGCCCTGGATTTTGCCACAGACCTCCATCTCCGCCAGGCCATCAAGGCCCTGGAAGGGGAAATGACCGTATTCATCGTGTCCCAGCGGACCAGCAGCGTCCGCCAGGCGGATGTGATTTTGGTGCTGGATGACGGGAAACTGGTGGGCCAGGGAACTCATCTCCAGCTGCTGGAAACCTGCCCGGTGTACCAGGAAATCTTCGATTCCCAGTATCCCGGCCGCCGGGCGGAAGAAATCCGCCAGGGAAAGGAGGAAGCCTGATGTCCATGGATAGAAACAATTCCAGCTGGGTTACCCTGAAAAAAGTCTGGAAAATCATCGACGCCTACCGGATGCTCCTTATAGGGAGCCTGGTGCTGGCCGGGGCTTCTGTAGCCCTCCAGCTCTATGTGCCCATCCTGTTCGGCCGGGCCATTGACGGGATCCTGGGACCGGGACAGGTGGATTTCCCCCTGGTGGGCCGCTATGCTTCCCAGATCCTCTTTTTGGTGGTCCTGTCCAGCCTGGCCACCTGGGCCATGAATCTCATCAACAACAAACTGGCCTTCAACACCGTCCGGGATATCCGGAGCCGGGCCATCCGTCAGATCCAGCAGCTGCCCCTGTCCTTTTTGGACGGCCACAGCACTGGTGACCTGGTCCAGCGGGTGATCGCCGACGTGGACCAGATTTCCGACGGGCTGCTTTTGGGGTTCACCCAGCTGTTTTCCGGGCTGGTGACCATTGTGCTCACTTTGTATTTCATGTTTTCCACCCACCGGAACATTTCTCTCATGGTGATCGTCCTGACCCCGGTGAGCTTCCTGGTGGCCCGGTTCATCGCCAGCCGGTCCTATCGGCTGTTCCAGAACCAGACCGCCATCCGGGGGAAGCAGACCGCCCTGATTAACGAAACCATCGGCAGCGAAAAAGTGGTGAAGGCCTTCTGCCATGAAGAACGTTCTTCAGACCAGTTCCGGAGCCTTAACGAAGAGCTGCAGCAGGCCACCCAGGGAACCCTGTTCTACAGCTCCCTCACCAACCCGTCCACCCGGGCGGTGAACAACGCCATCTATGCCCTGGTGGCCCTGGTGGGGTGCTGGGAGATCCTGGGCGGAGGACTTACCGTAGGGGGGCTCACCGTGCTGCTGTACTACGCCAACCAGTACATGAAGCCCTTTACGGACATCAGCTCCGTGGTCACTGAGCTCCAGAATGCCCTGGCCTGCGCTGCCCGGGTGTTCGCTCTCATCGAAGAGACTCCCCAGAGCGCCGATCCGGACCGGAAACTGGTGTTCCGGGAAGGGCGCGTGGACATTTCCCATGTGTATTTTTCCTACAATAAAAAACGCCCTCTGATCGAAGACTTCAACTTCCAGGTGGAACCGGGCCAGACCACCGCCATTGTAGGGCCCACCGGCTGCGGCAAGAGCACCTTCATCAACCTGCTTATGCGGTTCTACGATGTGGACCGGGGGACCATCGCCATCGACGGCCAGGATACCGGGAAAGTGGACCGGCATTCTCTCCGGAGGACTTACGGCATGGTGCTCCAGGAAACCTGGCTGAAACAGGGGACCATCCGGGAGAACATCGCCTTCGGGAAGCCGGGAGCCACCGAAGAAGAGATCATCCAGGCCGCCAAAGAAGCCCACAGCTGGGAATTCATCCGCCGGCTGCCCCGGGGGCTGGATACGGTGGTGGACGACGACAGCCTGAGCCAGGGACAGAAACAGCTCCTGTGCATCACCCGGGTGATGCTGGCCCTGCCGCCCATGCTGATCCTGGACGAAGCCACCTCCAGCATCGACACCCGGACCGAGATCCAGATCCAGAACGCCTTTGCCAAGCTCATGGAAGGCCGCACCAGCTTCATCGTGGCTCACCGGCTCAGCACCATCCGCAGCGCCGACCGGATCCTGGTGATGAAAGACGGGAAAATCATAGAGCAGGGCACCCACCAGAGCCTGATGGAACAGGGAGGGTTTTACAAGGAGCTGTACAACAGTCAGTTTGCAGGGTGATAAGGGTGTTGCACAGAACGTGCAACACCCTGTTTTCCATTCACCACCCAAAAACGCCCATTCATCCCACAGGGGGTTCTCAAATCTGGAAACTCCGGTATAATGGGACCTGAGGGGAAATTACCTGTACCGAGGAGGCACCAACATGGACAGAAACAATTCCGACTTCAGCTACGAAATCACCCAGGAACTGGGAACCCTTTCCACCAGCCCCAAAGGCTGGACCAAAGAGGTGAACCGGATTTCCTACAACGGCCGGACACCCAAATTCGACATCCGGGAATGGGCCCCGGGAAGAGAAAAAATGGGCCGGGGAGTGACCCTGAGCGAAGAAGAAGCCAAAACCCTGTGCAAGATCCTGTTCCAGTATTTCAAGGAACAGGCAGGGAGGTAAGAGGAGGGGGCTGCTGCGGGAGCAGCAGCCCCCTTTGTCAACGGTCAGCGGCAAAAAGGAGACCATCTGCCGGAGGCAGATGGTTTTGAAGGGAAACGCAGCCCTGGGGGCTGCTAACCCACCACCAGCCTATCGGCCGGTCCCCCGCCCTTGAAAAGGGCGGATATGTGGCACGGTGGGCTGGGGCCCTTGTGCAGAAGGAGACCATCTGCCGGAGGCAGATGGCTTTGAAGGGAAACGCAGCCTGGGGGCTGCTAACCCACCACCAGCCTATCGGCCGGTCCCCCGCCCTTGAAAAGGGCGGATATATACGGCGCATACCGGGCCAGGGGCCCTTATGCAAAAAGGAGACCATCTGCCGGAGGCAGATGGCTTTGAAGAGAGACGCAGCCTGGGGGCTGCTAACCCACCACCAGCCTAACGGCTGGTCCCCCGCCCTTGCAAAGGGCGGATATACGCTCGGGCTGGCGCCCATTGCTTTTTGGCAAGTGCTAAGGCGTTAGCCCGCGTACTTCTTGTTCACTCTTTTGCGTGGGCGGATATACGCTCGGGCCTGCGGCCCATTGCTTAATGTATTGCAAAACTACAGCTGTCGTATTGCTGCACAACTGCAGATTTAATCGGACAGTCGCCATTAATCGTGCAGGGCGCCAGCCCGCACTACTATCCGCCCTTTACAAGGGCGGGGGACCGTTGCGCCTGCGCAATGGTGGTGGGTTAGGCGCCGCGATACCCGGCGCCGTCTTCCTCTATCCCCCCGCACCAACAACCATCCCCAGTCCACTCTGCCATTTTGGCACCAACAAACAATTTGCCACAAAACAATCCAACAGAAAGGACCTCACCCATGTACTACGAAACCACCCGAGACCGTCACCTCAAACACCTTGCCAATCATCTCCGAAAAAACATGACTGCCGAAGAACGGCATTTGTGGTTCCAGTTTTTGCAGCAGTATCCTATCCGTTTTCTCCGGCAGAAACCCATCCGGGGATACATTGTGGATTTTTACTGCGCCAAAGCCCGGCTGGTGGTAGAAATCGACGGCAGTCAGCATTACAATCCCGCGGAAAAAGCCTACGATCTGGAACGGACCCGGCGGCTTATGGCCTGCGGCATGAAAGTGCTCCGGTTCAGCAATCGGGACATATGGAGAAATTTTTCCGGAGTGCAGTACGTGATCGATAAGGAAGTACGGAAACGGGTGAAGCAGTAGAGGGCACGGCGGGCCAGGGGCCTTTGTGCAGAAGGAGACCATCTGCCGGGGGCAGATGGCTTTGAAGGGAGACGCAGCCTGGGGGCTGCTAACCCACCACCAGCCTAATGGCTGGTCCCCCGCCCTTGTAAAGGGCGGATATACGCTCGGGCCTGCGGCCCATTGCTTTAAAATAAGTACAAGGGCGTTAGTCCGCGTACTTATTATCCGCCCTTTTCAAGGGCGGGGGACCGTTGCGCCTGCGCAATGGTGGTGGGTTAGGCGCCGCGATACCCGGCGCCGTCGTCCTTCGCCCCCGCAC
The DNA here is from genome assembly GCF_052122235.1 of Acidaminococcus sp. HCP3S3_H5. Classification (NCBI taxonomy): domain Bacteria; kingdom Bacillati; phylum Bacillota; class Negativicutes; order Acidaminococcales; family Acidaminococcaceae; genus Acidaminococcus; species Acidaminococcus sp. HCP3S3_H5. The sequence goes on from NZ_JBQKCS010000001.1 coordinate 131,929, forward strand.
CAACTTCCGCTGGTGCAGGCGGTGGCGATCCCCATGCAATCCCGGCGCCGTCTTCCTCTATCCCTCCACACCAACTTCCGCCTCGCTCCCACTTCCCATCCATGCTATAATCATAAGGAATGAACATCCAAGGGGAGGCATCCTTTATGCTGAGCAGGTTCAAAGGATTGTGCAGGGAAATCTGGGAGCGGAACCAGCGCTTCAAGACGGCTTTTCTGGGCAGTTGGAGCTTTTTTCTGGTATTCCTGGTGCTCACTGTCATCGGGCGGGGGGACCAGTGGAGCAAATGGACGGTAATCAGTCAGGGCTTTTTGGCTGTACAGCTGGTAATGTTTCTTTCCGTGCCTTGGCGGCTGTACAACGAAAAATACGGCAGGATCGAGCCCCGGCGGGAAGCGGCCAATTTCCTGCTTTTCCTTCTGCTCTGGCGGAGCCTGGAACAGGTCCCGTCCTTTAATGACTACCTGTTCCTGGGCCTTTGGGGCACCGCCGCCCTGTCCGCAGCGCTTACCCTTTTTTTCTGTGATACACCCCAGGGACGAAAGGGGCTTTTTCCCGCTTTTCTGCTGGCCCTTGGCAAAAGCCTGCTCCTGGGAGGGTTGTCCTTTGCCCTTTTGGGCCTCTGCTTTTCCGGCATCCGGATGCTCCTGTACCCCAAACTGTCCCTGGAATGGCTGGAGCTGGCCTGTGTATTTTCCATCTGGGTGGTATCCTGGCAGGTCCTGCTGGCCCAGATTCCCCGGGAAAACGAACCTCTGGCGATACCGGACTGGTATTCATCACTCTGCCGGAACCTTCTTCTTCCGGCGGCCGCGCTCCTTGTGGTCATCCTTTATTTCTATCTGGCCAAAAGCCTCCGGGAGGGAGCTCTGCCAAATGGTATCATGAATCCCTTTGGATCCTGTGCTTTGGCTTTTTATGCCCTGTTCTGCTTATCCTACCCGGAAGAGCAGCCGCTCTGGGTGCGGAAAGTCCTGAAATGGGGAGCACTCCTTCTGGTTCCCATAGCAGCGGCTCAGCTCCGAGGCGTCTGGATCCGTTTGGAAGCCTACGGGCTCACAACCCTCCGGTATCTGTCCCTCTGCTGCACCTTCGTGGGGCTTTGTGTCCTGCTCGGGGGCATTACAAGGCAAAAACCCCGGAAAATATACCTGTTGTGCGGAATCCTCAGCGGGATCCTGGCATTTTCGCCCCTGAACCTGGTGGACCTCCCTGCCTGGTCCCAGGCACGGCGCCTGGAAGAAACCATCACCCGGAATCAGCTGATCCAGAAGGGGAAACTGGTCAGCGCCCGAGAGATTTCTCCAGAGGAAGCGGAGCGGATCCGCAGCAGCTATGGTTATCTGGCCGGTTCCGCCGGCCGGTGGCGGTATCCTCTGGTGGAACAAATCAAAGAATCTCCCTTCCTGGCCACCCTGCCTCGTCCGCCCAAAGGAAAAGGTCATACCGGTATCGGGTATTATAACTACAGCCAAAAACTTGCAACACTGCCGGTCAGCGGTTATTCCAGGGTAATAATCATCAAGGGGGCCCATATCCAGTACCACCGGCTGCGTTTTTCCGGAGAGGGAAATACTGCATACAGCCTGCCCATAGATGATGCGTACCTGCAGCAGCTGCGGGAAAAATATCCTTCCAATGGACTGGTGGAGGGAAAAGATCTCCAGCTTCAGCTGGAGGATGGGAAACTGCTGATCTTTACCCAGCTTGCAGGGAGCCAGGACGGGTTTGACCAAAAAGAGAAGAATTCCGTCAGAGTCGATGGATACCTGCTGGAACAGTAAAATTCCAATTCAAAGGAAGTGTCCCCTTATGACCAAACACCGTGAAGCCATCCTGTGCATGCTGGTGGCTGCGCTGTTTTTCTGCCTTACGGAAGTATGCATGAAAAAAATCAATGGCGACCTGAACGGGGTCCAGGTGAATGCCACCCGGTACACCCTGGCCGGGCTGGCCTTGATGCCCTGGAGCCGGAAGCAGCTTTTGGCCCGGCATGCCCGGGTTACCTTTGCCCAGCAGAAACTCTGCTTTTTCCTGGGATTCATGGGCATTGCCATGGTGGGGCCTCTGTACCAGATGGCTTCGGTGGTGCTGGGAGCCAGCCATACGGCGGTGATCTTTTCCAGCACGCCTCTTTTCATTACGGTGCTGGCGGCCCTGATCCTGGGGACCCCCATTACCCGGTATGAAATCGCCGCCCTGGGGCTCCAGGTGCTGGCCATTGCCGTTTTGGTGGACCCATTCCACATGTCCCTGGACCCGGGAGGCTTTTTGGGGCTCATGGTCTGCGTGTTCGGGTACAGCCTGTATGCGGTGGGAGGCAAGAAGCTCATGCCGGCCCTGGGCAGCGTGACGGTCACTGCCTGGACGTTCTTCTGGGGCGGGCTCCAGCTGCTGTTTGTGGCCTTCCTGTCCCACATCCCCGCTGTGGCGGCCTTTTTCACTGCCCACGGCCTGGGAAATTATGCCTATATCCCGCTTCTCACCGGCTACACCTGGGCCAACCTGCCCTGGGTGCTCACCCTGTACCTGGGCATCACCCTGGTGGCCTTCCTGTGCTGGTTCCGGGCCATGGAGGTGGGGAGCATCACCCTGGGGAGCCTGACCTATTTCATCAAGCCGGCCCTGAGCCCTCTCTTCGCCTGGCTTTTTGTGGGGGAGGCCATTACCTTCCAGATGGCCTTGGGCATGGGGCTCATGCTCCTGGGGGCCCGGATCGCCCTAATCAAATAACCTTTGTCGAGAAAGGAAAGATATCCAATGAAAGAAATCAACAATACCTTGCTGAAAGAATTCCGTGCTGCCTATGACCGGGATGCAGCCGCCCGGACCCTGAACAGTGCCCTGGCCAAAACCGACCTGGCGGACCTGTCTTTTGTGCCCATGCAGGCGGCCCTCCACCAGGGACCCTTTGCGGTGGAAGTGAAGACCCGGGGAATCACCGCCCAGCAGAAGTCCGGCCGGTGCTGGCTCTTTGCGGCTCTCAACATCATGCGGGAAATCGTGGCGGAAAAGTGTGGCTTGGAGGAATTCGAACTGTCCCAGAACTATCTCAGCTTTTACGACAAGCTGGAAAAGGCCAACAACTTCCTGGAAATGGTCATCGAACAGGCCGGGGAGCCGGTGAAAGGCCAGAGCATGCAGTACGTGCTCCGGGGCATGGTGGATGGGGGCTACTGGAGTGAAGCGGCCCATCTGGCGGCCAAATACGGGGTGGTGCCCAAAGCCGCCAACCCGGAATCCTACCAGTCGGAACATACGGACCGGTTCCTGGCTGCCATGAACCGGCTGCTCCGGAAAGATGCCCTGGAGCTCCGGGAACTGGTGGCTGCCGGAAAGGATCCCTATCCCCGGAAGAAGGAAATGCTGGCGGAAGTGTACAAAGCGGAATGCATCGCCTTCGGGGCGCCGGTGGAGACCTTCGATTTTGCCTGGCGGGACAAGGACAAGAACTACCACTGTGACCGGAACCTGACCCCCAGGGAATTCTACGACAAATACGTGGGCCTTGTCCTGAAAGACTACATGCCCGTGATCAACGAACCCACCCCGGACAAGGAAATGGATACCCCGGTGGCCTTCCACGCTGTGGAAAACATGGTGGGGAAGGACATGGAAGCCCTGAACCTGTCCCAGGAAGCCCTGGAAGACCTGTGCGTCCGCCAGCTCCAGGCCGGAGAACCGGTGTGGTTCGCCTGCGACGCCGGTGCCTACGGAGCCCGGAAAGAAGGGATCTGGGATCCGGACAGCGTCCAGGTGGAAAAGCTCCTGGGAGGATTTTCCTGGGATATGCCCAAAGGGAAGCGGCTGGAATACGGAGCCAGCTCCGCCACCCATGCCATGCTACTGACCGGGGTGGATTTCGATGCCAATGGCCGTCCCACCCGTTGGAAAATCGAGAATTCCTGGGGCAAGGAAGTGGGGAAGAACGGCTATTTCGTCTGCTCCGAAAAGTATTTCAAAGAATACGTCTACGAAGCCGTGATCAGAAAATGCCATTTTACCCCGGAACAAAAAGAAATGCTGAAAAAAGAACCCATCCGGATCAATCCCTGGGATGAGGATGTATGAAAAAAGGAAGAAACCCACAGCAAGCCGGTTTCTTTGATGGTAAACGCATCCGTTGGATGCTAACCCACCACCATTGCGCAAGCGCAACGGTCCCCCGCCCTTGTAAAGGGCGGATATACGCTCGGGCTGGCGCCCATCGCTCTTTGGTAAGTACAAGGGCGTTAGCCCGCGTACTTACTATCCGCCCTTTACAAGGGCGGGGGACCAGCCGTGAGGCTGGTGGTGGGTTAGCCGCTTCAGCGGCGTTTCCCTTTAGAACCATCTGCCTTCGGCAGATGGTCTCCTTCGGCCGCTGCCCGCTGACAAAAAAACAAGGTGCTGCATGTTTTATGCAGCACCCTGTTTTTCTTACTCCCGTTCCTTCTTCGCCAGTTCCGGCAGGATGAACCCGATCCCGATCAGTACCAGCGGGGTCAGGATGTTCATGGCGAACTGGAAGTACCAGGTGTCGGTACCGCTCTGGACCCCACGGGGGAACATGCCCATGATGCAGGCGAAAGCGGTGAAGGCGAAGCACCAGAACCCGGCCAGCATGCCCAGGCCCTTGCTCTTCACGAAATGGTATTCAGAAACATAGTTGTCCGCATGTTTCTTCAGCATCATGTAGGCAAAGAACACCCACAGATACCGGAGCGGCATGCACACCGCGTTCAGACGGATCAGCCAGTTGTACAGGCTGGTCATGTCCCCGATCCCCAGCGCCGGTACGATCAGCAGGATGGAAACCAGGATGGCGGTCAGTTTGTACCCGGTTACAGGCACCCCTTTGGCGTTCACTTTGGTGAACACTTTGGGCACGAACTGGGGATCCACGTCGGACAGCAGGATCTTGATGGGGGCATCGATGGAAATGGCCAGGGTGGCGGCCTGTCCCAGGGCGGTGCAGATGGCGTAGATGATCACGAAGGTCTGGCCGATGCCGTAGTATTCACCCAGCTTGGAGAAGCTGTAGTAGGCCCCGTTCATCATCAGGTCCTTGGGGATGTTGTTGGGGTCGAACATCAGCCCCATGGCAAAGGTCCCCAGCAGGGCGGTCACCGCCACCATAATGGCCATGAAGATCATGGATTTGGGATATTCAGAAGAAGGTTTCTTCAGGTTGTTTACATAGGGGCTCAGCCGTTCGCAGCCGCCAACAGCAAACACCAGGATCCCCAGGGTGGTCATGTAGTCAAAATCGAAGGTGGGCATCAGGGTTTCCCAGTTCAGGCTGTAGCTGAAGGTCTTGGCGGTGGTCAGGTGAGGAGCCGCCAGGGCCAGCAGGATGTACAGGATGGACATGACGAACATGAAGCTCCCGGACAGGGCGCCGATCCGTTTCAGGGCCGTAACCCCTTTGGAGGCGTACCACAGGAAGAAAAAGAAAATCACAAGAGCGATGCATTGCAGGACCAGGGGCGAAATCATTTTCGTCAGGGATCCGTTCTGGAAAAAGGCCCAGCCGAAGGCGATGAGCATGTTCTGGGGTTTCTGGGCCAGGTAGGGCATGTGGACGATCCAGTAGGTCCAGCCGGCGAAGTAGGCCAGCTTGGCGCGCGAAGTGGACCGGATCCAGGAGGATACGCCCCCGGCGCTGTTCTTGAAGGTGGAACCCATTTCACCGACCATGAGCACATAAGGGATGAAGTACAGGGCGAACATGAGGATCCAGGACACTACGGCCTTGAGACCCTGGTTGGCATAGCCGTTGACGATGTTCCCGAACCCCCACACGGAGGTAAAGGTCATCAGGCCCAGCGCTTGCCAGGATAAAACTTTGTTGCTTCCATTGTTGAGTGTTTTTTCTTTTTCAGCCATTGGAAAGCCTCCTTTACAAAAGATGGTTCCATTATATCATGCAGCGGTATTATCTGGCTAGTTAAATAAAAAAGTTTTTGAACAATTTTGTACCTTATGATACAATGTCAACAGGAGGTGTCGAAATGAATCAAACTACGAAAGATTTACTGAACCTGATCCAAAAGAGCACGTCTCCGTACCATACGGTGGCGGCCAGCCGTGACCTGCTGCTGGCAGACGGCTTTGTTGAACTCCCCCTGGGCGGGGACTGGACCCTGGCCCCGGACAGCAAGTACTTTGTCACATGCTTCGATTCATCCCTGTTTGCCTTCCGTACCGGTAAAGCAGGATCCCGGGGGCTGAAGATTGCAGCCGCCCATACGGATTTTCCCTGCTTCCGGCTGAAACCGGCGGCGGAAGTGGATACCCAGGGCTATGGCACCCTGAACGTGGAAGGATACGGCGGCATGATCGTATCCACCTGGATGGACCGTCCTCTGTCCCTGGCCGGGAAGATCGTCACCCGGACGGAAGATCCCTTCAAGCCCCGGACCCACCTGGTGGATTTCAAACGGCCTCTTTTGAGCATGTCCAGCCTGGCCATCCACATGAACCGGGAAGTGAACGACGGCTACAAATGGAACAAACAGAAAGATGTGCTGCCCCTGGCCACCATGCTGGGCGAGGACCCGGAAGACAAGCACTTCTTCACCAACTTCCTGGCCAAGGAACTCCAGGTGAAACCGGAAGACATCCTGTCCTTTGAACTGTCCACCTATCCGGTGGAAGAAGGCTGCACCTTCGGGCTGAAGGATGAATTCATCTCCTCCGGCCGTCTGGACAACCTGACTTCCTGCATGGGCTGCCTGAAGGGCATCATGAACGGCAAAGGCACCGAAGGACTGCGGGTGGCCTGCCTGTTCGACAACGAAGAAGTGGGCAGCAACACGAAACAGGGAGCCGATTCCCTGGTGCTGAACAACCTGCTCCACCGGATCTACACCAAACTGGGCCTGACGGAAGAAGCTCTGTATGAAGACATGGCCAACGGGTTCATGCTCAGCGTGGACGTGGCCCATGCCCTCCATCCCAACTATACGGACAAATGCGACATCACCAACAAGCCCAAACTGGGCCAGGGTGTGGTGCTGAAACAGGCCTGCAGCCAGGCGTATGCCGGGGATGCGGAAGCGGTGGCCATTGTGAGAGGCCTCTGCGCCGCCAACGGGATTCCCTGCCAGCTGTTTGTGAACCGCAGCGACATCAAAGGGGGATCCACCCTGGGGTCCATGGCATCGGCCCTGACTCCCATCCGGACCATGGATATCGGTGTGGCCCTTCTGGCCATGCACAGCGCCCGGGAAACCATGGGAGCCGCCGACCAGAAGGCACTGGAAGATCTGATTACAGTGTTCTTTGGATAAAACGTGAGAAAAAGAAAAGGTGTGACCGCGGTCACACCTTTTCTTTTTCCTTTAATATGATATCATACGCCTTGCTCACATTCTCACGGATGGCAGCGGCACAGGCTTGGAACTGCTTTTGTTCTTCCGGGGTCAGGGGCAGATCCAGGACCTTTTCCACGCCTTCCTTGCCGATTACCGCCGGTACGCCGATGAACAAGTCCTGCTGGCCGTATTCCCCGTCCAGTTCCACCGAGCAGGGGAGCACCCGCTTTTCGTCCCGGAGGATGGTCCGCACCAGGGTGGCTGCCGCGCCGGCAATGCCGTATTCCGTGCACCATTTGCCGGAGACCGTAACCCAGCCTCCTTTGATAGCCTGTTCCTGGATTCTGGTCCGGTCGAACTTCCGTCCCGTGTGCTGTTCATACTGGTCCACGGTCATCCCGGAAAAATTCAGCAGGGACCAGGGGACGAACTGGGAATTCCCGTGCTGACCCAGCATAAAGGCGCTGAAGCTCCGGCTGTCCAGCCCTGTAAAATCGCTGATGGCGTGGCGCAGCCGGGCCGAATCCAGAAGCGTCCCTGTACCCAGCACCTGGGACCGGGGGAGACCGGACAGATTGGCGATTTCCCCGGTGATCAGGTCACAGGGGTTGGTGATGTTCACAAAGATCCCATCGAACCCGGCATCCATGATCCGGGGAATGAACCGGGCCACCTGGATCACACTGTTTTTCAGTTCATCGTCCCGGTTGAAGTTCCGGCACAGAGAAATATCCCCCACGGCGATCACAATAATGGCACAGTCCTTGAGACCGGCATAGTCCGTGGTCCGGTAGGTTACCCGGTTGGGCATGAAAGGGACAGCATCGTTCAGATCATTGCATTCGCTGGTGAGTTTTTTGTCATCAATATCGCAGAGCAGAATCTCGTCAGCGATCCCCATCATTCCCAGGGAATAAGCCACATGGGCGCCCACATGGCCAACACCGACGATGCCTACAGCGTTTTTTTCAATCATGGCAGAACCTCCTTGATTTGGCAGTAATAGAATCCCTTACCAATCTATTGTAGCATGGTTCTGTGACAGCTGAAAGGACATTTGAAAATGTATACTGGATACAGGGACGGTCAGCGGACGCAGGAGACCATCTGCCGGGGGCAGATGGTTCTGAAGGGAAACGCAGCCAGGGGGCTGCTAACCCACCACCATTGCGCAAGCGCAACGGTCCCCCGCCCTTGCAAAGGGCGGATATACGATTGGGCCTATGGCCCATTGCTTTTTATAAGGATAGTAACGGGTGCTGTTTATCAGTACCTTTTTCAGGGCGGATACACGCTCGGGCTGACGCCCATTGCTTTTTGGGCACCAGGGCGATAGCCCGCGTGCCATATATCCGCCCTTTTCAAGGGCGGGGGACCAGCCGCAAGGCTGGTGGTGGGTTAGCAGCCTTCTGGCTGCGTCCACGTTCAAAGCCCGGCAGATGACGGGCTTCCCTTATTTACTTTTTAATGATCTCCGTCAGCGCCAGACTGGCCTTCTTATAGATTAGATACGTAATCCCTGACACCACCGCGTACTTCAGCAGGTTGAAGGGCAGCACCGTCAGCAGTAGGAAATCCGTCAGGCTGTGGACCAGGGGATTGGTGGCACTGGCCATTTTCAGGATCGCCTCCAGAGGGATTTTGTACAGCTTTACGTACAGCGGGATGGCCAGGAACCTGTTGGCCAGAACCGCGAACACACTGGCCACCAGGCTGCCGGCCACCAGTGCCGTCATGGCACCCTGGCGGGTCCGGTGCAGGTGATAGAACACCGTGGAGGGCAGCACATAGGCCAGGGCACACAACAGGTTCATCCCTTCCCCCACAAAAGCCGTAGAGCTTCCCACCAGCACCAGTTTGATAAGGATCTTCAGCAGTTCCGTCAGGCCCCCGGCCAGAGGCCCGATAAAGAATCCGGCAAACAAAGCCGGCAGGTCCGAAATCTCGAATTTCATGTACGCCGGGGCAAACGGCAGGGGAAACTCAAAAGCCATCAAAAGAGAAGACAAAGCCCCCAGTATTGCAATAAAAACCATAGCCCGGGGAGTCAAAGCACGATTCATGGGAAAATCTCCTTTCCAAATAAGAGCAAGTCCAGTGTAACAAAAGGGGTGGGGGATGTCAACGAGGTACCAGCCACCCAACCATCCACCTAATCACCTAACCACCTAACTCCTGAATCCCCTACAAATTTCCTGCCCCATCTGATATAATAAATAGTCACAACAACATTCGTTCCAGCCAATCCTGGCTGTTTTTCTTTGAAAGGATCTCTGTCATGTCCAAACAACTGATTGTCAATGCTGATGATTTTGGCCGTCATATCCTGATCAACCGGGCGGTGGAACGGGGGGTGGCACAGGGACTGATCCGGTCGGCCACGGTAATGGTCACCGGCGCCGCGTTTGAGGAGGCGGTGGCCCTGGCCCGCCGTACTCCCGCCCTGGGCCTGGGCATCCATTTCACCCTGGTGAACGCCAAACCAGTGCTGCCGGCCTCGGACATCCCCAGCCTGGTGGACCCGGCCACCGGGGAACTGTACCCGGACCATGGTGCGTTCGTGAAACGGTTCCTGACCGGCAAAATCCGGCTCCAGGACGTCCAGCGGGAATGCACCGCTCAGCTGGACCGGTTTTTGGATACGGGCCTGGTGCCCACCCACGCCGACAGCCATCAGCACATGCACGTGCTTCCCGGGATCATCGACATTATCCTGGACCTGTGCCTGGACCATGGGATCCCGGCGGTGCGGATCCCGGCCATCCCGGTGAGCCTTCTGGCCACCCGGCCCTCCAACCTGGGAGAACAGGTGGGCCGCACCGGTCTCCATGTGCTGGCGGAACGGGCCCGGAAGAAGGCCCACGCCCAGGGAATCCGCACCCCGGACCATTTCGGGGGCATTGTGGCCGGGGAAGCAGTGGACAAAAAAGCCCTCCGTACCATCCTGCTCCACCTGAAAGAAGGCACCACTGAAGTGATGCTCCACCCGGGCACCAGCAACGGCATCCTGATCCCCGCCACCCAGTGGGACCACGATTTCGAAGGGGAACTGGACGCTGTAACCGATCAGGAAATCCTCCAGCTGGTAAAAGAGCAGAATATCACGGTCCAGAATTTCAGGGACCTGTAAAAAAGAAAAAAGGAAACGGCGCCGAACAAAAAGCGGCGCCTAACCCACCACCATTGCGCAGGCGCAACGGTCCCCCGCCCTTGAAAAGGGCGGATATACGCTCGGGCTGTCGCCCGTCGCTCTTTGGTAAGTACAAGGGCGTTAGCCCGCGTACTTACTATCCGCCCTTTACAAGGGCGGGGGACCAGCCGCAAGGCTGGTGGTGGGTTAGCAGCCACCCGGCTGCGTCTACCTTCAGGGGCCGGCGGATGCCGGGCCTCCTTCTGCACCAGGGCCCCAAGGCCCGACGTGCCCTTTTCCATCCTGCACAGAAAGGAACACCATCCAAAATGATCTATACCATCACCTTCAATCCCTCCCTGGACTACGTGGTGACCCTGTCCCGCCTCCAGGTGGGGGCCATCAACCGGAACCAGGCCGAGGAAATCTTCCCCGGGGGCAAGGGCATCAACGTATCCTGGATCCTCCAGAACCTGGGGGTCCCCACCCGGATCCTGGGCTTTAAAGCCGGGTTCACCGGAGACGAAATCCAGCGCCTGGTGGAAGAGCGGGGCATCCCCTGCAGCCTGCTGCCTGTGGCAAACGGCTTTTCCCGGATCAACGTAAAAATCCGGGCCGGGGAAGAAACCGCCCTTAACGGCAAAGGGCCGGAAGTCACTTCCGCCGATCTGGACCGGCTCCAGGCCCAGCTCCGGGAGCTTACGTCCGAGGATATCCTGGTCCTGTCCGGCAGCGGCCCCAGCGGCTGTGCCCCTTCTCTCTACGGGGACATTGCCCGGGCCATGGAGCAGCGGCACATCCCCTGTGTGGTGGATGCCACCGGCAAACTCCTGGCCGGGGCTCTTTCTGCCCATCCCTTCCTGGTAAAGCCCAACGGGGAGGAACTGGAAGACCTGCTGGGCCGGAAGCTGCCCACGGAGCAGGATTTGATCCAGGGGGCCCGGGAACTCCAGCAGCAGGGAGCCCGGAACGTGCTCATCAGCCTGGGGGGCGACGGTGCCCTCCTGGTGGACGAAACGGGGAAAGTCCACCGTCACCTGGCCCCCAAAGGGACCATGGTCAACACGGTGGGAGCCGGCGACAGCATGGTGGCCGGTTTCCTGGCAGGATACCTGCGGAACAAAAACTGTGAAGAAGCCCTCCACTGGGGTATCTGCGCCGGCAGCGCCACGGCGTTCACCATGCATCTGGCGGAAAAGGAAGCCATTGAACAACTGGTAAAGGGGAATTGATATGCAGATCACGGATCTACTGAAACGGGAAAGTGTGGAACTGAACGGCTCCGCCGGCAGCAAGGCAGAAGCGCTGGACAAACTGATCCAGCTTATGGTGAAACAGGGGAACATCGCCGATCCGGAAGAATACCGGAAAAAGGTCTTTGCCCGGGAAGAAGAAGGGAGCACCGGGGTTGGGGAAGGGGTAGCCATTCCCCATGCCAAGACGGCAGCGGTCACCCGTCCGGGGCTGGCCTTTATGCGCTGCAGTGACGGGGTGGAATTCGATTCCCTGGACGGACAGCCTGCCAAACTGTTCTTCCTGATCGCCGCACCGGATACCAAGGACAATGTGCACCTGGACGTGCTCAGCCGTCTGTCCACCCTGCTCATGGATCCGGATTTCATCGACGGGATCATGGCTGTGGACAGTGTGGATGCCCTCTATGAACTGATCGGCAAGGCGGAAAAAGAGAAGTTCCCGGACGAAGCCGGGGAAGAACAGCCGGCGGAAGAAGCCCCTGCACCGGAAGAAGCCCCCAAAGGGTACCAGGTGCTGGCGGTCACTGCCTGTCCCACCGGCATCGCCCATACCTACATGGCTGCCGAAAGCCTGGAACAGCACGCCTCCCGCCGGGGCATTTCCATTAAAGTGGAAACCAACGGACAGAGCGGGGTGAAGAACGCCCTGACGGCGGAAGACATTGCCGGGGCCACCGGAATCATCGTGGCCGCGGACAAATACGTGCCCATGAACCGGTTCAAAGGGAAACCGGTGGTAATCGTGAAAGTGGCCGACGGCATCAACAAGGCCGACCAGCTGCTGGACGAAGCCCTCAGCGGCCAGGCTCCCATTTATCAGGGGGAAGCCGGCGGGGAAGCAGCCGGAGAACCGGTGGCGGAAGAAAGCGGCGCCCGGAAGGCCTACAAGCACCTGATGAACGGGGTGTCCCACATGCTGCCCTTCGTCATCGGCGGGGGCATCCTCATCGCCCTGGCTTTCCTGTTCGACATGGGAGCCGCCGGTACCGCCCAGTTCGGGTCCAGTACCCCGCTGGCCGCCTTCTTCAAGAACGTGGGAGGCCTGGCTTTCAGCTTCATGATGCCCATGCTGGCCGGGTTCATTGCCGCCAGTATCGCTGACCGTCCCGGGCTCCTGGCCGGGTTCGTGGCCGGGGCCATGGCTTCTGCCGGGGGCAGCGGTTTCTTCGGCGCCCTGGTGGGTGGCTTTGCCGCCGGGTATCTGATCCTGGCTTTGAAGAAGGCCTTGGCCTTCCTGCCGGAATCCCTGGAAAACATCAAACCCATCCTGCTGTACCCGGTGCTGGGGCTGATGATCATGGGGGCCCTGATGGTGGTCCTGATCAACCCGGTGATGGGTGCGGTGAACCACTGGGTCAACGGGGGCCTCACCGCCATGAGCGGGGGCAGCAAAGTACTCCTGGGCCTGGTGCTGGGGGGTATGATGAGCATCGACTTCGGCGGGCCTCTCAACAAGGCCGCCTATGTGTTCGGTACTGCCTCCCTGGCCGGGGCTGACGGACAGGCCGTGTCCTCTCCCTTTATGGCCTCTGTGATGATCGGGGGCATGGTGCCGCCCCTGGCCATTGCCGTGGCCTGCCGGCTGTTCCCCAAGAAGTTCACGGCACAGGAACGGAACTCTTCCGTGACCAACTTCATCATGGGGCTCAGCTTCATCACCGAAGGGGCCATCCCCTTTGCAGCGGAAGATCCCTCCCGGGTGATTCCCGCCTGTGCCATCGGGTCCGCCGTGGCCGGGGCCCTGTCCATGGTGTTCGGCTGCACCATCCCGGCCCCTCACGGAGGCATCTTCGTGTTCGGCGTAGTCCACAACTGGCCCATGTACCTGGCTTCCCTGGCCGTAGGGACGGCAGTGGGTGCGGTGCTGCTGGGTATGTTAAAGAAGAATAGAGAGTGAAAAAAGAGGGGCGCGGGCCCCTCTTTTTTTGTCAGCGGCGGTCGGATGCCAGCTGCGCTGGCTTTGAAGAGAAACGCAGCCTGGGGCTGCTAACCCACCACCATTGCGCAGGGGCAATGGTCCCCCGCCCTTGAAAAGGGCGGATAAAGGCACGGCGGGCAGAAGCCCTTGTGCAGAAGGAGGCCCGGCTGCCGCCGGCCCCTGAAGGGAAACGCAGCCAGGGCTGCTAACCCACCACCATTGCGCAGGCGCAACGGTCCCCCGCCCTTGCAAAGGGCGGATATATGCTCGGGCCTTTGGCCCATTGCTGCTTGTCGGCGTTCGCAGTGACCACGGTTCGGCGCGGATATACGCTCGGGCAATCGGCCCATTGCTTTTGGTACCAGGGCTTGTTAACCTGCGTGTCCCAAAACGAGGGACCTGCGTCCCGAGTTTTTATCCGCCCTTTGCAAGGGCGGGGGACCAGCCGTTAGGCTGGTGGTGGGTTAGCAGCGTTAGCTGCGTTTCCATTCAAAAGCATCTGCCTGCGGCTGATGGTTTCCTTCGTCCGCTGCCCCTTGACAGCTGACAGCTGACCGCTTTTCCTGTATAATAGTACTAAAAAGGAGCGTACACCTGCCATGACACTTTTCTTTGTCTTTTTGCTGCTCCTGGCTGCTCTGGGGGTGGCCTGGGGTGGGTCTTTCTGGATCGACCGGCTCTATGACCGGGATCCTTCCATCCTTACTTTCCCCGACGCCATTGCCTCCCGCAGCCGCTGGCGGAAGCCCCTGCTTTTTATCGGGTTCCTGGGCTGCGGACTGCGGCTGCTGCAGCTTGCCTCCGGCCTGCCCCTGGTGCTCATGCTGGTGTTCACCGCTTTTCTCCTGTGGATGACCGCCACGGATTTTGAACAGTACTGCCTGTTCGATTCCATGATGCTTCCCTTTGCCCTGGCCGCCCTGGTGATGCTGGCCACCTATCCCGACATGCTGGTGAGCCACCTGCTGGCCGGCCTGGCAGGGGGACTGGTGTTCCTGGTGCTGGGAATCCTGTCCCGGGGCGCCCTGGGCGGGGGAGACATCAAGCTCCTGGCCGCCCTGGGCCTGTGGATGGGTCCCCAGAGCCTTGTCTTCACAGCGGCCGCCGGCACCGTCTTGGGAGGCCTGGCCGCCCTGGTGCTGCTCCTGGCCGGGCAGAAGAACCGGAAAAGTTCCTTTGCCTACGGACCCTATTTCATGCTCACCGCCCTGGCCCTGATGCTGGTCCGGGGATTGTAACATTTCATTTTCCTGTCCTTGAAGGAGGCGCTTCCCATGAAGCCTTTTACCCATAACCGGAAACAGAAAGGGGCCTTCCTGGTGCTCTTTGCCGTACTGCTGCCCGTGTTCCTGCTGCTGGTGGCCCTGGTCAGCGAAATCGGCCGGATCTGGGCCTATCACACCAAGCTCCAGAACGCTGCCGACGCCGCCGCCCTGGCCGGAGCCGCCAACTTCGTCAACGGGGACACCATCGATTCCCATCCCAATGCCGATCTGTTCGCCGACCGGTACGTAACTGCCAACCTGGGCCACAACCTGACCAGCAGCCCCAACCTCCAGCAGTTCCAGGCCAAAACCAAAGCCGCCACCGGCAGCGAAGGAGAAAAATCCTACTACCGGGTCCATCTGGAAGAAGAAATCCCCCTGATCCAGGCCACCGCCGCCTGGCTCCACCGGCCCACGTTCCTGGTAAAGGCCACTGCCGTGGCGCTGATTGGGAAGGAAGGGACCAGTGGAGGTGGAGAGGGCAAAAAACTGGGAAAGATGATAAGCATTGGATCAGAATTCTCAGGTTCTGTTAATGAAGCCAACAATGCAGCTATATATGGCAGTGTCTTCGATGGGGATGTTGCGATCTGGAATCGAAATACCTATCAGCAAATGATGCAAAATGAGAAGGATTCCAAATTCTTTATGAAAGAAGCAACAGACAGGTTTCTCACCAGGAAACAAGCGATACAGGCTGGCTTATATAAAGAACCAATATGGGTAGGGAATGAGTATCCGGGATTGGATGATCAGGCCTTGATGAATCAGCGGAATGCCATCATTGCTGAGGATGCTGAATCTGTAAAACAGGCATTTGATAATGCCAATAATGTTGTTGTAAAAAATGACAGACAAACATATAATTTGCCGCAAGATACTGGTTCATCCAGCAATTATTACAAATTGACCTCTAGTGACAGCAATAATTTTACGATTAACTTGTATAATTTTGGTGGAAATCAGGATGAACCAGTTTATATCTATATTCCCAATGATTACCCATCAATAGAAATACAACTGCGTGAAGATATTGTGCGGCCGATCATATTCTGCTATTTTGGTAAATTTCCCAGCAACCCATGGTATACACCTCCTGATACCAGGACAACGATTAGATTTATGAGCAATTATCACAGTTTTAGAGGAAGTATTTACACACCAACGGCAAAAATAGAACCATTCAATTATGAATACGGTAATTTTACAGGATCTCTTTATGCTGATAAAATTCTGTTTAATTCGAATCATGCCAACTTCAAATTCGAAGAGTTCTCTCTTCCCGGTGGCAGTGGCGGCGGAAGCGGCACCCCGGCCGTCAAACCCCGGCTGGTGGACAACAGCCTGTGGTGAGAAACCCAGTGCAGAGTAAAGAGTGAAGAGTGAAGAGTAAAGAGTGAAGAGAAGGGTCGGCCGGGCCGACAGATCCGTTGCGGAACCGTAGGGGACCCAGGCCCGGCGCCCCGCCTGCACGTCCCCACGCCAACCACGTCCAACCGTCAGTATGATAACCCATGACCCCAACGCCGTAGGGGCTCCCCGAAAGGGGAGCCCATCCCGGCCGCCATACCACCTGGGTCCACGTCCAAACCACCAAAAGGAAACCAGCCGCCAGTGCGGCTGCTTTTTAATTTCAAACCCGCAGGCCAGGGAAGGGCGCGCCTACGGCACGCCCCTACGCCGTTACGGTCGGAGGTTCGGTGGGGTGCGGGGGGCTGCTTTTCTATCCGCCCTTTCGACGGGTCCGCCGGCCGTTGACCGTTGACAAAATGGAGAGATTGAGGCTCTGCCTCAATCTCTCCATTTATATACCCGTACTTTTTTCTTCTTCTCCACCTCCGTGGCCTTTTCCTGCACTTCTTCATCTTCCTCTGAATCCCACAGCAGTTCGAACCGGGGATCATTTTTCAGGTTCACATACAGGGGGTCCAGATCGGTGGTGAGGAAATGGGTGAAGGGATACCGGGTGACAAAATCCCGGTAATCCAGTTTTCCGAAAATCAGGGAACAATATTCTTCCATCACGTCTTTCTGGTGGTTCAGTTTGGGCTTGAAGACTTCGGCACGGGCATCCATGTAGCAGGGAATTCCCTGGAATTCTGCGTAGGGACCATCGTTGTACCCTGTCCACAGGCAGATGGGACTTCCATTGGCGTCCTGTTGAATCACATCCACGCTTTTGGCAAGAACGAAATCTTCTCGGGGCAGTTGGAGTTTTGCTATGGAAAAAGGAACCAGCAGCAGTAAAGCAAGAGTTGCAAACAGTGTCCGGAGGTTTGGACGCAGTGTAAGGGGATTCATCCGTTCCTCCCAAAGTATCCGGAAATTCCATACTGCCATCAGCAACAGGATTCCAAAAGCACCCAAAAACAGAGGGCAGCGGTCGGAGGTTACCTTTGTTTGCTGAAACAGTGCCCAAGTACCGAACAAAGCCGCCGTTCCCAACAGAAGAATCATCCGGCGGGTCCGGGGCCAGGAAGAAACACTGACAGTGGCATGGAGATTTTCGTAATCGGCCAGAATGTCAGCCAAGGGAAAAAGTCCGGCCACTAAGAAAAGAAAGGAACTTCGGTTGGCCTGAAGTGCCATGAACCCGGTGCCCAGAGCCAGCAGCTGTTGCCGCAGAGGAAGAGAATGGCGGGCATAGATGGCGGTGCAGAAAAACAGAAGAACAAGTATTATGACCAGATAGGGGAATCCTGGATCCATACTCAGAGGATGCATTTCGGATACCAATCGGTTAATGTCCTTATATCCATAGGAATTGAAGGCATAGGTCATGGATTCTGTTCCATACGGGCTGCAGAAGCCGCCTGCCACAATGGAGGCAAACAGCAACAGGAAATCTTTGGCTTTCCAGGTCAGTTCCCATTTGCCAAAGGGAAGATGGGGACCCACCAAGGCTTCGAAGGCATAGGGCAGCAGGAAAACCGTGAACATGGGCCACATGGCTCCGTGAAGGTTCACCAGCAGGGCGGACAGAAGGAAGAACAAAGGAATCAGGAACCGGGGCATACGGGGCTGGCTGACAGATCTTTCCAGCAGATAAATTCCCAGAAGAAAAATCAGGCCGGACATGGTCTGGGGACGCTGGAACAGATAGCCTGCGGACAGCAGGAAAAGCCAAAGCAGCAGGAAAAAACGGACAGGGCCCGAAATTTGTCTGATTTTCAACTTTACCAGCCGGACATAGACAAAAAAGAAAAGGGCTGCCATAATCCAGTTGTAAGCAAGCATGGCTTTCAGACCACCCAGTTTGTACAGTTTCCACAACCCCAGGTCAAAGAGCCATTGATGCATGACAAAATGAAAATTTTGATGGATGGTAAATGGCTCCACATGGGGGATGCCGAACTGTTCCACATACCGTCCGCTGTTCAGCAGGAACCAGCCATCGTTGTCAAAGCGATTGGTGAAAAGCACAACCACTAGAATCAGGAAAATGGCATAAATAAAGGAAAAAAGTTTATTTTTCATGGCTCTGTCCTTCCTGTGTTTCCATTTCCTGATATTCCTGCTCCGTATTCACCTGCCAAAGGGCCGTTTTGTCAGTTTTCCCCTGGCGGATCAGGTCCACGGCGGTCATGGCGGAGAGCATGGAATGGTCCATGTTGTTGTACCGGTGCTGGCCGTTCCGTCCCATGCAGTAAAGATTGGGGATGGTGTCCAGTTCCTGCCGGAGCCGGGGAAAATCCCCATAGCTGCCGTAATAGGCAGGATAGGCCTTTTTCATCCGCACCACATGGCCTTCCTGCACCGCCCCGGGCCGGATCACATGGATGGTTTCCAGTTCTTTGGCGGCAAAGGAAATAAAATCACTGTCGGTCATGGACCACAGGGCGTCCCCTTCCTGACAGAAATATTCCAGGCCGATCCACAGGGTGTGGAGGGGATCCCGGACCAGGTAGGGGGACCAGTTGTTGAAGATCTGGAGCCGGCCCAATTTTACGTCCGGTTCCTGAACGTAAATCCAGCAGTCCGGGATCCTGTTGTTCAGGGTAGGGTGATCCGTCTCATTTTTCAGTTCCAACCGGTCCACCAAAAGACCGGCCGTGACGAAATCCCGGTAGGGAAGGGCAGCAGCGGTTTCCCGGGCCTGGGGGGAAAGCCAGTCCTGAGGCAGGCCGGCGGCCAGGTCCTTTACCGGCATGGTGGACAGGACGAAATCTGCCGGCACCTGTTGGAGGTTCCCTTCCCGGTCCCGGTACTGGACGGCAGAAAGGGCCTTGTCCCCTCCGCCGATGAACCCGGTGACTGTGGCACCCATGCGGATCTCTCCGCCCAGACGGAGCACTTCGTCCCGGAGGGTTTCGTAGAACTGGCCGGGGCCGAATTTGGGATAGAGGAACCGTTCGATAAGGGAGGTCTGGACTTCCTTGGGCTGGATGTGGAAGGTCCGCTGGAACAGGTCCTTCAGCACGGCGCCGATGGAAATGCCCTTGATCCGCTGGCTGCCCCAGTCGGCAGAGAGGTTTTTGGGAGAAAGACCCCAGACCTTTTCCGTATAACCGGCGAAAAAGGTCCGGTAGAGTTTTTCTCCGAACCGGTTGATCATGAAATCTTCCAGGGTGTTTTCCGGCCGTTTGTGGAAGCAGGAATACAGGTAGGAACAGCCGATTCCTGCCATGGCAGGGATCCCCAGGTTCCAGATAGTGGTCCGGTTCAGGGATACCGGGTAATCGAAGAATTTGTGCCGGTACAGGATCCGGGATACCCGCTGGCGGCCCAAAAATACCCGGTCCGTCTCTTCCGGATCCACGCCCTGGGGATCCAGGGTGCAGGAACGGTGGAGCAGCCGGTCGTCCAGAGCCGGGGCGGAAGCACGGGGCATGAGACTGTCCCACAGGGCCTGGACCCGGGGGTCTTTGGTGAAGAAACGGTGGCCGCCGATGTCCATCCGGTTGCCGGAAAAGTTGACGGTGCGGGAAAGACCGCCCACCTGGGTGTCGGATTCCAGGATCAGGGGGCGGATGGATGTGGTGCGCAGAAGTTCATAGGCAGCCGTAAGCCCTGCCGGCCCGGCCCCAATGATTACAGCCTGTTTTGTCATGTGCGGTCCCTCTTTTGTCAGTAGTTTACATAGCAGTCAAAACTTATTTCATTATATACGATTGTTGGGAAAGAAGGAAGGGGGAGAGAGGTGGGCGGGGTTCCCGGCGGGCGAAGATCTTTCACACACGGTTGATCAACTAAAAAGTGGTATAACTGGTGTAAATGTGATAAAATATAAAGAAATATTCACAAATCCGGGCTGTGGACGGGTTGTGACAATACATGACTGGATAGGGACGAAGGAAGGGAAGTTTAGTCCTTTTTCTGGGGGAACCGAGGGGGAACGTCGTGAAAAAGCTGGAGAAACTCACTGAAATCATCGAAAAAATGTCGCCCCGGAAGCTGCTGCTTCTGTGCGGATCCGCAGCACTGGCTGTGTTCCTGCTGCTGTATGTGATCCTGTCCGCCCTGTTTCCGGACCAGAACAACGGAAAGGTAGCGGCAGGGAATGTAACCGTGGTGGAAGCGGCCCGGGACATCGCGCCCCAGACCGTCCTTACTGACGATATGCTGAAAACCGTGGAAGTGCCCGCCAACCTGGTGCCCGCCGGTGCCCTGACGGACAAGAAACAGGCCCTGGGCAAGAAAACCGGTATCGACCTGTTTGCCGGGGATATCCTGACGGAACGGAAGCTCACCTCCCACGGGGGTGGCTTTGTAGGGATGATTCCCGATGGGATGCGGGCAGTTTCTTTCGGGGTCAATGACGTGACCGGGGTCTCCGGCTTTGCCAAACCCGGGGACAAAGTGGATATCCTGCTGGTGACGGACAAGGAAGGGAACGGGATCGTTTCCAAGACCCTGCTGAAGGATGTACTGATCCTGGCAGTGAACAAAAGCTCCGACCGGCCCCAGGGTACCACTACCCAGACCAGCGGCAGCAACGGGAAACAGACCATGCCCAACGGCAGCCAGCCCACAGGGAACACCGGCAGCACCGGATCCATGGGGACGCCTTCTGTAGTGACCGTGGCCCTGACTCCCTATGATGCAGCCAAACTGATCGGCTCCTCCCGGATCGGCCAGCTCCAGATGATGCTCCGGCCGGCGGACGGCTCTGCCGAAGACAAATCCATTGGATATTATGTGATCCCTCTGCCCAACAGCCAGGCCAGCGCCCCTGCGCCGGCACCGGCACCGGCTGTCCAGCGTGACTATACGCCCCGGCCGGCTCCCCAGGCACCGGCAGCTCCTTCCGGAGACGGTGGGGGAGATGCTGACGGACTGTCGGGAATTGAAGTCATCCGGGGAACCAGTGCTACCAGGGGGAAATGAACATGATCAATTACAGTAAACGCATGGGCCTCCTTGTTACGGCGGCCATTCTGGGAATGACGGGACAGGCGTTGGCTGCCACCACCCTGAGTGTGGCGGTGAACGGGTCCCGATATATGGAAGCCTCCGGGATCACCCGGCTGGCGGTGGGGAATCCGGAAATCGCCGATGTACGGCTCCTTTCTGGGAACGATTTCCTGCTGGTGGGGAAAAAGCCCGGCTCCACCACCCTGCTGGTGTGGAGCGACAACGGCCGGGAAGAATACAATGTATATGTATCCGGCAGTGATGCAGGGACGGCCCAGGCCATCCAGGAAGCCATCGGCTATCCGGAGATCCAGGTACAGATGATGAACGGCAAGGTGCTGCTCCGGGGCCGGGTCCAGAACCAGTATGAACACGATTCCGCCATCAAGGTGGCCCAGATGTATCTGGGCAGCGGGGGCGGCAGCACGTCCACCGCTCAGGCGGGAGGAAAGGAAGGCACCGCAGCCCAGGGAGGAAGTACCGATTCCAACATCATCGATATGCTGGATATGACCGAGCCCACCCAGGTGCGGCTGGTAGCCCAGATCATCGAAATCAACACCTCGGCGGAAAAAGACCTGGGGATCCAGTACTGGTCCCCCACGTTGGGAGACAGTACGACCGGTGACAGCAATTCCTCGGATATTACCAGGGGGACGCCCGGTCTGTTCTACGCCGGGGAAAACTTCTACAAACAGCGGGGGAGCTTCGGCTGGTTCGGCAGCCATCTGTCCAACCTGAACGCTTCTCTCCAGGCCCTGGTCACCAGCGGCAAGGCCCGGATTCTGTCCCGGCCTTCCATTACCACCATGAGCGGTCAGAAGGCCAAGATCCTGATCGGGGGCCGGATCCCCATTCCCACCTCTGCCGGTGACGGGCAGATCGCCATTGACTGGCGGGATTACGGGGTGAAGCTGGACATCGAGCCGGTGGTGGACGCGGACAACAAGATCACCTCCAAGGTCCATGCGGAAGTATCCACCCTGGATTACGGCCACAGTGTGAAGGAAAACGACTTTTCCATTCCGGCCATTGCGTCCCGGGAAGCGGAAGCCATGATCAACGTCCGCTCCGGCATGACCATGGCCATCGGGGGCCTGCTGAATTCCGAAGACAGCAAGTCCGTTTCCAAGATCCCGCTCCTGGGGGATATTCCCATTATCGGCCAGTTCTTCAGGCATACTTCCACCACCCGGGATAACCGGGAACTGCTGATCCTGATCACCCCGCTCCTGGTAGGGGACGATTCCCCGGTATCCATGAGCCAGCGGATGAAGGAGAATTACGAGGCGTCCGAACGGTATGAACGGAATGCGGAAAAAGTGGATGTAAATACCCCTGTGAAACCGGGGAACGACAAGCAGGAACGGGATATCTGGGGCGGCCGTCCGGAAGAACATCCTGATACGGAGATCCTGGAAGAAAAGAAAGCACCGGAACCGCCTTCCCGGCTGCTGAAGACCACCGACGAAAAGGGCGAAACGGTGCTGGTGCCTCTTTCTGAAGATGATTACCAGCTGCGGAAAGAAAACCTGAAAGTGGTAGGGGTTGAAAAGCCCAACGGGGAAATCCAGCTGGACGAACCGGAAGCCCGGGAAGCAGAGAATAAGGGCCGGAATACCGGGAAAGAACCTCTGCTGGTGGAAAAGAAGAAGCCGGAACCCCGGCGGACCACCAGCTTTAGGGAACGGGTCCGGAAGCTCCAGCAGGAGTACCGTGACCAGTGGCAGAATCCCACCCGGCCCTGAATGATTGCATGATAAAGAACCAGAAACAGCAGGAGGCTTGAAGCTATGGAAGGCAGGAAAGGGACCCTATTTACGGTTTTCAGCACGGCCTATGCCGTGGGCAAAACGCTGCTGGCCATCAACATTGCAGCGGAACTGGCCCGGCAGGGACTGAAAGTGTGCCTGGTGGACCTGGATCTTCAGTTCGGGGATGTGTGCTATTATCTGAAGCTGAACCCGGAACGGACCATTGCAGACGCCCAAAAATCCATGGAAAAGAATCCCAAGGATACGGTGGCGGTGGAATACCTGACCCGGTACCAGGAAGGGAACACCGGGTTCGATGTGCTGGCCAATCCCAAACTGCTGGAAGAGGCCTACAACATGGACAACAATATCATCAAATCCCTGGTGCTCCAGCTCCAGCTGGAATATGATTATGTGATCCTGGACACCACCTCCACTTTC
This sequence comes from Acidaminococcus sp. HCP3S3_H5, assembly GCF_052122235.1. NCBI lineage: Bacteria > Bacillati > Bacillota > Negativicutes > Acidaminococcales > Acidaminococcaceae > Acidaminococcus > Acidaminococcus sp. HCP3S3_H5. The sequence continues at coordinate 155,345 of NZ_JBQKCS010000001.1, forward strand.
AGTGCTTTGAATCTGTCCATAATGGACCTGTCCACCCTGATCAACTTTGTGGGGATCGTGGACTTCATTCCCACCATCAAGAACATGAAGCGGGGATCGGATACCCTGAAGGAACTGGGATATGACGACAGCAAGATCCGCTATGTACTGAACCGGAACAATGCCAAGACCCGGATCGATGTGGAGGATGTGGAATCCATCCTGGGGAAGCATTTCGATTATGTGCTGCCCAATGACTTCCAGACTGCCCAGGAATCCATCCGCACCGGAGTGCCCTGTATTTTGGGCAGCCGGCATACCCTGCTGGCCCAGGGAATGGCTTCCATGGTGGATGGGTATGTGCATCCGGAAAACGAAGCCCGGGACAGCCGGGGGGACAATTCCGGCGGCTGGCTGAGCCGTATCTTTTCCTGAGGAGGCATGAACCGTGGGTTACAGAACCGTCCTTATAGAAGAAAACCAGGTGATGCAGGAGCGGCTTTCCAGCGTCATCCGGAATACGCCGGGGTTCGAGCTGAGCGCCCGGTACCGGAATGCGGGGGATGCCCTGGGACAGATGCAGGCCTTCAAGCCGGAACTGATCCTGCTGGATATCGACCTGGACCGGAACAGCACTCTGCTGCCGGACCTTAAAAAAGCCTATCCCCATACGGTGATCATCGGCATGAGCCGCCGGTGGGATGCAGAGGCCCAGTCCCGGCTGCTCCAATCCGGGGCCGGGGGCTTTATGGTGAAGCCTTTTTCCGGAGAAGAACTCCAGGAAACCCTGAAGAACCTCCAGAACACTTCGGCTTCCAGAAATTCGGAAGTGATTGCCTTCTTCAGCCCCAAGGGGAAAAGCGGGAAAACCACCCTGATTGCCAACCTGGGGGCGGCCCTGGCCCAGCAGACCGGGGAACCGGTGGCCATCATCGACGGAGATCTCCAGTTCGGGGATATGGGGGTGTTCTTCAACCTGACCCCCCAGAGCACCATTGTGGAGGCCATCCGGGATATTTCCTTCCTGTCTCCGGTTACTTTAAAGTCCTATTTCGTCCCGGTGAATGAGGAACTGTCCGTACTGTGCGGGGCGGCCAAACCGGACCTGGCGGAAACGGTGACCATGGAAGGCATCACCAGCCTGATCGAAATGGCCCGGGGAATCTTCCGGTATGTGCTGGTGGATCTGTCTTCGGGATTTTCCGATGTGGCCTGCACTGCCTGCGAACTGGCGGACAAGACCCTGGTAATGGCCATGGTGAACGGGGGCTACGAAGTGGAGCATATGAAACGGGCCCTGGAGATTTTCAAGGCCTGGGAGGATTGTGACCGGCGGGTGAAGCCAGTGTTCACCCGGGTGAATCCCTGCACGGAAGAAGACCGGAAGGAATTTTCCCAAGCCTTGGGCTTCCCAGTGTTCCAGGTGCTGCCCAACGAATATCTGGCAGTGTCTTCTGCTGCGGACAACGGCCGGCTGCTGCTCACCCAGGCCCCGGAGAATCCCTTCTCCCAGGCGGTGGAGCAGATGGCCGGGACCATAAAAAACTGGTGAATTTTCTTCCATCTTGACAGTTGTGAACAGGCTCATCCATGGTATAATACAGATAGAAAGGAGTAAAAAAGCATGATTGGTCTGGTAGCTCTGCTTTTTGCCTTTCTGTTCTTCCTGGGGCTTTACGCCGGTCTTTCCGTCTATATCCAGCGGCGGCGGGAAGTGTCCCAGCGGATCCAGCAGTATGCAGGATACACTCCTGCAGAGGTCCGTCGGGCAGGCTTTTTGGAAATCCTCCGGACCAGGTTCCATGAACTGTTTGCGGAACGGGTCCGGCGGCCAGGACGGCCCTGGAATCGGAAAAAACTGGACCTGATGATGATCCAGGCCGGGCTGCCCCTGTTGGGGAATGAATACCTGGCCATTTCCGGGGGCTTTGCGGTGCTGGTGTTCCTGGTGACGGCCCTTATGGGCCGGAGCCTGGTGACCGGGCTGCTGGGAGGCATCATGGCCATCTTCGGTTCCCTGATCTTCCTGAAAAGGCGGATCAGCCGCCGGAAGGAAGCCTTTGAACGGCAGCTGGCGGATTGCCTTACCCTGGTATCCAACTCCCTCCGGGCCGGGTTCTCATTTCTCCAGACCATGGAAATCATCTCCCGAGAAATGCAGCCTCCTATGTCCACGGAATTCGCCAATGTAATGCGGAACACGGCCCTGGGCCGGACCGTGGAGGATGCTCTCCAGGAAATGGACCAGCGGGTGGGGAACGAGGACTTCTCGTTGGTCATCACCGCCGTATTGATCCAGCAGCAGGTGGGGGGCAACCTGGCCACCATCCTGGATACCATCCGGGAAACCATCAGCGAACGGATCCGGCTCCGCCGGGAAGTGGGGACACTGACGGCCCAGGGAAAACTTTCCGGAATTGTGCTGACCTGTATTCCTGTGGCTTTAGGATTGTTTTTTGCCATAAGTTCTCCGGAATACCTGAAACCCCTGCTGACCACCAGCATTGGCAAAATGGCCATTGGGGCAGCCGTGGTGATGGAAATCATTGGCTACCTGATTATCAGCCGGATCGTGGACATCAAGATTTAACATGTCCCCTGAATTTTGGTAAAAAGGGACTTTCCCTTTTTATAAATACTGCAATTGTACAAACTTACTCAAGGAGGTGAAAACTATGATTACCATGGCAAAGATGATGTACGATATGTACATTAAACCCCGTCTGGGTGAAAAAGGCCAGGACATGGTGGAATATGCCCTGATGCTGGCCATCATCGTTGGGATTGGCTGGCTGATTTATCAGCAGACTAACCTGGCTGGTCAAATCAACAATGTATTTAACAATGCCGGCAACCTGATGACAGAGGCAGCTAAAAACTCTAAAGGGCAATGATCTATTGATTGTCGCATTGGTTTTACAGCCAAAGAACTCCTGCTCTTGCAGGAGTTCTTTCGAAAGGGCGTCAGCTCCGGCTGGTGCCTTTTCGAAAGAACAGTAGAAAAATAACAACGAAAGGGGGAACCACCATGAAACGGCAAAGGGGACAGGATATCATCGAATTTGCCATTCTGGTCCCTCTTTTTTTTCTCATCCTGCTTGCCATGTGTGCTTTCGGGATGTTCTTCAGTGATTACATCACCTTCAACAATGTGGCCCGGTCCGTGGCCCGGGAGGCGGTGGTCCGGGAGCCCGGGGACAACTGGGACAATGTGCGGAACCGGAACTTCGACGAATACAAAACTGTGGGGAACCTGTACAATCTGACCAGTGTGGACAACATCACCATCCAGCAGACTACGGTGGATGGGTCTCCTTCGGTGACGGTGACGGTGCAGGCCCCCATCAAAACCCAGGGGGCTTTCTTTTCCAACCTGGCCTGGGCAGGGCTGCTCCAGGGCAGCGACCTGAAGACCATGAAGGCTACCTACACCATGTACGACGAAAATCAGCAAAAATAAGAAATGAACCGCCGGATCCGGGGACCTGGCGGAAACAAGGGGGATACGGCGTTGAAACTGCTGGAACGGCTGGGACGGAAAACTGAACAAGGCAAGCCCGAGGTCCGGGAGAATCCCATATTTGCCGGACGGGCGGCAGATGCCCGGGAAGAAGAATACCAGAACCTGAAGGTTACCGTCCACCGGGCCATTGTGGATGAAATGAGTGCGGAACAGCAGCGGGTACTGGATTCTGCCACCCACAGCCGCCAGGAAATCGAAAATGTGATTTCCGGCTATGTCCAGCGGGTGCTGGAGCACAATCCCTTTGTGGTGCCCCGGGGGGAACGGGCCCGGCTGGTATCGGACATCTGCGACGAAATCCTGGGCCTGGGGCCCATCGAACCCTTCCTGAAGGACGACAGCATCACCGAAGTGATGGTGAACGGGCCCAAGAAGATCTATGTGGAACGGATGGGGAAACTCCACCTTACGGGAGCCCAGTTCCACGACAACAATCATCTGATGGCCATCATCGACAAGATCGTCACCCCCATCGGCCGGCATGTGGATGAAGCCTCGCCTCTGGTGGATGCCCGTCTCCAGGACGGCAGCCGGGTGAACGTGGTGATCCCGCCTCTTTCCCTGATCGGCCCCTGTGTGACCATCCGGAAATTCTCCCGGACGCCACTTTCTGTGGAGAATCTCATATCCTTTGGCACTTTGTCGGAAGAAATGGCCATTTTCCTCCGGGCCTGCGTGAATGCCAAACTGAATGTAATGATCAGCGGCGGTACCGGTTCCGGTAAAACCACCACCCTGAACGTGCTCAGTTCCTTCATCCCTCATGATGAACGGATCGTGACCATTGAAGACGCGGCGGAACTGCGGCTGGAACAGCCCCATGTGGTGACCCTGGAAGCCCGGCCTGCCAACATTGAAGGCAAAGGGGCCGTGACCATCCGGGACCTGGTGAAGAACTCCCTGCGGATGCGCCCGGACCGGATCATCGTAGGGGAAGTCCGCGGGGGCGAAGCCCTGGACATGCTCCAGGCCATGAATACGGGCCACGAAGGGTCTTTGACCACCGCCCACGCCAACAGCCCCCGGGATGTACTGTCCCGTCTGGAAACCATGGTGCTCATGAGCGGCCTGGACCTGCCGGTACGGGCCATCCGGGACCAGATTTCTTCGGCTCTGGACCTGATCATCCATCAGGAGCGGATCCAGGACGGATCCCGGAAAATCACCTATATTACGGAAGTCCAGAAGATGGAAGGGGATGTGATCGTCCTCCAGGACCTGTTCCGGTATGTCCAGACCGGGTTTGACGAAAGCGGCAAGGCTCTGGGGGAATTCCGTCCCACCGGGCTCCAGCCCCAGTTCCTGAGCAAGTTCAAATCTCACAATGTGGAATATCCGGCCTTTATGCAGAAGGCCCGGCCGGGGATTGACTGGGAAGAAGGTGACTGACCATGCTGGCACTGTCTCTTTCCATTGCCTTGGCGCTGTTCTTCTATCTATCCCTGTCGGTGCTGGCCCTGAAGAAGATCCAGGGCGAAGAAGTGAAGCGCCGGCTGGAAACCTTCCGGGAAGAAGAAAAGCCCCAGGAAGCAGAGGACAATCCCAATGACCTGAAGAAGATCCCCCTGTACCAGCGGACCATTGGCCGGCTGCTGGCCCAGGCCATGGACTTTTTCTCCAAATTCGCTCCTTCAGCCCTGCCCCAGATGATGGAACAGCGGATCATCCTGGCCGGGAAGCAGGGGATCTGGAAGCCCCGGACCCTGGTGGGCATCTGGTTCGTTTCCATGATTTTCTGGGGGTTCCAGGGGTTCCGGTACACCACCGGCCATCCCATGAGCACCTTCGGGGGCCTTGTATTGATCTGGGGATGTCTGCTGTTCGGAGCCATGCTGCCTTTCGGGGTGCTGAACCATATCATCCGGAACCGGCAGACGAAGATTATCCGGCAGCTGCCGGATGTGCTGGATCTGCTGTCCATTTCCGTCCAGGCCGGTCTGTCGCTGGACGGGGCCATGCGAAAAGTGGTGGAACGGATGGAAGGCCCTCTGATCGATGAATTCCGCCGGATGCTCCGGGATGTGCGGATGGGCATGACCCGCCGCCGGTCCATGCAGCTGATGGCCAGGCGGTGTGATGTGCAGGATGTGTACCTGTTCGTCATGTCCGTGGTCCAGTCAGAACGGCTGGGAGCTTCCATGTCCGATACCCTGGTGATCCAGGCGGACAACATGCGGGACCTGCGGAGACAGCGGGCCAGGACCCAGGCCATGAAGGCACCGGTGAAGATGATCTTCCCCCTGGTGTTCTGCATTTTCCCCGCCATATTCGTAGTGGTCCTCCTGCCGTCGCTGATTTCTCTGATGCAGGGGATGAAATGAGGGGGCTGAAGCAGAAGGAGGGAACCCGCGGCAGGCGGGTTCCTATGAAGAAAAACGCAGCGGGGGCTGCTAACCCACCACCATCCTGCGGCTGGTCCCCCGCCCTTGAAAAGGGCGGATATAAACTTGGGACGTAAAGTCCCTCGTTTTAAGGCTCACAGGTTTCGTACTGGTGGCCAAAAGCAATGGGCGTCAGCCCGAGCGTATATCCGCCCTTGAAAAGGGCGGATAAAAACTTGGGACATAAAGTCCCTCGTGTTAAGGCACACAGGTTTTGTACTGGCGGCCAAAAGCAATGGGCGTCAGCCCGAGCGTATATCCGCCCTTTACAAGGGCGGGGGACCGTTGCGCTTGCGCAATGGTGGTGGGTTAGCAGCCGTACGGCTGCGTTTTTGTTCAAAAGCATCTGCCTCTGGCAGATGGTATCCTTTTGCTGCTGACTATTGACTGCAAGCTGGGCGCTGCTTTCAGCAGCCCTCCAAGGAGAATCCAAATTGTCCAACCATGAAACCTGGTCCTTCGGGGACCGTTCCCAAATACAAATTGATGTGGAAATCGCCGACACCTGGTGGGGACGGTTCCGGGGGCTTATGCTGCGGAAGCCGCTGCCTCCGGCCGCCGGCCTGTGGCTGAACCCCACCAACAGCATCCATATGTGCTTCATGAGATTTGCCATCGATGCAGTGTATTTCAACAAAAATATGGAAATCGTGAAAATCGTCCGGAACCTTCATCCGTGGCTGGGCCTTTCCGCCTGTTTGAAAGCCAGTTCCGTACTGGAACTGAAAGCAGGAGAGGCAGAGCGGCTGGGGCTGAAAGTAGGATTGCAGGCCGCAGGCCGCGAGCCGTGAGTCCCGGGCAAAAAAAATCCCACCCTCGAGGGGTGGGATTTTTTTATTTGATCTTCGTCTTGTTCAGCTTCGCCGAAATCTTGTTCCCTATGGTCTGGACCAACTGGACCAGGGCAATCAGGACGATGACCGTGGCCACCATGGTATCCGCCTGGAACCGCTGGTACCCGTAACGGATGGCCAGGTCACCCAGGCCGCCGCCCCCCAGGGCACCGGCCATGGCGCTGGAACCGATCAGGCTGATCACCGCCAGGGTGATGCCCAGCACAATGGAATGCATGGCTTCCGGCAGCAGCACCTTCCAGATGATCTGGAGAGGGGAGGCCCCCATGCTCTGGGCCGCTTCGATGACCCCGGGATCCACTTCCAGCAGGGAGGATTCAATGATCCGGGAAATGAACGGAGTGCAGGAAATGGTCAGAGGCACGATGGCGGCGGTGGTGCCGATGGAAGACCCCACGATGATCCGGGTGATAGGGATAATGGCCACCATCAGGATGATGAAGGGCACGGACCGGAGAGCGTTCACAATGGAGCCCAGGGTCTTGTGGAGAGCCGCATTTTCCTTGATGTGGCCTTTGCCGGTAATGGTCAGGATGACCCCCAGGGGAATCCCGAACAGAGAAGCAATGGCGGCGGACAGGGCTACCATGTAGAGGGTTTCGCCCAGGGCCTTGATCAGCAGATGGATCATATTAGGAGACATAACCGATCACCTCGTCTTTCACTTTTCTTTCGTGGAGGTAATCCAGGGCTTTTTTCAAATGGTCCTCGTCCCCTTCCACTTCAATGAGCAGGGTCCCGAAGGGAGTATCCTGCAGGGTTTCAATGTTGGCCGTCAGGATGTTCACATTGGTGTCGTATTCCTTGATCAGCACGGATACAATGGGTTCTCCGGCGCTGTCCCCGATGAAGCTCAGGCTCACCAGGGCCTTGTCCCCGGCTTTGTAGTCCTTGTGGATGTCCAGCTTCTTGACGAAATCAGGCAGGTCGTTGTGCTGGATGCTGGCCACGAATTCTTTGGTGGTGGCTTTCTGGGGATTGGTGAAGATGTCCACCATGGACCCCTGTTCGATGATCTCCCCGTTTTCGATCACGGCCACCCGGTCGCAGATTTCCTTTACCACGTTCATCTGGTGGGTGATCATGACAATGGTGATGTGGAGCCGTTTGTTGATGTCCCGGAGCAGGTTCAGGATGCTTTCGGTGGTCTGGGGATCCAGAGCGGAAGTGGCTTCATCGCAAAGCAGCACCTTGGGGTCGCTGGCCAGGGCACGGGCAATGCCCACCCGCTGTTTCTGGCCCCCGGACAGCTGGCTGGGGTAGTGGTCCGCCCGGTCTTTCAGGCCCACCAGGTCCAGCAGGGGTTCCACCTTCTTTTGGATGGCGGCTTTGTCCATTCCCTGGATTTCCAGAGGGAAGGCAATGTTGCCGAATACGGTGCGGCTGGACAGCAGGTTGAAATGCTGGAAGATCATGCCGATGTTCTGCCGGGCCTTCCGCAGCTGTTCCTCGCCCAGGGCGGTCATTTCCTGGCCGTCCACCATGACTTTGCCGCTGGTGGGCTTTTCCAGCATGTTGATGCACCGGACCAGGGTGCTTTTGCCGGCCCCGGACAGGCCGATGATGCCGAAGATCTCGCCTTCGTTGATGGTCAGATTGATATCCTTCAGGGCATGCAGGTCCCCTGAAGCCGTATGATAGACTTTGTCAATGTGCTGGAGTTCTATCAAGGGGGTTCACCTCCGTAAAAAATAAAAATTCCTCTTCATCAGCAATGAAGAGGAATCAGATTGGCTCACTCATCTTCATCTTTCAGGCCACGCCTGATGGACTTAGCACCGTTCAGCCGGCCAAAGCCGCTGATGGTTGCCGTAACTTCATAGGGCCAGTCCCTCCGTTACTCTGGATGAATTCTGTGCGTATTAAATGATACCGTATAAAGTACAGTTTGTCAATGGGAATTGGGGCATAAGTGCAGAGTAAAGAGTGAAGAGTAAAGAGCAGGGGCCCGTAGAGGTCGCACAACCGGCGGCTCGCCAGATGTACGAATCTCTGACCCCAACGATGTAGGGGGTTGCCGAAGGCAAACCCGTCCCGGCCGCCCAGAGGGCAAAAACTTCTATACCCATACACCCGCGAGGGCTCTCCGCCGGGAGGGCAGACCCGTTCGTCCCTGGCGGGAGGCTCACAGCCTATCGCCTTGCCCTAACGGTCAAAGGCAGCGGCTACGGACCAGGAAGCCGGACCCTATCGCCCGCGTGCTCCACCCCAGGAGCGACAACACCCGATGTTGTCCCGCCGACTCCTCCTGGGCCTGCCCTCCCGGCTCCCGGAGAATCGATGTATACTCGTACAAAGTACCAGCAAGGCCGGAGGCCAAGTCCGCCCTGCAGGGGCGGGGGACCGGGCTTGCCCGGTGGTGGGGGCATGAGGTCCTGAAAGGACCGAATACCTTGACGGTGGTACGGGCTCATCAGCTGGGAATGCAGCAACGAAAACTGAAATCATCATATTCCTGCTCCTACCATACGCTTTCTTGTTTTCGGCCGGTCCTGCAAAATATCGGCTGTCGCCGATGCCCCCACCACCGTGCTCCGCACGGTCCCCAGCTACGGCATAAGCGACCGCCAACGCCGCTGAAGCGTCGGGCGCCTGCTTACGCCCCTCACAGGGCGGACTTTGGGACCGTCCTTATCACCAGTTCAGTGCTGTTCCCAACTGTCCCATGGGACTGCTGCCCGTTGGAACACCCCTTTATTAAGTTAATGAATTCTTATACAATGAAATTCACGGAAGACCTTCTCTCCTATCTGTAGTGGTGTGGTAACTAATACTATAAAGGATGAAGGTCTTCCTTTTTGCAAGTTTATAAGGGATTATTCATTTCACCGAGAACTATTTTACACTAAGACCTATCAACCACCTGTCCCCATTCCGTTGACACCCTCTTCCACCCGTGTTACAATCCTCCCAAAGGAGGGGATTGCCATGGATACCCGGGCTATCCGGTGTTTTCTGCAGGTTTATGAGAAACGGAGCATCCACCAGGCGGCGAAGGTGCTGTTTTTGACGCCCCAGGGGGTGAGCCGGATCATCGGGGTGCTGGAAGGGGAGCTCCAGGCCCGGCTGTTTGTCCGTACTCCCAAAGGGGTGGTGCCTACCCGGGAGGGGGATTATTTCTATGAACACAGCCGTTCCTTCTCCGCCCAGCTGCTCCGGCTCCAGCTGGGGATCCAGGAACTGAAGCGCCAGCAGCAGGGGCTCCGGGTGGGATTTGCCTGCGGGGTGCTCCATGTGATTTCCATCGAGAAACTCCAGGGCGCAGCGGCCCGGCACCCGGAATTCCGGCTGGAATGGGCGGAGGATTTCAACGAAAACATCCTTGAGCTGCTCCGGGAAGGGACCCTGTCCTGCGGATTCTGTGTAGGGTCCCGGGCTCCGGAAGGTTTCTTCCGCCGGGAACTGTTCCAGGCGCCGGTGGAAGCGGTGGTGTACCCGGGACATCCTCTTTATGACCGGGACAGCCTGTCCCTGGAAGACCTGAAGGGGGAGCCTCTTTTGTGTTTGAACGAGCATTTTTCCATTTACCACAATGTGGTGGAACGGTGCGGGGATTTTGGCTTTACCCCACATTTTGCAGTGAAGACCATGGAAAGCAGCCTGATTTACCAGTTCTGCCAGGAAGGCCGGGGCATCGGCATCGACGCGGCCATCCATCCGGTGGAGGCTCCTCTCCGGCAGATTCCCCTCCGGGAGACCTCCCCCTGGCAGGTGTCCTTTGTGTGCCCCCAAAACCGGGCGGAAGAACCCCTGTTTCAGGAACTGCTGGCGGTGTGCCCCCAGGGGAAATAGTCCTATCAATGATTTATTTATATCTACTGCTGTTTCTTTGCTGGACGGCAGCTTCTTTTTTATGGTAGGGTGAAAGGCGGAAAAAACTGGAAAATATTTTAGGAGGCACTATACCATGCTGCGCAAATTTCCCCATCTGTCCACCCCCATCACCATCGGCCGCACCACCTTCCGGAACCGGATCTTTTCCGCTCCCATGGGCGGTACCGATATTACCAACGACGGGTGCATCGGCCCCAAATCCACGGCTTTTTACGAACTCCGGGCCAAAGGCGGGGCCGGGGCGGTGACCGTCTCGGAACTGATGGTCCATCCGGCCACCGACGGTTCCCACGCCTATCATCTGGATGAAAGCATCCTGAATTCCCTGGCCTGCGCCACCTATACCGCCGACGCCATCCGCCGGCACGGAGCCATCCCTTCCATCGAACTGTCCCATTCCGGCCAGTTTGCCGGCACCTACATGACGGACAAGACCAAACAGCACAATCTCCACCAGTGGGGCCCCAGCGACGGGGTCCGGGCCGACGGGGTGCCGGTACGGGCTCTGACCAAAGATCTGATCGACGACATTGTGGCAGCCTACGGCCATGCCGCCAGCCTGGCCAAACGGGCGGGTTTTGAAATGGTGATGATCCACGGGGGCCACGGGTGGCTGATCAACCAGTTCCTGTCCCCGCTGTTCAACCACCGGACGGACGAATACGGGGGATCCCTGGAAAACAGGACCCGGTTTGCAGTGGAAGTGCTGAAATCGGTGCGGGCTGCGGTAGGGCCCTTTTTCCCCATCGAATTCCGGATGAGCGGGGCGGAATTTGCGGAAGGAGGCTACGGACTGGACGAAGGGGTGAAGATTGCCCAGGCCATCGAACCTTATGCGGACCTGATCCATGTTTCCGCCGGCACCTACCAGAAGACCTTCGGGATCACCCATCCCTCTATGTTCGAGGACCACGGCCGGAACGTGTACCTGGCGGCGGAAATCAAAAAGCATGTGTCCAAACCGGTGGCCACCATCGGCGGCCTGACGGATCCGGCCATGATGGAGGAAATCATCGCTTCCGGGAAGGCGGATGTGGTGTACATGGCCCGGCAGCTGCTGGCGGACCCGGAAACGCCACGGAAGATCGAGGAAGGCCGGGATGAAGAAATCGTCCACTGTCTCCGGTGCTTCACCTGTATGGCGGAACGGGCGGCCACCAGCACCCGCCGGTGCACGGTGAATCCCCTGATTGGCCGGGAGCTGGACGGGACAGAAGTCCAGCCGGCATCGGTGAAGAAGAAAGTGGTTGTGGTGGGCGGAGGCCCTGGGGGCCTGTACGCTGCCTATACTGCTGCCCGCCGGGGCCACCGGGTGATCCTGATGGAAAAAGAAGGAGAAGTGGGGGGCATCCTGAAAAGTGAGCAGGCCATTCCCTTCAAACGGGAGATGTACGAACTGGCCCATACCTACGAGCTGCTGGCCCGGAAGGCAGGGGCGGAGATCCGGCTGAACACGGAAGCCACCCCGGAAACCGTGGAGGCGGAAAAGCCCGATGCCCTGATCATCGCCGCCGGTTCCCGGCCCCTGGTGCCGCCCATCAAGGGCCTGGACGGGGACAATGTGGTGATCGTGAACAACTACTACAGGGAAAAGGACAAGGTGGGAGACCATGTGGTGGTGTTCGGCGGCGGCCTGGCCGGGTGTGAATGTGCCATCCACCTGGGACGGGAAGGGAAAAAGGTGGAAATCGTGGAAATGCGGCCCACCCTGGCTCCGGACGCCAATGTGCGCCATCGTCCCCTGCTGCTGGCGGAGATTGCCAAAACCGCCAGGGTCCATACGGGCTACAAAGGGGTAGAAGTGACCAAAGAAGGGATCCTGTGTACGGATCCCTCCGGGGCCCAGGTGCTGGTGCCCGGGGATACGGTGATCTGCGCTCTGGGCCAGCGCTCCCGGACGGATGTGGTGGATGCTTTACGGGACTGTGCCCCCTTCGTAAGAGTCATCGGAGACGCCGCCAAAGTATCCACCATCACCAATGCAGTGTACTGGGGACACTGGGCGGGGATGGATATTTAAAGGCGGTCAGCTGTCAACGGTCAGCGGCCTATGGAAAAGACCTGGTTTTTGCCAGGTCTTTTTTTAATGGAGAAAACCGGAGGCCGGGACGGGCTGGCCGGCCAAAAAAATTTTCACAAATTCAAAAAAACTACTTGCATTTATCGCATCATCGTAGTAAAGTATTAAATCAGTAAAGCGGTTGTGCCGGAACACCGGCACCGCATGGATTCCTATGATACAGAAAGGGGTTACGATCATGGTAGCCGGATTGAACGAACGGGAACTGAAACAGCTTGCCAAGGCTTTCACTCTGCTGAAGGATGTGGACGGGAGCCTGGCCTTCCTGGAAGACATCTGCACCCCCAACGAGCTGAAGGCTCTGAGCCAGCGGCTGGAAGTGGCGGTGCGTCTTCACCGGGGCGAAAACTATGCAAAGATCGTCAAAGATACGGGCGCCAGCAGCACTACGGTATCCCGGGTAAATCGCTGTCTGAACTATGGAGCAGGTGGATACCGAACCCTGATCCCCATTTTGACTGAAGGAGCTAAAGAGAAATGAGCAACAGTACTGCACTGCGGATCCCTTACGGGACCAAAGATATCCTGCCGGGGGATGCCCGGCTGAAACGGGAACTGGAAGACCGGGTGGCCGGGAACTTCCTTTCCTGGGGCTATGACGAAGCCATCACCCCCACCTTTGAATATGCCGACACCTTCGCTTTGAGCGGCGCCGGCATCAGCGACGAAAGCATGCGGTTCATGGACCGGAACAACCGGACAGTGATGCTCCGGAGCGAAATGACCACCCCCCTGGCCCGGATGGTGGCCACCCGGCTGAAGAACGACAAGGGTGTGAAACGGCTGTTCTACATTGCCAATGTGTTCCGCCATGAACAGACCCAGGCAGGCCGGCAGTGCGAATTTTCCCAGGCGGGGATCGAAATGATCGGAGCGGAAGCGCCCATGGCGGATGCGGAAGTGCTGGCCCTGGCAGTCAGCAGCCTGAAAGCTGCCGGGCTCCAGGATTTCCTGATCAGCGTAGGCCACAGCGCCTTCCTGGCCGGGCTTATGGAAGAAGCCCGGCTGACGGAAAAACAGGCGGACTTCGTAAAGACCATGATCCTCACCCACAACGCGGTGGGGCTGGAAGAAGCTGCTGACCGGTTCATCCCCAAAGAGCTGAAGGACCTGTTCCGGGAGCTCTTGTACCTCCAGGGCGGCCGGGACCTGCTGGATACTCTGGAAGGCCGGGTGAAGAACCAGAAGAGCCTGGATGCCCTGAAGAACCTGAAAGCCATCTACAAGCTGACGGAAGCCTACGGAGTGGCCCAGTACCTGTCCTTCGACCTGTCTCTGATCCGGAATTTCGACTATTACACCGGTATGGTGTTCGAAGCCTATGCCCCCCAGATCGGGTTCAACATCTGCGGCGGCGGCCGGTACGACCATATGATGGAAGCCTTCGGGGATCCGGAACCGGCTACGGGCTTTGCCCTGGGCATCGACCGGATCATCCTGTCCCTGCGCCGGGACGGCCGGTTCAACCGGGAATCCAAATGGGACATTTACGTGGCCTGGGCTCCGGGATGCCAGGAAAAAGCCATCCGGAAAGCCCTGGAACTGCGGAACGGCGGCAAGAACGTGAAGGTGGCCACCAACGCCCTGACCCCGGAAGAAGCGGCCAAGGCCTGTGCAGCCAACCGGTGTGAAGCCGTAGCATATGTAGGATAGGAGAGAACGGGAATGGATTATTTGACAATTGCCCTGCCCAAGGGAAAACTTTTCGCCAAGTCTGTGGAACTGCTGGCCAAGGTGGGCTACGCCGCGGACAATGTGGTGGAGGATTCCCGGAAGCTGGTTATCACCAATGAAGAGACCAAAGTGAAGTTCATCATCGTCAAGACCGTGGACCTGCCCACTTATGTGGAATACGGGGCGGCGGACATCGGGATCATCGGCAAGGATGTGCTCAATGAGGAACGGAAGGACATCTACGAACTGCTGGATATGGGCTATGGCGGCTGCCACCTGATGATGGCGGTACCGGAAAGCAAGGTGCTGCCGGAAATCACCGATTACGCCCATATGCGGGTGGCCACCAAGTATCCCAAGTGTGCCGCGGATTTCTTCGACAAACTGGGGATGCAGATGGAAATCATCAAACTGAACGGCTCCATCGAACTGGGGCCCATTGTGGGGCTCAGCGAAATGATCGTGGATATTGTCCAGACAGGCCGTACCCTGAGAGAAAATCATCTGAAGGAAGTGGCCACAGTGTTCCCGTCCACTGCCCGTCTCATTGCCAATAAAGTCAGCTTCAAGATGCAGTACGACCGGATCCGGAAGCTGGTAGAAGATTTGAAAGTAGTCCTGAAGGAGGAAAAACCGGAATGAAAGTCTATGATGAAAGAAAAAGCACGGCAGAAGAAATCAGCCGTCTCCTGGAAAAGAAATCTTTTGATGAAGTGAAGCTGTCCCCGAAAGTGGCGGCGGCTGTGGAAAAAATGTTCGGCCGGCCCCTGACCGCTGCGGAAGAAGTGGACATCATCGTCAACGACATCCGTGCCAAGGGGGATGAAGCCCTGTTCGAATATACCAAAAAGCTGGATGGGGCGGACCTGACCCCGGCCACCATCCGGGTGACGGAAGAGGAATTTGCGGAAGCGGAAAAGGCCGTGGATGAAAAGACCATGGGGGCCATCCGCCGGGCCATTGCCAATGTGCGGAAGTTCCATGAAGAACAGCTGCCCAAGACCTGGCTGACGCCCCGGGCCTACGGGTCCTTCCTGGGCCAGAAGATGACCCCGGTGGACAGCGTGGGGATCTACGTCCCCGGCGGTACTGCCGCCTATCCCTCCAGCGTGATCATGAACGCGGTGCCTGCCAAAGTGGCCGAGGTGCCCCGGATCGCCATGGCTGCCCCTGCCGGCCGGGACGGGAAGATGAATCCCTATGTGCTGGCCACCGCCAGGGAAATCGGCATCACTGAAATCTACAAAATGGGCGGGGCCCAGGCCATTGCCGCTCTGGCTTTTGGTACGGAAACCATTCCCAAAGTGGAAAAAATCACCGGCCCCGGGAACATTTTCGTGACCCTGGCCAAGAAGGCGGTTTACGGACATGTGGATATCGACATGCTGGCCGGCCCCAGTGAAATCCTCATTGTGGCGGACAAAACGGCGGATTACCAGTACCTGGCGGCGGACCTGCTGAGCCAGGCGGAACATGATCCTCTGGCCTGCGCCATCCTGATCACCGACGATGAAACCCTGGCCAACAAGGTGGCGGACGAAGTGGAAGTCCAGCTCCAGAAGCTGCCCCGGAAGGAAATCGCCGCCCAGTCCCTGGCAGTGCAGGGGAAAATCATCCTGGCCAAGGACATGGATACGGTGGTGGACATGGCCAACATTTCCGCTCCGGAACACATGGAAATCAACACCCGGGAACCTTTTGCCCTGGTGCCCAAGATCCGGAACGCCGGTGCCATTTTCCTGGGAGCCTATTCTCCGGAACCTCTGGGGGACTATTACGCCGGCCCCAACCACATCCTGCCAACCGGCGGTACCGCCCGGTTCTATTCCGTGCTGAATGTGGAAACCTTTATGAAGAAGACCAGCATCATCTCCTATACCAGGGAAGCCCTGGCGGAAGCAGCCGATGACATCATCGCCATGGCGGAAGCGGAAGGGCTCCAGGCACACGCCAATGCCATCCGGATCCGGAAGGAGAAGCAGCTGTAACAAGACTGTCAATGGTCAATTGTCAACGGTCAACGGCCGTTGGATAAAATTTGCCTGCAAATTTTTCTGAATGTGTATATCGTTTCCGTAGGGGCGGCAGGCCCGGCCGCCCGCCAAATCAACGTTTGTCCGTGCCTGTGGCGGGGCGCCGGGCCTGCGCCCCCTACGGTTTTACGCTGCAATCTGTCAATGAGGGGGCGCTGTTATGAGCGATTTGCTTGCCCGGGAGAGTCTGGCCCGGATCGAAGACTATCAGGTGGAAACCGTACCTGATGCAGACATTGTTGTCAATGCCAATGAAACCAACTGGGATATGACCCCGGAAATCCGTCTGGAACTGGGGACCCGTCTGGCGGAACATGCCTTTAACCGGTATCCCTCCATGCACGGGGAAGACCTGTGCCAGGCCATTGCTGACCGGCTGGGGTTCGATCCTGCCCAGGTGGCCATCGGGAACGGGTCCAGCGAACTGCTGGAGAAGGCCTGCTATGCCTTCGGAGGTGCCGGGAGGAAGATCGCTTCCGCCAATCCCTCTTTTTCCATGTACCAGACCTACGCCATCCTGGCGGACAGCCAGCCGGTGCTGTTCCCGCTGACCGCGGACGGGTTCGTGGATCCGGAAGGGGTCATCAGTTTCTGCAAGGAAGAAAAACCGGCCCTTCTGATCATCTGCAACCCCAACAACCCCACCGGCAACTTCAATCCCAAAGCTTCCATGGAAAAAATCATCCGCAGTGTGGACTGTCCGGTGATCATGGACGAAGCCTACATGGAATTTGCCGTGGAAGAGGGGAAAGAGGAAGAGGTGACCACCCTGGACCTGGTGAACCAGGTGGATAACCTGCTGGTGCTGAGGACCTTTTCCAAAGCCTACGGTCTGGCCAATCTCCGGATCGGCTACGGCATCGGCAGTGCTCCTTTGATGAAGATTTTGAAAAAGGTGCTGCTGCCCTACACGGTGAACGGGGTGTCCATCCTGGCGGCGGAACTGATGTACAGCAAGCCGGAAGTGCTCCGGCAGCGGGTGGAAGCGGTGGTCTCCGGCCGGAGATACCTGCGGGATCACCTGGAAGCCCTGGGATTCCGGGTGCTGCCCAGCGCCACCAACTTCCTGCTGGCCCTGCCGGCAGGGAAAGCTCTGGAAAGCCTGGCGGAAAAAGCCGGTGCCGGGGATCTGCCCAGCAGTGAAAAAGCCATGGCTGCCGGGGGATACCTGTTCCAGGAACTGCTGGACCGGAAGATCCTGGTGCGGAACTATTCCCGGAATCCCCGGCTGCCCGGGGGCCTGCGGATCACCGTGGGCAAAGCGGAAGAGAATCCCCAGATCATCGGGGCCATCCGGGACATCATCCAATAAACAAGGGAGGCATGGTTATGCGGCAAGGGAAAGTGGAACGGAATACGAAAGAAACTCAGATTGCTGTGGAACTGGATCTGGACGGCACTGGCAAGGCGGATATTTCCACCGGGGTGGGCTTCCTGGATCACATGCTGACCCTGCTGGCGGTCCATTCCTTCATGGACCTGAAGGTCCGGGCCAAAGGGGATCTGGAAGTGGACTGCCACCATACGGTGGAAGATGTGGGCATTGCCCTGGGACAGGCCATTGCCCAGGCTCTGGGTGACAAAAAAGGCATCCACCGGTACGGCAGCTTCCTGCTGCCCATGGATGAGGCCCTGGCGGAAATCGCCCTGGATTTTTCCGGACGGCCTTACCTGGTGTGGAATGCGGACATCATCCCCCGGGTGACCCTGGGGAACTTCGATACGGAAATGGGAGAAGATTTCTTCCGGGCCCTGGCCATGAACTGCGGCCTGACCCTCCATATCAACGTACCCTACGGGAAGAATACCCACCACATGCTGGAAGCCATCTTCAAGGGTGTGGCACGGGCCATGAGCCAGGCGGTGGCCCTGGATCCCCGGGTACACGGGGTCATGAGCAGCAAGGGGGCACTGTAATATGGACAAAGACACCATTGTGATCATCGACTACGGCCGGGGGAACCTGCACTCTGTGTACAACGGTCTTTTGAAGGTGGGGGCCAATCCGGTGATTTCCGGAGACCCTAAGGTCATCGAAGCGGCCCCCCGGGTGATCCTGCCGGGGGTGGGGTCCTTCGGGGACTGCATGGACACCATGCGGAGCCGGGGGCTGGAAGAAGCGGTCCAGGAGGCTCTCCACAGCGGCAAACCCTTCCTGGGCATCTGTCTGGGAGAACAGCTGCTCTTTGAAGGCAGCGAAGAAGCACCGGGAGTAAAGGGCCTGGGATACTTCAAGGGCCAGGTGAAAAAAATCGTCACCGACTATAAGATTCCCCACATGGGGTGGAACCGGATTACCACCGTGAATCCCTCTCCTTTGATGAAGGAGGCGGACGGGAAGTATGTGTACTTCGTCCACAGCTTCCATGCGGTGCCGGAAGATCCCTCCATTATTACCTCCGTCTGCGATTACGGAACCCAGATTACGGCCAGTGTGGGCCAGGGCAGCGTCCAGGGCTTCCAGTTCCATCCGGAAAAGTCCTCTTTCGCCGGCCTGGCCATGCTGAAAGCCTTCAAGGAGTGGAAACTATGAACATCTATCCTGCCATCGACCTGCGGGGAGGCAACTGCGTCCGGCTGGTGAAGGGCGATTTTTCCAGAGAAACAGTATACAGCACCGATCCCGGTGCCATGGCGAAAAAATGGGCCGATGAGGGGGCCAGTTGCATCCATGTGGTGGATTTGGACGGGGCGGTTGCCGGGGAAAGCCGGAACCTGCTGTCCATCGACGCCATCCTGAAACAGGGGAACATCCCCATTGAAGTGGGGGGCGGCATCCGGACCCTGGAACACATTGCCCGGCTGCTGGACCGGGGGGTCCACCAGGTGATCCTGGGGTCCGCGGCGGTGAAGAATCCGGAACTGGTGAAGGAAGCCTGTGACAAGTATCCCGGCCGAATTGTGGTGGGCATCGACGCCAAGAACGGGGACGTGGCAGTGGAAGGCTGGGAAGCCAGCGGCCACATCCAGGCGGAAGACCTGGCCCGGAAAATGGCAGAGGCAGGCGTCCGGCGGATCATCTTTACGGACATTGCCCGGGACGGCATGCTCAGCGGGGTGAACGTGGAAGCCACGGTGAACGTGGCCCGGGCTTCCGGTCTTGCGGTCACCGCCAGCGGCGGGGTGGCCAGCCTGGAAGATTTGAAAATTTTGAAAAAAAGAGAAACAGACGGCATCGAAGGGTGTATTATAGGTAAGGCGCTGTATACCGGCGCCATTGACCTTCGCCAAGCTGTCAGGATTGCGAAGGAGGCGTGAGCCATGCTGGCAAAACGGATCATTCCCTGTCTGGACGTAAAAGACGGACGGGTTGTAAAGGGGACCAATTTCGTCAGCCTCCGGGATGCCGGAGACCCGGTGGAACTGGCTTCCCTTTATGAAAAGGAACAGGCCGATGAGCTGGTGTTCCTGGATATCACCGCTTCTCTGGAAAAGCGCAAGTCCATGGTGGACACCATCGAACGGGCCGCCCGGGAAGTGTTCATGCCCCTGACTGTAGGGGGCGGCATTTCCTCCCTTGAGGACATGCGGGCGGTGCTCCTGGCCGGGGCGGACAAAACCAGCCTGAACACCGCGGCGGTCAAGGATCCCACCCTGATCACCCGGGGAGCGGAAGCTTTTGGGAACCAGTGTGTGGTGCTGGCCGTGGATGCCAAACGCCGGGGAGAAGATTCCTGGGAAGTGTACATCAACGGGGGCCACACTCCCACCGGGCTGGATGCCCTGGAATGGGTGAAAAAGGCCGTATCCCTGGGGGCGGGGGAAATCCTCCTGACCAGTATGGATGCGGACGGCACCAAGGACGGGTTCGACATTCCCCTGACCCGGAAAGTGGCGGAAGCCGTTCCCGTACCGGTGATTGCCTCCGGGGGCGCCGGCTCCCTGGAAGACTTCTACGAAGTCCTTACCGCCGGAAAAGCTGACGCGGCTCTGGCCGCTTCCGTATTCCATTACAGGAAATTCACGATCCGCCAGGTGAAGGAATACTTGCGGAGCAAAGGAGTGGACGTACGGTTATGAAAATCGATATCAGCAAGCTGAAGTTTGACGACAGGGGCCTGATCCCTGCCATTGTCCAGGATGTGAAGACGGACAAGGTGCTGATGCTGGCTTACATGAACGGCACCAGCCTGGCCCGTACGGTGGAAACCGGCTATACCTGGTTCTGGAGCCGGAGCCGCCAGGAACTGTGGAACAAGGGAGCCACCAGTGGCCACACCCAGAAGGTGTACAGCATCACCTACGACTGCGACGGGGATGCCCTGCTGGTGAAAGTGGAACAGAAAGGGGCTGCCTGCCACACGGGCAACTATTCCTGTTTCTTCAACCCGCTGTGGAACAGTGCTTCTGGAGAAAGCCTGCCTGTGGCGGACAACCGGCTGCCCCAGGTGATCAACGAACTGTACAAACAGATCGTCTGCTATCAGGAAAAACAGAAAGAGACCCGGAAGCTGCTGCCATCTCCCAGCCAGGACAAGCTGCTGACGGAAATGGGCGCCAATACCACCCGGACCATCCTGGCTTCCAAAAACAGCGATGCGGACCAGGTTGTTTACGAGATGGGGGATTTATGGTATCATTGCTTAGTGCTGTTGGCTTACCATAACATCACCCCCGGCGAAATGCTGGTGGAAATGGCAGGCCGGAAAGTGGAAGAAGAAAAATAAGCAGCAAATACCTGTAACAACCTGGAGGGCTCTGATGGCTAGAATGTTTGGAACGGACGGCGTCCGCGGCGTCGCCAATGGTCCTGTACTCAATGTGGAACTGGCATACAAGCTGGGCCGCGCTGCGGCTCTGTATTTTGGACGGGAAGTGAAGACTCCCAAGATTTTGATCGGGCGGGATACCCGTCTTTCCGGCACCATGCTGGAAAGCGCCCTGGCCGCCGGCATCTGCAGCGCCGGGGGCAATGCCCATCTTCTGGGAGTGATCCCCACACCGGCGGTTTCCTATCTGACGGAAAAGCTGGAAGCCAATGCAGGGGTGGTGATTTCCGCTTCCCACAATCCCTTTGAAGACAACGGGATCAAGTTCTTTGCCCGGACCGGCTACAAACTGCCGGATGCGGTGGAGGACGAGATCGAAGCCATCGTGAACCAGCCGGTGGATTATGCCAACACGGTGACCGGGTCCAACCTGGGCCGGGTGATCCAGGAACAGGACATGGGCATGGTGTATGTAAAGCACATTGTGGACAGCGCCGACGTGAAGCTGAACGGGCTGAAAGTGGTCATGGACTGTGCCAACGGGGCCAACAGTGAAATCGCCCCGGCCATCCTCCGGACCCTGGGGGCCCATGTGATCCCCATTTTCCATGAACCCAACGGGATCAACATCAATAACGGCTGCGGCTCCACCCACCTGGAAGCACTCCAGGCCAAGGTGAAGGAAGTGGGAGCCGACTGCGGCCTGGCCAACGACGGGGATGCGGACCGTCTGCTGGCTGTGGACGAAAACGGGGACGTGCTGGACGGAGACCAGATCATGCTGATCTGTGCCCTGGACCTGATGAAGGCCGGCAAGCTGAAGGACAATGTGCTGGTGACCACGGTGATGAGCAACGTGGGGCTGGCCAAAGCCATGAAGGAACATGGTGGCTCCACAGTGAAGACTGCCGTAGGGGACCGGTATGTGCTGGAAGAAATGCTGAAACACGACTACAAACTGGGTGGCGAACAGTCCGGCCACATCATCTTCGGAGACCTGGTGCGCACCGGGGACGGGATGATGACCGGGGTGAAGCTTTTGAGTAGCCTGGTCCGCCACAACCAGACCCTGTCCCAGCTGGGGGCACTGATGGTGAAGTATCCCCAGACCCTGCTGAACGTGCGGGTGAAGGACAAGAACGGCTGGCAGGAAAACCAGGCCATTGCCGATGTGGTCCGGAAATATACGGAAGAACTGGGGGACGACGGCCAGGTGCTGGTCCGTGCCAGCGGCACCGAACCCCTGATCCGGATCATGGCCCAGGGCCCCAACCAGGTGGAACTGGACAGCATCACCGAAGCCATTGCAGAAGTGGTGCGGAAAGAATTGGCATAAGGAAAAAGACGCTGCTGAGGCAGCGCCTTTTTTTGTCAGCTGACCGCTGATGGGGGTGCTGCGCAGGCAGCACCCCCTTTCCTGTTGACCCCATGGCAAAAACATAGTATCATAAAGTATCTGTGGAAACATGCTCTCTGGGGATACCGGACTGGAGGGCCGCCTGTTTTTGAGGGGGAACGGGCAAGGGGATTTCTGCAAATCTGGAGCGCAGGTGCCGGGCTTTGCCCGGCCGACGAGGAAGAGGTTCATCGATCAGTCAGCGGATGCCTCTCGGTAAGCTGCACACCGTAAGCTGTCCTACAAATCCCTCCGGCAACGGAGGCATACAGAAGGGGCGGCGGCAGACGGTAACTACCATATGCAGGAGGGCACAACAACATGTGCGGAATCGTAGGATATATTGGACGTCATCAGGCTACTCCCTTTCTCATGGAAGGGCTGAGCAAGCTGGAATACAGAGGATATGACTCTGCAGGCATTGCCGTATACAACGACGGGAAAATCGACGTGGAAAAATGCGTGGGCCGTCTGGACGCTCTGCGCCAGAAAATCGTGGGTCACGAACCGGTGGGCACCCTGGGCATCGGCCACACCCGGTGGGCCACCCATGGGAAACCCAGCGACATCAATGCCCATCCCCATACGGACGAAAGCGGCCAGTTCGCCGTGGTCCACAACGGGATCATTGAAAACTACATGCCTCTGAAGCAGGCTCTGCTGAAAAAAGGCCATCATTTCCGCTCTGATACGGATACGGAAGTGGTACCGCATCTGATGGCAGATCTGTGGGACGGGGATTTTGAAAGCACCGTCCGGAAAGTGCTCCACACCATCAAAGGATCCTATTCCCTGGTGTTCCTTTGCGCCAAGGATCCCAGCAAGCTGATCTGCGCCAAAAAGAACAACCCGCTGGTCATCGGCCTGGGCAAAGGGGAAAACTACATTGCCTCCGATATCCCGGCCATCATCAGCAAGACCCGGGACACCTACATCCTCAGCGATGGGGAAATGGCCGTGGTGGAACCGGACAAAGTTGTGGTAAAGGACCTGGAAGGTCACAAGATCGATAAAAAAGTGTTCCGGGTGAACTGGGATGCGGAAGCGGCAGAAAAAGGCGGCTTCGAACATTTCATGCTGAAGGAAATCTACGAACAGCCCAAAGCCGTCCGGGATACCCTCCGGGGCCGGGTGGACAAAGGCAGCGACAAGGTGGTTTTCAACGAACTGAACTGGACCCCGGAAACCCTGAAGGACATCCGGAAGATCTTCATCGTGGCCTGCGGCACCGCCTACCATGCAGGCATCGTAGGCAAGTACTACATTGAAAAAATGGCCCGGATCCCGGTGGAAGTGGACATCGCTTCCGAATTCCGGTACCGGAACCCCATTATCGACGAAAGCTGCCTGTGCATCGTGATCAGCCAGTCCGGGGAAACCAGCGATACCCTGGAAGCCCTGAAGGAAGCCAAACGCCGGGGGGCCAAGACCATGGCCGTCACCAACGTGGTAGGCTCCTCCATCGCCCGGGAAGCGGACCAGGTGGTTTACACCTATGCGGGCCCGGAAATCGCCGTAGCCTCCACCAAGGCCTACACCACCCAGCTGATCGTCATGCTGCTGCTGAGCCTGTACATCTCCAACCTGAAAGGGAAGATCAGCGACGAACGGCTCCATGAACTGATCCAGAGCGTGCTGGAAGTGCCGGAACAGATGCACGACATCCTGGACCATGTGGACCAGATCAAGGTGTACGCCACCAACTATGCCAACCGGGAAGATGCCTTCTTCCTGGGCCGGAGCCTGGACTATGCGGTGGCTCTGGAAGGGGCTCTGAAGCTGAAGGAAATCTCCTACATCCATGCGGAAGCCTATGCGGCAGGGGAACTGAAGCACGGGACCCTGGCCCTCATTACGGAAGGGGTGCCGGTGATCGTCCTGGCCACTCAGTCCAACATCTATGACAAGACCATCAGCAACCTCCAGGAAGTGAAGACCCGGGGTGCCATCGTGATCGGCATCGGCATGGAAGGGGATACGGAACTGGCCAAACACGCCAATAACGTAATCATCATCCCCAAAGCCGACGAAGACCTGGCTCCCATCCTGGCAGTGATCCCGCTCCAGCTGCTGGCCTACTACGCAGCCCTGGCCAGAGGCTGCGACGTGGACAAGCCCCGGAACCTGGCCAAGAGCGTGACGGTGGAATAAATTCATAAGGATAAAATGCTCCCTGCGGGGAGCATTTTTTTATCCGCCTTGCACTTTCCCCCAAAATCAGCTACAATGGACTCATTGCATTATCTGTTGACATCTACTGACATGACAATGAAAGAAAAATCGTGTATAATGTACACAAAATACGAAAGGGGAACGGAGAGTTCCCCTTTTCCCAAAAGGAGTCCTGATCCATGGAAGACTTGTTCGATGCCATCACCCGCTTGAAAAAGGAACGGAATGCGGTGATCCTGGCCCATGTATACCAACCGGAGGAAATCCAGGAAATCGCTGATTTCTGCGGGGATTCGTTTGCCCTGTCCCAGCAGGCGGCCCAGACCGATGCGGATGTGATCGTGTTCTGCGGAGTCCGGTTCATGGCAGAAACCGCCAACATCCTGTCTCCGGACAAAATCACCCTGCTGCCGGCCATCGATGCCGGGTGCCGGATGTTCGACGACACCCTGGAGTCCCGGGTGAAAGCCTTTCTGGCAGAGCATCCGGAATACAAGGTGGTGTCCTATGTGAACACCCCGGCCAGCGTCAAGGCCCTCAGCGAAATCTGCTGCACCTCTTCCAACGCGGTGAAGGTGATCGAAAGCCTGCCGGCGGACCAGCCCATCCTGTTCGTACCGGACCAGAACCTGGCCACCTTTACGGCGGAGAAGACCCATCACACCATCCTGCCCTGGCGGGGAGCCTGTCCCACCCATCACGCCCTTTCGGTGGAAGAAGTGACGGCAGTCAAAAAAGCCCATCCCGGCGCCAAAGTGCTGATGCACCCGGAATGCCGGCCGGAAGTCCGGGCCCTGGCGGATTATGTGGGCAGCACCATGGGGATCATCCATTATGCCCAGCAGAGCCCGGACCAGGAATTCATCATTGCCACGGAATGCGGAGTACTGACCCAGCTGGAATGGAAATGCCCCCACAAGAAGTTTTATATGGCAGGAGGCAACCTGCTGTGCCCCAACATGAAAAAGACCACCCTGGAACTGGTGAAGCGGTCCCTGGAGACCCTGGAACCCAGGATCGTGGTGCCGGAAGAGATCCGGAACAAGGCCCGGAGGGCTCTGGAACGGATGCTGGAAGTGAAGTGATTGGGTTGTCAATGGTCAATGGCGGAAGGAAGCCTGCTGTGCAGGCTTTGAAGGGAAACGCAGCCCAGGGGCTGCTAACCCACCACCATTGCGCAAGCGCAACGGTCCCCCGCCCTTGCAAAGGGCGGATAATAGGTATGGGGCGTTCGCCCTGGTTCTTGCAAAAGGCAATGGACCAAGGGCCCGAGGGTACAACCGGTCATAGCAAGGGCGGATGACGGTATGGGAGGCTTTTGCCCTGGTTCTTGCAAAAGGCAATGGGCCGCAGGGCCGAGAGTACAACCGGTCATAGCAAGGGCGGATGACGGTATGGGAGGCTTTTGCCCTGGTTCTTGCAAAAGGCAATGGGCCGCAGGGCCGAGGGTATATCCGCCCTTTTCAAGGGCGGGGGACCAGCCGCAGGCTGGTGGTGGGTTAGCAGCGGCAGCTGCGTTTCCCTTCAAGGAACCCGTTAATGGGGTTCCTTTCCTTTTCCCTACGACCTGTAACAGGCTGCTGCTCAGGCGGCCACTTGTAAAAGGAGGATTCCTTATGGAAACCTGTTGGACGAATTTTGATACGGCGGAAACGCCTGAAATACAAACGGATATCCTGGTGGTCGGGTCCGGAGCGGCCGGGCTCCAGACGGCCTGGTCCCTGGCAGAGGCGGGCCGGCATGTACTGGTAGCGGTCCGGGATGAACTCCAGGACAGCAACACCTCCAAGGCCCAGGGGGGCATTGCGGCGGCCCTGGGGAGGGACGACGACCCTAGCCTCCATTACCAGGACACCCTGGTGGCCGGAGCCGGGCTCACCGACGAAACCATGGCCAAAATCGTGGTCACCGAAGGGCCCAAGGCGGTGCTGGACCTGCTTCATCACGGAGCCCGGTTTGACAAAAATCCCGACGGCACCCTGGCCCTGGGCCGGGAAGGATGCCACAGCCGGAACCGGATCGTCCACGCCAACGGAGACAGCACCGGGGAGGAAGTGTCCCGGGCCCTCCGGTCCATTACCGGCAGGGAAAGCCGGATCTCCACCCTGGAACACTGCTATGTAACGGATCTGCTGCTCCAGGAAGGCCGGTGCGCAGGAGCTATGGCTCTCCACGAAGGCCGGATGGTCCGCTTTTCCGCCAACGCCGTGGTGCTGGCCACCGGTGGGGTAGGACGGCTGTTTGCCCACACCACCAACCCGGAAGGAGCCACGGGCAGCGGCCTGGCACTGGCCTGCCGGGCCGGTGCGGAACTGATGGATATGGAATTCGTCCAGTTCCATCCCACGGCCCTGGCCCTTCCGGGAAAGCCCAGTTTCCTGGTTTCGGAAGCGGTCCGGGGTGCCGGCGCCCTGTTGTACAACACCCGGGGAGAACGGTTCATGCCCGGGTACCATCCCATGCTGGAACTGGCTCCCCGGGATGTGGTGGCCCGGGCCATTGCCACGGAAATGAAGCACTGCGCCACGGACCATGTGCTGCTGGACGCCACGGTGATTGACCGGGTGGAGGAAAAATTCCCCATGATCTTCCGGACTCTCCTGGACTATGGAGTGGATATGCGGAAGGAACGGATCCCCATTGCTCCTGCGGCCCACTACATGATGGGAGGCATCCGCACCGACAGCTGGGGCCACACTACGGTGCCCGGCCTGTATGCCTGCGGAGAAGCGGCCTGCACCGGTCTCCAGGGCGCCAACCGGCTGGCCAGCAATTCCCTCCTGGAAGGGCTGGTGTTCGGACGCCGGGCGGCCCGTGCCCTGTGCCGGGAAATCCCTGTTGAGGGGCAGAAGGAAAAAGGCGGCCGTTGGCAGTCCGTCCTGGAACCCTGGAAAGTTTCCCAGGGGGAAACCGCCGCTGACCGGCAGCAGCTCCGGGAACTGATGAGCCGGCAGCTGGGGATTGCCCGGGACCGGGAAGATCTCCGCCAGGCCCTGGAAGAACTGGGGGCCGTGGAAGCCAAATATGCCGGACAGGCAGCGGAAACCCCGGAGCAGCTGGATCTGAAATCCCAGATCCTGGTATCCCGGCTCATTGCCCAGGCGGCTCTCCAGCGGGAAGAAAGCCGGGGGGCCCATTACCGGCTGGATTTCCCCAAGCCCCGGGACTGCTGGAAGCATCATACTATCGAAGAGGAAGAAGGAGGCAGCATCCATGTACAGCAGAATGTTGGATAAACAGCTGGAGGAATGGCTGGCGGAAGACGTGGGCAGCGGGGACCTGACCAGTGAGGCCCTGCTGCCGGAAGGGGCGGTGACTGCCGGGATCATCCACGCCAAGGATACAGGGATCCTGTGCGGGGTGGAAGTGGCCCGGCAGGTGTTCCGGGTGCTGGATCCCAGCCTGACCTTCGAGGCCCTGGCCAAAGACGGGGACAAACTGGAACCGGGGACCCTCATTGCCAAAGTCACCGGATCGGCCCGGAGTGTCCTGACGGGAGAACGGCTGGCCCTCAACCTGCTCCAGCATCTGTCCGGCATTGCCACCCGGACCAAAAAGCTGGCGGACCTGGCCAAACCCTACGGCACCCGGGTGGTGGATACCCGGAAGACCACGCCGGGGCTACGGCTCCTGGAAAAATACGCTGTCCGCACCGGCGGGGGCCACAACCACCGGCTGGGGCTCTACGATGCCATCCTGATCAAGGACAATCACATTGCGGTGGCCGGAGGGGTGAAGGAAGCCCTGGCCCGGGCCAAAGCCTACGCCAGCCACATGACCAGGATCGAGATCGAAGTGGAAAGCCTGGCCCAGGCCAAAGAAGCCCTGGAAGGGGGCGCCGACGTGATCATGCTGGACAACATGGCTCCGGAGGCCATGAAGGAATGTGTAAGGATGATCGGTCACCGGGCGGTGGTGGAAGCCTCCGGGGGCATCGACGAGCACAATCTGGAAGCCGCAGCAGCCGCCGGGGTGGACGTAATCAGCATAGGAGCCCTGACCCACAGCGTAAAAGCCCTGGACATCAGTCTGGATGTGGGGGAGATTAAATAACGGGCAGGGCAAAAAAAGGAAGGGTGTCCCCCTTCCTTTTTTTCTTATCTATGCTATAATGAAGACGTAGTAAATTTATTTTTTTTCGAACAGGGTGGGACATAAAAAGTACCACGAGGGACAAAATGTGCAACATCAGCTTGGATCGAATCATCAACCTGCAGAATAAACTGGTTCCGGAAATGGTGGACCTGCTTACCGAGCGCTATAAGGTGCTCCGGCAGATCAGCCACGATCAGCCCATCGGCCGCCGGACCCTGGCCAAAAAGCTGGGGCTCAGCGAGCGGATCCTCCGTTCCCATGTGGATTTCCTCAAGGAAGCGGGGCTGCTGGATTTCACCCTCACCGGCATGAGCATTACGGAAGAGGGGGCGGTGCTCCTCCAGGAGCTCCGGGACTATGTGAACCGGCTCCAGAAGCTTTCCAGCCTGGAACGCATCCTCCAGGACAAGCTCCATCTCCAGAAGGTGGTGGTGCTGCCCGGCAATGCGGACCAGGACAAAGTGGTCACCCGGGAAATCGGGCGTGTGGCGGCCGGTATCCTGCTGCGCCTTCTGGCGGACCACAAAAAGCACATTGTGGCGGTAACCGGGGGCACCACTGTGGCGGCCATGGCGGAAAACACCTTTGGCAATGAACCGGAGACCGTGGTGGTCCCGGCCCGGGGCGGTCTGGGGGACAAAATGGAACTCCAGGCCAACACCATTGCGACGGTGCTGGCCGGCCGGCTGAAGACCCGGTACCTGCAGCTGTATGTGCCGGACAGTGTCAGCGAGGACGTGCTCCGCAAGATCCTGGAAGAGGATGCCCGGGTGAAACAGGTGGTGGAAACCATCAAAAGCGCGGATATCCTGGTCCATGGCATGGGGCAGGCCCTGGTGATGGCCGAAAAGCGGGGGATGGACCCCAAACTGATGGACCGCCTGGCAAAGGCCGGTGCCGTAGGGGAAGCCCTGGGGCAGTATTTCGACCTGAACGGCCGGGTGGTGTACAGCACAGACACCCTGGGACTCATGGTCAACGATCTGGAAAAGATCCACACGGTCATGGGCATTGCCGGCGGACAGTCCAAGGGAAGGGCCATCCTTTCCATGCTCCGCAGCGGCCAGGACGATATCCTGGTCACCGACGAGGCGGCTGCCCGGGAAATCATCGATTGTTTGCAAACTGATCCCAATCATCAGTAAAAAACTTAGGAGGAATGCAAAATGGTAAAAATCGGTATCAATGGTTTTGGTCGTATTGGACGCTGCGCTCTGCGTATCGCTGTAAAGAACCCTGAAGTGGAAGTTGTGGCGGTCAATGCCCGTTCCGGCATCGATACCTATGCCCACCTGCTGAAATACGATTCCATCCACGGCACCTTTGATGAAGATGTGTCCGTTGATGGAGACGTAATGCATGTAGGGGACAAAGCCATCAAATTCACCCGGTACACTGATCCGAAGGAAATCCCCTGGGGCGATATGGGCGTGGATGTAGTGCTGGAAACCACCGGCAAATTCAAGACCCGTGAAACCGTACAGCCTCATCTGGACAACGGCGCCAAAAAGGTGCTGATCGCCTGCCCGGCCAAAGGGGAAGACATCACCATCGTCCTGGGCGTCAACGAAGACAAGTACGATCCCAAGAAAGACCACATCATCTCCAACGCATCCTGCACCACCAACTGCCTGGCTCCCTTCACCAAAGTGCTGGAAGACAACTTCGGCATTGAAAGCGGCATGATGACCACCGTCCATTCCTACACCAACGACCAGAAGATCCTGGATGCAGCCCACAAAGACCTGCGCCGTGCCCGTGCCGGTGCCTGCTCCATCATCCCCACCACCACCGGTGCCGCCAAAGCCATCGGTCTGGTACTGCCTGAACTGGAAGGCAAACTGAAAGGCATGGCCATCCGTGTCCCGACTCCGGATGTTTCCCTCACCGACCTGGTAGTGAACCTGAAGAAAGACACCACCAAAGAAGAAATCAACGAAGCCATGAAAGTGGCCTCTGAAACCACCATGAAAGGGATCCTGGGCTACAATGAACTGCCTCTGGTATCCAAAGACTACAGCGGCTGCCCTCTGAGCTCTATTGTGGATGGGCTGTCCACCATGATGGTGGGTCCCCGTGTGGCCAAAGTGGTTTCCTGGTACGACAATGAATGGGGTTATTCCAACCGTCTGGTGGAACTGGCTCTGTTCGTGGCCAAGAAGGGCCTGTAAGAGAAAGGCAGGGAGCACGGAGCCATGGATAAAAGAACCGTCAAAGACATTCAGCTGACCGGGAAACGGGTGCTGGTCCGGGTGGACTACAACGTTCCCATGAACGACAAAGGGGAAATCACCGATGTTATCCGCATCGAAGCCTCTCTGCCCACCCTTCATTACCTGCTGGACCAGGGGGCTGCTGTAATCCTCCTGGCCCACCTGGGCCGTCCCAAAGGCAAGGTGAACATGAAGTACACCCTGAAGCCTGTGGCCGAAGCCCTGAGCCAGCTGATCCACCGTCCGGTGCAGTTCTGCCCGGACTGCATCGGCAAGGAAGCCCAGGCTGCAGCCGCTCAGCTGCGGAATGGAGATATCCTGCTGCTGGAAAACCTCCGGTTCCATCCGGAAGAAGAAAAGAATGATCCCCATTTTGCCCAGGAACTGGCAGCTCTGGGGGATGTGTACGTAAACGACGGGTTCGGGGTTTCCCACCGGGCCCATGCTTCTGTGGAAGCCATTACCCACTACCTGCCTGCGGTGGCTGGTTTCCTGCTGGAAAAGGAAATCGCCTACCTGGGCAATGCAGTGGACAAACCCCAGCGTCCTTTTGCCGCCATTATCGGCGGGGCCAAAGTGGCGGACAAGATCGCCGTGATCCGCAGCCTGATCAAGAAAGCCGATGTGATCCTGATCGGCGGCGGCATGGCCAATACCTTCCTGGCTGCCAAAGGCTATGACCTGGGCAAATCCCTGGTGGAAAAGGAAAGCCTGGGGATTGCCAAGGACCTGCTGGCGGAAGCTGCTGCCCAGAAGACCAAAATGCTCCTGCCGGTGGACCTGATCATGGCGGCCAGCTTCTCCAATGACGCAGATCATGAAGCCGAAGACCTGGACAAACTGAATCCGGAATATATGGCCCTGGATATCGGCCCCAAGACGGCAGAACTGTATGCCCAGACCCTGGCCGGCATGAAGACTATTGTGTGGAACGGCCCCATGGGCGTCTTCGAAATGCCCAACTATGCAGAAGGGACCCGGCGGGTGGCGGAAGCCATGGCCGCTTCTGACGGCATCACCATCGTAGGCGGCGGCGACAGTGCTGCAGCTGTGAAACAGATGGGCCTGGCCGACAAGATGAGCCATGTATCCACCGGCGGCGGTGCCTCCCTGGAATACCTGGAAGGGAAAGTGCTGCCGGGCCTGGCGGCTCTGGATGATCTCCGGACTCCCATTGTGGCCGGCAACTGGAAATGCCATAAAACTGTGGAAGAAGCCATGGAACTGGCTCATCAGATCGCTCACGGCACGGAAATGGCCCGGGCGGAAGTGGTGCTGTTCCCGCCTTTCACTGCTCTGGAAAGCGTAGCCGCCATGGTGGATGAAGACGGCATCGGCTATGGTGCCCAGGACCTGTTCTATGAAGACGAAGGGTCCTACACCGGCGCCGTATCCGGCCCCATGATTGCGGAAATCGGTTCCCGGTACGTGCTGGTGGGCCACAGCGAACGGCGGAAGTTCTTCCACGAAACCAATGACATCGTGGTGAAGAAAGTCCTGGCTGCCTTCCGGAACGACCTGGACCCGGTGCTGTGCGTGGGAGAAGACGCTGACGAACACGAAAACGGCTCCACCAGGGATAAGATCCTGAGCCAGCTGACGCCTGTGCTGAATGTGCTCACCGACAGCCAGATCCAGCATCTGCTGGTTGCCTATGAACCGGTCTGGGCCATTGGCAGCGGCAAGAGTGCGGAAGTGCGGGATGCAGTGGCGGCTGCGGATCTGATCCGGAAAGCCATTGCAGAAAAATTCGGCAAAGAAGCAGCCCGCCGGGTGCGGATCCTTTACGGGGGCAGCGTGACCAGTGAAAACGCCCATGCCTTCCATGAAGACGGCATCGACGGGGTCCTGGTAGGCGGGGCCAGCCTGTCCGCCCAGGAATTCTGCGCCATTGCCAATACCTTCTGAGGCTTTCCATGAAAAAGAAACCTGTTATGCTGATGATCCTGGACGGGTGGGGGATCGCTCCTCCCAGTTCCACCAATGCGGTGACCCGCGCCAGGACTCCTCATCTTGATTTTTACTTCAACCGGTATCCCCACAGCCAGCTCCGGTGCTCTGGAGAGGCAGTGGGCCTGCCGGAAGGGCAGATGGGCAACTCGGAAGTGGGCCATCTGTCCATCGGCTCCGGCCGGATCATCTACCAGAGCCTGACCCGGATCAGCCGGGCGGTGAAGGACGGCAGTCTGGAAACCAACCCGGTGCTGGTAAAGGCCATGGAGGAAGCCCGGGTCACCGGAAAGAAACTCCATCTCCTGGGGCTCCTCAGCGACGGCGGGGTCCACAGCCACATCGACCATCTCCTGGGTCTTCTGGCCATGGCCAAAAAGCTGGGGGTGGAAAAGGTCTGTATCCATGCCTTCCTGGATGGACGGGACACGCCGCCCCAGAGCGCCGGCCCCTTCCTGGACCAGGTGGAAAAAGCCTGCAGGGAGCTGGGGGTGGGACAGATTGCCACCGTATCCGGCCGGTATTATGCCATGGACCGGGATAAACGGTGGGAACGGATCCAGAAGGTCTACGACTGCATGAGCGGCGGAGAGGCCCAGGAAGCACCCAGTGCTGCAGAAGGACTGGAAGCCGCCTACGCTGCCGGCCAGACCGATGAATTCGTGGTGCCGTTCCGAGTATCCGGGGTGGAAGGGAATGTGGAAAAAGGCGATAGCCTGATTTTCTTCAACTTCCGTCCGGACCGGGCCCGGGAACTGACCCATGTCTTTACGGACAGGGAGTTCCAGGGATTTGCCCGGAAGGAAGACCAGCTGCCCGTCCATTTCGTCACCATGACGGAATATGAAAAGGGTATTGATGCGCCGGTGGCTTTCCCTCCGGAAGAGATCCGGGATACCCTGGCGGAAGTGGTGTCCCAGGCGGGACTCCATCAGCTCCACATTGCGGAAACGGAAAAATACGCCCATGTGACCTTCTTCTTCAATGGCGGACGGGAACAGCCCTTCCCCAACGAAGACCGGATCCTGGTGCCTTCTCCCAAAGTGGCCACCTATGACCTGCAGCCGGAGATGAGCGCCTACCTGGTGACGGAAAAGCTCCAGGAAGCCCTGGACAAGGACCTGTACGACCTGGTGATCTTGAACTTCGCCAACCCGGATATGGTAGGCCATACCGGCTCCCTGGAGGCGGCAGTGAAGGCCCTGGAGGCCGTGGACGAATGTGTGGGCAGCCTGGTGGAAAAGGTGCTGAAAAAAGGCGGTGCCCTGTGCATCACCGCGGACCATGGGAACCTGGAAGAAATGGAAGACCCGGTGACCCATGAGCCTATGACGGCCCATACCACCAATCCGGTGCCTTTCCTGGTGGTGGGTGCTGAACCCGGGACCCAGGTGGAAGACGGAGGACTCTCCGATATCGCTCCCACCCTGCTGGACCTGCTGGATCTCCCCAAACCGGAAGCCATGACCGGCCATTCCCTGCTGGTACGCAAGTAAAAGGTAAATTCGTGGCCAGCAAAAGCTGGCTTCCATCGGCCATTGACCATTGACCAGCAAGGGAAATCATTTTCCCTTGCTGCCCAAAATAACGAGGTGAAAACAATGCCAATCATTGAAAATGTGTGCGCAAGAGAAATCCTGGATTCCCGGGGCAATCCCACGGTAGAAGTGGATGTGCTGCTGGATGACGGCACGGTAGGCCGTGCGGCTGTTCCTTCCGGTGCTTCCACCGGGGTCCACGAAGCCGTGGAACTGCGGGATGGGGACAAGGACCGTTTCGGAGGCAAAGGGGTCTCCAAGGCTGTGGACAATGTGAATGACACCATTGCCGACGCCATCATCGGTCTGGATCCCACCCGTCAGGTGGAAATCGACGAAGCCATGATCCGTCTGGACGGCACCCCCAACAAGGGCCGTCTGGGTGCCAACGCCATCCTGGGTGTATCCCTGGCTGTGGCCAAGGCTGCGGCTCTGTCCATCGGCCTGCCTCTGTATCAGTATCTGGGCGGGGTCAACGCCAAGGAACTGCCTGTTCCCATGATGAACATCCTGAACGGCGGTGCCCATGCGGACAACAACGTGGACATCCAGGAATTCATGATCATGCCCGTAGGGGCTGACAGCTTCGCCGAAGCCCTGCGGATCAACGCGGAAATCTACCAGGCTCTGAAGAAAGTCCTGAAGGGCAAAGGCCTGGCTACGGCCGTAGGGGATGAAGGGGGCTTTGCACCCAACCTGGAAAGCAACGAAGAAGCCCTCCAGGTGATTGTGGAAGCCATCGAAAAAGCCGGCTACAAACCCGGTGAACAGGTACGGCTGGCCATCGATACTGCTGCCAGCGAACTGTTCGAAGACGGCAAATACAACCTGAAAGGGGAAGGGGTCGTGAAGACTTCTGCCGAAATGGTGGAATGGTACGCTTCCCTGTGTGAAAAATACCCCATCATTTCCATTGAAGACGGCCTGGCCGAAGATGACTGGGACGGCTGGAAACAGCTTACCGATGCCCTGGGCAAAAAAGTCCAGCTGGTTGGAGATGACCTGTTCGTCACCAACGTGGAACGGCTGAAGAAGGGCATTGAAATGGGCGTGGCCAACGCCATCCTGATCAAACTGAACCAGATCGGTACCCTCACCGAAACCCTGGATGCCATTGAAATGGCCAAACGGGCCGGTTATACCGCCATCGTCTCTCACCGGAGCGGTGAAACGGAAGACACCACCATTGCTGATGTGGTGGTGGGCACCAACGCCGGACAGATCAAATCCGGGGCACCCTGCCGGACCGACCGGGTGGCCAAGTACAACCAGCTGCTGCGGATCGAAGAAGATCTGGGAGCCGCTGCCCAGTACAACGGGATGGATGTGTTCTACAACATCAGATAAAAACGGTCAACGGTCAGCTGGCAACGGTCAGCGGCCGGATGACAAAAAGGTGTGCTGCATGGAGCGTGCAGCACACCTTTTTTACGAAAGGAAAAACAATGATGGACAAACAAGCTGTTTCTGCGGCTTTTGACCGGTATGTCTCTCTTTTTGACCCGGATACTCCGGGGATTTTGAGCAAACAGCGCCATTCCCGGATCGTCTGCGGCCTGTGCGGTCAGCTGGCCCAGGCGCTGGGGTGGTCCCGGGCGGACCAGGACCTGGCCTGGGTGCTGGGGCTGCTCCATGACATCGGCCGGTTCGAACAGGCCCGGCGGTTCCATACCTTCATCGACTACAAATCCATGGACCATGCCCGGTACGGGGTATGGTACCTGTTCGAACAGGGCCATATCCGGGACTTTCTGCCGGAACCGGAGCCGGAACGGGATAAAATCCTGGAGCTGGCCATCCTGTGGCACAACGCCTATGCCGTCCCTGGTGGAGTCACCGGCCGGGCCAGGGATTTTGCCCTTTTGATCCGGGATGCGGACAAGATCGACTTGTTCCGGGTTTACGCCGGGTACCTTGACCATCCGGAACAGGTGTGGCAGATGTCCCTGAAAGATCTGGGCCGACAGGAAATTTCCCCCAAAGTCCTGGCAGAAGCCCTGGAGAAAAAACTGGTCCACACAGAAGTGAAAAAGAATGCCCTGGACTTTTTCACCGGCTGTCTGTGCCAGATCTTTGATTTTACCTATGCCCCCAGCCTGGCCCTGGTCCGGCAGCAGGGCTATTACCAGAAACTGCTGGATTTCCAGCCGGGGAACCCCCAAAGTGCCCGGCAGCTGGACCGGGTAAAAGAAAAAATCCATGAGGTGATATGATTTCCAGCGGCTGCTGACCGTTGACAGCAGGCCCTCTTTTTCTTCATACAAATTCCATATTCCTATGATACAATAAGTATACAATATAATCTGACAAAGACTTTGCAAAAGGAGGAATCACTTTGAACCAACCCATGGGCAGCAGCTATGAGGCATGGCGGCCGGTGCTGGAGAAGGTGCTGGAACAGCTGGTCCGGGACATTAAGGCCTACAACCAGAAAGAAAAGGACGCAACCGGCGAAAACGCCTATGAGCACCTGATCTACCGGGTGAAAGGCACCGCCAGCATGGAGGAAAAATGCCAGCGGAAAGGGCTGCCGGTGACGGCTAAATCGGCCCTCCATGATATCCACGATGCCATCGGACTGCGGATCGTTTGCCGGTTCCTCAGCGACATCGACCGGAATCTCCGGCTGCTCCGGGCCATCCCCGGCTGCACCATCATCCAGGAAAAAGACTACGTACACAATGTAAAACCCAACGGCTACCGGTCCTATCACCTGATCCTTCGGCTGGAGGAACCCTTCCCGGATGTGGAAGGGAATAATCCGGGGATTTTCTATGCAGAGGTCCAGCTCCGGACCATCGCCATGGATTCCTGGGCCAGCCTGGAACACGAAATGAAGTACAAAAAGAGCATCCGGAACCCGGAACTGATCGGCCAGGAACTGAAGCGGTGCGCTGACGAACTGGCGGCCTGCGACCTGTCCATGGAGACCATCCGGAAGCTGATCCGGGAAAACGGATGATCCATTGACCCAGAAAGGAGTCAACCCCAGATGAAAATTTTGCTTGCAGAAGATGAAAAAGCCATGTCCATGGCCCTGTGCGCCGTGCTGGAACATTCCGGCTATGAAGTGGATCCGGTGTACGACGGACAGGCCGCTGTGGACAAAGCCCGGGAAAAGGTCTACGATGCCATGATCTTCGATATTATGATGCCGGTGAAGGATGGAATCACCGCCCTGACGGAACTCCGGAAGGAAGGGGACCGGACTCCAGTGATCATGCTCACTGCCAAAGCAGAAGTGGACGACCGGATCACCGGCCTGGATGCAGGAGCCGACGACTACCTGACCAAACCCTTTGCCATGGGGGAACTGCTGGCCCGTCTCCGGAGCCTGACCCGGCGCCAGGAAGACTTCAACCGGGATACCCTCCAGGCCGGTACCGTGACCCTCAACTGTGCGGAAGGGGAGCTGTCCAGCAAGAGCAGCGTCCGGCTGTCCCCCAAGGAAACCCAGCTGATGAAGTACTTCATGCAGCACCCGGGGAAACCCTGCGAAACCCGGATGCTTTTTGACCGGATCTGGCAGGATGAACAGCAGGAAGACCAGGGCATCGTATGGATCTATGTGTCCTACCTGCGGGAAAAACTCAAGGCCATCGGGGGAAATCTCACCATCGACGGCCATCAGGACGGATCTTTTGTGCTCCAGACGCCGGCCCTGGCCAATTAAGGAGAATTTATCATGGATATGATCCATCGTCTGCGCCGGAAATTCCTGATCCTGGCCTTTGCTGCCGTGGTACTGATCCTGGCCGGGGCCCTGGGACTGATCAACGGCATTACCTATATGAAAATGCGGTCGGAAGTGAACACCCTCCTGACGGCCATTGTCCAGAACGATGGAATCATGCCCTCCCATCAGCCGGGTACCAGCACCGAAAGCTGGCTCAGTGATCCGGAATGGTACAATGACACCCCGGAATTCGCCCATCAGACCCGGTATTTCAGCGTTATTATGGATGAAAGCGGAAAAATCCGCCGGCTGAATCTGTCCAACATCTCCGCCTTCAACGAACTCCAGGCCCTGGAAATTGCCCGTTCCCTGGCGGACAGCACCCAGAGCCAGGGACTGTTCAAGAACAAACGGGCCAGCTACTGCTACAGCGTAACCCCCCGGAATGACGGAGGCAAACTGGTGGTGGTCATGGACTGCACCCGGGATGTGGGGGCCGTGGATGCATTTATGCGGTATTCCCTCCGGTTCGGCCTGGTCTGTGTGCTGCTGTACATGCTGGTGCTCATGTTCCTGAGCAATTACGCTATCCGGCCCTTTGTGGAAAACGTGGCCAGCCAGAAACGGTTCATTACCAACGCAGGCCATGAACTGAAGACCCCCATTGCCATTATTTCCGCCAACGCGGAAGCTCTGGAACTGATCAGCGGCAAAAGCCAGTGGACGGACAACATCCTGTTCCAGGTGAAGCGGGTGACCCGGCTGATCAACGAACTGATCATGCTGGCCAAAATGGGAGAAAAGAATGAGCGGGAACTGAAAAAGGAAACCATGGACATCAGCCACACCTTTACGGAAGTGGTCCAGTCCTTTGCTCCGGTGGTGGAAGGGGAGAAGAAAAAGCTGGTGACGGAGATCCAGCCGGATATCCTGGCTGAAACCGACCCCAAGTATCTTTATGAAATCTTCACCATCCTCCTGGACAATGCGGCCAAATACTGTGACGACGGGGGAACCATCCGGGCCCGGCTGGAAACCCACGGGAAACAGGGGTTCCGGGCCCAGGTGTCCAACGACTACAAAAACGGGGCCGGAGTGGATTATTCCCACTTTTTTGAACGGTTTTACCGGGGAGACGAAAGCCACAACAGCAAAAAGGCCGGCTACGGCATCGGGCTTTCCATGGCAGAAGAGGCCACCCGGCTCCTGGGCGGGAAGATCCAGGTGGAATACAAGGATGGGGTCATTACCTTCGGGGTGACCTTTTAAGAAAAAAGGGAGGTCTTTTTCATGAAGGTGGCCATGCTGGGCACCGGCGCCATTGCTCCTGTGGCCCTGGCCGCCATGAATGCGGCAGTCGGCATAAGTGTGGAAGCCCTCTGGTGCCGGCAGCACAGCCGGCAGCGGGGAGAAACCCTGGCCCGGGACTATGGGATTCCCCGGGTATATACGGACTGCCGGGCTCTTTTCCGGGAAGCGGATGTGGATACGGCGTACATCGCTCTGGTGAACCCGGTCCATTTTGCTTATGCCCGGGAGGCCCTGCTGGCCGGAAAGAACGTAATCCTGGAAAAGCCCTTCTGCACCCGGTGGGCCCAGACCCGGGAACTGGCGGACCTGGCCCGGGGAAAAGGGCTTTTTCTCCTGGAAGCCATGCCCCTGTGGCACGGGGCCCTGTTCCGGAAGATCCGGGAGCTGGTACCGGCCCTGGGGCCCATCCGGCTGGTCCAGGGAAACTATTCCCAGTATTCCAGCCGGTATGACCGGTATCGTAAGGGGGAAGTGCTCCCTGCCTTCGACCCGGCACTGGCAGGAGGGGCCCTGTATGACCTGAACGTGTACAACATCGCCTGGACCGCCGGGCTCTGGGGCCTGCCGGAAAAGGTCCTGTATGCCCCCAACCGGGGGTGGAACGGCGTGGATACCTCCGGAGTGCTGCTCCTGGGATACCCCGGGTTCCAGGCATCCCTCTCCGCCGCCAAAGATTCTGACAGCCCCTCCGGGTTCCTGGTCCAGGGAGAAAAAGGCTGGCTGAAAGTGGAAGGGAAGCCCATCCACCCGGAAAAACTGGAGTGGACCCTGATCCAGGGCCCGGACCAGGACCAGTTCAGCACCGCCGCTGTGAAAAAAGACCAGAACACAAAAACCTGGACCCCGCCGGAACGGGAAAACCGGATGGTGGAAGAGTTCGAGGATTTCGCCCGGATTGTGGACGGGAAGAAGAAAGAAGAGGCAGAGGCTTATTTAAAGATGACCCTTGCCGCCAGTGAGGTGCTGGAAAGAGCAGCTGGTCATACGATTTGACCGCCCCTGTGGATAGGAAATCTCCGAAAGTTGATGAACGAGTGCCCGACTCCAACGTTGTAGGGGCGGGCCAAAGGCCCCCCCTTCCCGGCCTGCACCTTTTCACCCTTTGTATGGCGGGCGGTCCTGCGGAGCCTTATCGAAAGGTCCGTTTAACCACTGTCCCTTAGTGTAAAGAAGCAGGGA
The DNA here is from genome assembly GCF_052122235.1 of Acidaminococcus sp. HCP3S3_H5. Lineage (NCBI taxonomy): Bacteria > Bacillati > Bacillota > Negativicutes > Acidaminococcales > Acidaminococcaceae > Acidaminococcus > Acidaminococcus sp. HCP3S3_H5. The sequence continues at coordinate 195,942 of NZ_JBQKCS010000001.1, forward strand.
CGCCGCTGGAGTTATAGAGGCGGTCGGGCGATGGTCAAGGTGATCAGTGGCCTGAAGAACGCAGACCTGGAGCAGGCCCTGGCAGGAGATTTGTGCGTTATGCCGCTGAAAACCCGGAAAGAGTACCGGAATGCGGTGAGAGAAGTTCTGAAAAGCCGGTATTCGTCCCTCACCTAGATACCCATTCAGTGCAGAATTGCCAATTACGGTCCCAGCAGCAGCCCCATAGGACAGTTGGCAGCAGCACTGAACTGGTGATAAGGATGGTCCCAAAGTCCGCCCTGTGAGGGGCGGGGGACCGTGCGGAGCACGGTGGTGGGGGCATCGGCGACAGCCGATATTTTGCAGGACCGGCCGAAAACAAGGGAGTGTCTGGCAGAAGTAGAAATATGATGAACGCAGTATCCATTGCTGTCTCCTAGGTAGATAGTTTCCATACCACCGTCAAGGTATTCGGTCCTTTCAGAACCTCATGCCCCCACCACCGGGCAAGCCCGGTCCCCCGCCCCTGCAGGGCGGACTTGGCCTTCGGCTTTGCTGGTATTCTGTGCGGGTATACATCGATTTTTCGGGAGCTGGGAGGGCCTTCGCGGGTATATGGGTATAGAAGTTTTGCCCTCTGGGCGGTCGGGACGGGTTTGCCTGCGGCGAACCCCTACATCGTTGGGGTCAGAGACTCGTACATCTGGCGGGCGGCCGGGCCTGCCGCTCCTACGGTTGGTGCACCCAGCCACTTAACCACTATCCCCCGCTCCTTGACCATTTCCCCAACCAATGCTAAAATATAAGAATCTGATATGTGGAGGGAATACCTGTGGCTTTAGATATATTGATGGTTCTTGATGTGATCGTGAGCGTCCTGCTGATCGGGTCCATCCTGCTCCAGTCTGGCAAAAGTGCCGGGTTCAGCGGTCTGGGCGGGGGAGAATCCCTGTTTGGGGGCAAACCCACGGACATGGATGAGGCGCTGGCACGGATCACCGTTGTGCTGGGGCTGATTTTCGCTGTTATCAACGTGGCAATTGCCCGCCTGCAGTAAGCAATTAAAGAACGTTCACACATTTCACAGTGGCATTGCCTGGCAGGGTAATGCCATTTTTGCTATGGGGAAGGAGGCGATGGGGATGCTCCAGGGCGCGGAACCGTATTTCTGGCAGGGGCAAAACGGCAAAGGGGTGCTGCTGGTCCACGGCTTTACCGGCAGCCCTTCGGAACTCCGGGAACTGGGGGAGGACCTGCACCGGAAGGGGTATACGGTGGAAGGGCTTCTCCTGGCAGGCCACGGCACGGATCCCCATGATCTGCTGGAGGTAACGGCGGAACAGTGGGAAGCCCAGGTGCGGCAGGGAGTGGCCCATCTTCGGGAAATCTGCGCCCAGGTAACGGTCATCGGCCTTTCCATGGGCGGGCTGCTGACCCTGTATGCCGGAGCAGAGACAAAAGCGGACAAGCTGGTGGTGCTCTCCACCCCCATCTATCTCTACGACTGGCGGGTGTACTTCCTCTGGCTGGCGGACCGGCTGCCCTACTGGGCCATTCCCAAAAATCCCCGGACCATCGACGCTCCTGCCCGGTACAATGTGGCCTACCGGTGCATGCCCATCAAAGCGGTCCACCAGCTGGTGCGGCTGCTGAAGGCGGTGAAGGGAAAATACCTGCCCAAGGTCCGGCAGCCCCTTCTGATCATCCAGTCCCAAACGGACCACACGGTGCGCCCGGAAAGTGCCCTGTACATCCAGGAACATGCCGCCTCAGACCAGAAACAGCTGCTGTGGGTAAAACAGGCCCGGCATGTGATGACATTATACAAAGGCCGGCAGGCCATTTATGCTGCCATCGAGGCCTTTTTGGAGGAATAGAAAATGGAAAATGACAGAGATACCATGTGTTTCGGCTGTGGGAAGGACAACCCGATGGGGCTCCATCTCCACTTCCGCACCGACGAAAACGGCTGCTACACCAGTTTTGTGCCCCAGCCGGTGCACCAGAGCTATGACGGCCGGATGCACGGGGGACTGATCTCCACCCTGCTGGACGAAACCATGGGGAATTACCCTTATATGTATGAACACAAAGTTGCCTATACGGCCCGGCTGGAAGTCCGCTTCCGGCAGCCGGTACGGATTGGGGAACGGATCCATGTGATCACCAAAGTAAAAAGACGAAAGGGACAGCTGCTGGAAATGACCGGCCAGGTAATCCGGGAAGACGGAACCGTGGCGGCCGAAGCGGACGGCAAGCTGATGTATGAGGAGAGAGAATGATCAATACAGAAATGGAAACAAAGATCCTGGGGTACATGAAGGACCATCCCACCGCCCCGCTTTCCGCCGATGAACTGATCCAGGCGCTGGCCTTGAAGGGCGCGGACCTGAAGCTGTTCTGGACGGTGATGGAAGAACTGGAAACCCGGGGCCAGGTGGTGAAGACCCGGTTCAACACCTACGGGCTGCCGGCGGCCATGGGTCTGGTGGTGGGCCGCTGCCAGGTGACCAGCAAGGGCTTTGCCTTTGTGATCCCGGAAGAAAAGACGGAAGACGGGGATCTGTTCATCCCGGCCAGCAGCCTCAGCGGCGCCATGGACGGGGATACGGTGATCGCCCGGGTGATGCAGAGCGGCTATGATGACCGGCAGGAAGGAAAGATCATCCGGATCCTGAACCGGGCCCATCACAAACTGGTGGGGACCTTCAGCAAATCCGGGGAATTCGGCTTCGTGATCCCGGACAACAAACGGGTGGGACGGGACATCTATGTGCGCCGGAAAGACTTCAACGGGGCCCGGGACAAGGAAAAGGTGGTGGTGGAGATCACCACCTGGCCGGACGAACGGCGGAACGCGGAAGGGAAGATCGTGGAAATCCTGGGGAAACCCGGGGACATCGGTCTGGAAATCCTTTCCATCATCAAGGACAACGACCTGCCCACCAAATTCCCGGCTCCTGTCCAGGTGGCCGCGGAAAAAGTGGAACAGAAGATCAAAAAGAAGGAAATCCAGAACCGGCTGGACCGGCGGGACTGGAACATCATCACCATCGACGGGGTGGATTCCAAGGACCTGGATGATGCGGTGTATGTGGAAAAACAGGGGGACAACTATTTCCTGGGGGTCTACATTGCCGATGTAAGCTACTATGTGCAGCCCCATTCCGTCCTGGATCAGGAAGCCTATGAACGGGGCACCAGCGTGTACCTGGTGGACCGGGTGCTGCCCATGCTGCCGGTGGAACTGAGCAACGGCATCTGCAGCCTGAACGAAGGGGAAGACCGGCTGACCATGGCCTGTGAAATGCTCCTGGACGGGAAAACCGGCCGGACCCTTTCCTTTACCATCGCCCCCTGTGTGATCAACAACCACCATCGGATGAATTATCCCGATGTGCGGGCCATCCTGGTGGACCAGGATGAGGCCCTGCGGGAAAAATATGCGGACATCGTCCCCATGCTGGAAGACATGGCCCGGCTCCAGCAGGTGCTCCACAAGAAACGGGAACGGCGGGGCGCCATCAACTTCGAGCTGCCGGAACAGAAGGTGCTGCTGGATGATCAGAAGCATCCGGTGGCCATTGTGAAGCGGGAACGGTCCGTGGCCGAGATGCTCATTGAAGAATTCATGCTGGCCGCCAACGAAACGGTGGCCGGATTCATGGCCAGACACAAACGGCCTTTCATTTACCGTGTCCACGACCTGCCTGATCCGGAAAAGATCCAGAACCTGGCCAAACTCATGGCCCTGTTCGGGGTGACCCTGAAGGTGGAAGAAAAGATGCGGCCCAAGGATCTCCAGCGGGCCCTGGACAAGGTGGCCGGAAAACCGGAAGAGAAGCTGGTTTCCACGGTGGCCCTGCGGAGCATGCGCCAGGCGGTGTATCAGACGGAAAACATCGGCCATTTCGGCCTGGCAGCCCATTTCTATACCCATTTCACTTCTCCCATCCGCCGCTATCCGGATCTGATGGTCCACCGGCTCCTGCGCCGTCAGCTGGACGGAGAACGGCTGAGCCGGCAGCAGGCGGAAGAGCGGACCCAGCGGCTGAGCCTGGTGGCCTCCCATTGTTCCGTGCGGGAACGGGCGGCCATCGACGCGGAGCGGCAGACAGTGGATCTGAAAATGGCCGAATACATGGTCCAGTTCGTGGGGAAGGAATTCACCGGGACCATTTCCGGGGTTTCCTCCTTTGGCTTCTTCGTGGAACTGGACAACGGGGTGGAAGGACTGGTCCATGTGTCCAGCCTGAACGATGACTATTATGACTATATCGAGGGCCAGTATGCCCTGATCGGCCAGCATCTGGGCCACCGGTACCGGCTGGGGGACCAGGTGGATATCCAGGTGCTCCAGGTGGATGTGGCGGAGCGGAAGATCGATTTCGTCCTGGCCGGACTGGCGCCGGAAGCGGCGGATCAGATGCGCCGGGAACTGGGACGTCAGAAAAAGACCAAGACCGGCATTGCCACCGGGAAGCTGCGGAATGACACCACCGGCCGGAAATCCGGGGAACGGAAGGAATCCGGAAAGAAAAACAGCCGGGGCGGACGCCGGAAAAAGAAGAAGAACGGCTCCCCCAGACAAAACGGGACCGGACTGAGCCAATTGGTGCCCCAGGAAACGACTCCTGCAGGGGAAAGCGGCAAAAAGAAGAAAAACAACCGCCGGCGGCGGAGAAGAAGGGATCGGAAACATGGAAAAACCAGCGAAGGCAATCGCAGAAAACCGGAAAGCCAGGCATGACTACAACATCCACGAAACCTATGAAACCGGCATCGTCCTGACGGGTACGGAGGTGAAATCCCTCCGTCAGGGCAAGGCCAACCTGAAGGATTCCTATGCGGCAGTGACCAAATCCGGCGAAGTGTACCTGTACAACCTGCACATCAGTCCCTACGAACACGGGAACCGGTTCAATGTGGACCCGCTCCGGGACCGGAAACTGCTGATGCATAAACGGGAAATCCAGAAGCTGATCGGAAAGACCCGGGAAAAGGGATTCACCCTGGTGCCCCTGCAGCTGTATTTCAGCCACGGACTGGTGAAATGCAAGCTGGCCCTGGCTACCGGGAAAAAGCTCTATGACAAGCGCCAGGCCATGGCGGACCGGGCGGCCAAGCGGGACATGGACCGGGCCATGAAGGAAAGGAACCGGTGATAAGGGGCTGCGGAGGCAGCCCCGTCAACGGTCAGCGGCCGAAGGAATGAACCCGCCTTTACAAGACGGGTTCGTTAGAGACGAATACGACGCAGAAAATCTGGCAGTATGGGGCCTACCTTTCTCAGACGGATTACCGCATTGGCAGGAATCTGCAGAAAAAGTGGCAGGTGAATGTGGGAGTAAATTATCAGTTTTAAGGGAAAAGTAACGGGCAGGAGGCTGCTGCAGAAGCAGCAGCCTTTTTGTTTCCACAAAATATTCACGCAATTTGTATACAAAATACGAAAAACATTGGAAAATTTTTTTTTCCATGCTACAATGTAATCAGCGGGCAGACGGAACCATTCCGGGTTGCCCAAATTGTGTGTTTCCCATTATAGGAGGTATTGATATGAAGGTTTTATGTTATGGTGTAAGAGATGTAGAACTGCCGATTTTTGAGGCCTGCAACAAGGAATTCGGTTACGACATCAAATGTGTCCCTGATTATCTGAATACGAAAGAAACTGCCGAAATGGCTGCTGGCTTTGACGCAGTAATCCTGCGGGGCAACTGCTTCGCCAATAAACAGAACCTGGACATCTACAAGAAACTGGGCGTAAAATACATCCTGACCCGTACCGCCGGCACGGATCATATCGATAAGGAATATGCCAAGGAACTGGGCTTCCCCATGGCTTTCGTTCCCCGTTATTCCCCCAACGCCATTGCTGAACTGGCTGTAACCCAGGCTATGATGCTGCTGCGTCATACCGCTTACACCACTTCCCGTACTTCCAAGAAGAACTTCAAGGTCGATGCCTTCATGTTCTCCAAAGAAGTCCGGAACTGCACCGTGGGTGTTGTTGGCCTGGGCCGGATTGGCCGTGTGGCTGCTCAGATCTTCCACGGCATGGGCGCTACCGTTATCGGGGAAGACGTTTTCGAAATCAAAGGGATCGAAGACTACTGCACCCAGGTTTCCCTGGATGAAGTCCTGGAGAAATCCGACATCATCACCATCCATGCTCCGTACATCAAAGAAAACGGCGCTGTGGTTACCCGCGACTTCCTGAAGAAGATGAAAGACGGCGCCATCCTGGTCAACTGTGCACGCGGCCAGCTGGTGGATACCGAAGCTGTCATCGAAGCTGTGGAAAGCGGCAAACTGGGCGGCTACGGCTGCGACGTTCTGGATGGGGAAGCCAGCGTATTCGGGAAAGACCTGGAAGGCCAGAAACTGGAAAACCCGCTGTTCGAAAAGCTGGTTGACCTGTATCCCAGAGTCCTGATTACTCCGCATCTGGGCTCCTACACCGATGAAGCCGTAAAGAACATGGTGGAAGTTTCCTACCAGAACCTGAAGGATCTGGCTGAAACCGGCGACTGCCCCAACAAGATCAAATAATTTTGCTTCTTCCCAAGGGTGCTGCAATCTGTTGCAGCACCCTTTTCGTGTTATAATAAGGGAAATATGGAATTTCGGGAAAGAAGGGGTCCCTATGCTGGACAAAATCGATCTGAAAACGAAAATTTCCAAAGAAGCATACGCAGAAAAAATAGCAGAGGAAGAAAACCGTCTGGGATTCCTCCAGCGGACAGTCCGGGATGCCAAGATCCCGGTGATCGTGCTGTTTGAAGGGTTCCGGGCCTCCTGGCGGAGCCAGCTGATCAGCAAGGTGATCCATGCCCTGGACCCCCGGGGGTTCCGGGTGTATTCTGCCTCCAAGACCACGGAAAAACAGAAGGAGAGCCCGTTCTTCCTCCAGTTCTGGAAGGAGCTGCCACCGGCCGGGCAGATCTGCATCCATCACCGGGCCTGGTATTTCCTGCGGAACGAACATGCAGTGGGGGATCCGGACGAGGCTTCCGAATGGTACAATGTAAGTTTTGACGAAATCAACAGTTTCGAAAAGGAACTGGTCCAGGGGGGCTATGTGCTGGTGAAGATCTTCACCCACATTTCCAAGAAAAAACAGAAGGAAAACATGGAAAAGGGCCAGGAAACCATGGGCAGCCGGTGGGAAAAACTGGCACCGGGAGGCATCGAAGGAGTCGACTACGACAAATACCGGGATGTGTACGAAGACATGCTGGCGGCCACCAATACGGATCTGGCCCCCTGGCACATCGTCCCCATGGAAGACAAACGGACCGGTACGGAAGCGGTCTTCCGGGTGCTGATCACCGCCCTGGAAGAAGCCCTGAAGGACCGGGAGCGTCCGGTGGATCCGGAAAAAGGCCCGGCCAGGGAACTGACCATTCCGGATATCCTGTCCGGGTACACGCCCTACCAGCCCATGGAACAGGAAGAATACAGCAAAAAGCTGAAAAAATACCAGAAACGGCTGGGGGAACTCCAGTTTGAACTGGCCAAACGGAAAATCAGTACCATTGTGGCCTTTGAAGGCCAGGATGCCGGGGGCAAAGGGGGCGCCATCAAACGGCTGTCCGAATCCTTCGACCCTCTGGGCTACCGGGTGAACCCGGTGAGTGCACCCAACGAATGGGAAAAGCAGTTCCATTATCTCTGGCGGTTCTGGACCAGACTGCCGGCTCCGGGAGAAATTGCCATTTTCGACCGGACCTGGTACGGCCGGGTGTTGGTGGAACGGGTGGAAGGCTTTGCCAAAATCAGCGAATGGCGCCGGGCTTATGAAGAAATCAACGATATGGAAGCCCAGTGGGTGAAGCAGGGGATCATCGTCCAGAAGTTCTGGATGCAGATCGATTCGGAAGAACAGCTGAAACGGTTCCAGGCCCGAGAGAACGACCCCAACAAAACCTGGAAGATCACCCCGGAAGACTGGCGGAACCGGGACAAATGGGATGCCTATGTGGATGCGGTGAACGAAATGCTCTATCGGACCGATACCAAAGGCGCACCCTGGACTGTGGTGGAAGCCAACAATAAACTGTTTGCCCGGCTGAAAGTCCTGGAAACCATGATCCAAAGGATGGAAGCTGTGCTTTAACGTTTACAAACCAGTAAAAAAACAGTACAATGAGGGTTGCTGGAAGTTCTTTCCAGGGTTTCCTGCTGTGCAGGAAAAATTTGACCAATGAGGTGGGAAAGATGGCTGATTTTGCCTTTGCAGAAGCGAAAGGTGTGGAATGGGGCTGTTTTCCTGCCTGGAAACAGTGGGGTGTGGTCCACGGATTCCTTTGCCGGACAGGGGGCTGCAGTTCCCTGTTCCCAGGTGGACTGAACCTGAGTTACAACGTGGGAGATGACCGGGAGAAGGTACTGGCCAACCGGCAGAAAATGGCGGCGGCCCTGGATTTTCCCCTGGAACGGGCAGTGGCCTGTCAGCAGGTCCACAGCACCCATGTGGCGGTGGTGACGGAACAGGATGCAGGGAAAGGCACCCTGACTCTGGCTGATGCCATCCCGGAAACCGACGGGATGGTCACGGACTGTCACCGGCTGCCTCTGTTGATTTCCTATGCGGACTGTGTGCCCATTTTGCTGGCGGATACCCGGACCGGGGCGGTGGGAGCCGTCCACGGCGGTTGGCGGGGCAGTGTAGGGAAAATCGTCCCCCATGCCCTGAATGTGATGAAAGAAGCCTTTGGCACAGAGCCTGGGGATGTGGTGGCGGGCATCGGCCCTTCCATCGGTCCCTGCTGCTATGAAGTGGGCCAGGAAGTGGCGGACCGGGCGGCGGAATATCCCTCCTGCCTGACCCCTCACGGACCCGGCCACTACATGCTGGATCTGTGGCAGCTGAACACCCTGGAACTGCTGGAAGCAGGGGTGCCCCGGGAACAGATTTACCGGGCGGACTGCTGCACCAGCTGTCACAAGGACCGGTTCTTCTCCTACCGGGCGGAAAAGGGGAAAACAGGCCGCCTGTATGCGGTGATCTATCGAAAATAAAGGAGATGGGGATACCCATGTTGAAGGATAATATTGCGGCCGTGGAAGCCAGGATCCAGGAAGCTCTGGGCAAGCGGACAGAACCCAAGGCCACCGGGGACAAAGTGACCATCCTGGCGGTGACCAAGAACCATCCGGCGGAAATCGTCACGGAAACCCTGGCAGCCGGTCTTACGGAGATCGGGGAAAACCGGGTCCAGGAAGCCATGCACAAACAGGCGGTACTGCCGCCGGGGGGCAACTGGCACCTGATCGGCCATCTCCAGACCAACAAGGCCAAACACGCGGTGGAGCATTTCTGCCTCATTGAAAGCGTGGACAGCCTGAAGCTGCTGAACCATCTGGAAAAAGCGGCGGCGGAACTGGACAAGATCCAGGATGTGCTGCTCCAGATCAACGAAGCGGGAGAAGAACAGAAAAGCGGCTTTGCCCCGGAAGATTTCCGGGCGGCGGTGCCGGAACTGAAGAATTACCCTCACATCCGCATCCGGGGGGTCATGGTGATCGCCCAGGCCACGGACCAGGTGGAAGAGACCCGTCCGGTGTTTGCTGCCGGTTACCGGGATTTCCTGTTCCTGAAGGATGCCCTGCCGGATTCTCCGGTGGATATCCTGTCCATGGGCATGACCCACGACTACTGGATCGCCGTGGAAGAAGGGGCCAACGAAGTACGGGTGGGTTCCGCTCTCTTTGGAGCCAGGGACTACTCTTTAAAATTTTAAACAGAAATGGTGGATCGTATGAAAAAAATCAGCAAGCTCTTGGAATATTTCGGCCTGGTCAACGGAGAAGACAAGCAGGAAACGGACGAAACCATGGAAAACCAGCAGCAGGATGAGGGGAAAGTGGTCCCCATGTTCGGCAGCGGCTCGGCAGGCACCTGGCGGGACAAAAGTTCCGACCGGGAGTACGACAAATATGACAGACCCTACGAAAAGACCTATGAAAAACCTTACGACAAAGTGTTCGACAAGGACTACGACGGCACGGCGGACTCTTCCCGGGAGGAAACGTCTTCCAGCCGGACCGGGGACAAGGTGCTGTCCATGCCGGTGAACCGGAATCCGGTGAGCGTGGTGGTCATCGAGCCCATCGACTTCAATGATTCCCAGAAAATGGCGGACTACCTGTGCAAGAACCAGCCGGTGGTGATCAATTTCGAGGATACGGATGCGGACGTGCGGAAACGGATCATCGACTTTATCAGCGGCACCATCTATGCGTTGGACGGGACCCTGCGGAAAATCGGCCGGAATCTGCTGGTATGCGCGCCTCCCAATGTGGATATCGACACGGAAAACACCAATTTTGGATCGGAAGGGAGCAATGATCCATGGCAACGATAAACGGTATCAGTAAAATCACTTTCATCGGCTGCGGCGCTATGGGGGAAGCCATCCTGAAGGGCATCCTCCAGGGAGGCCTGGTCCGGAAGGAACAGGTGACCGCTGCTGTGCCTACTGCCAAACGGCAGGCTTATCTGAAAGAAACCTACGGGATCCCGGTAACCGGGGACAACAGTGCCGCGGCTGCAGATGCGGATCTGGTGATTTTGGCGGTGAAGCCCCAGATGGCCAAAGAAGCAGTGACTGCTGACCTGGTGGCAGCCCTGCCGGAGAAGGCCACCATCCTGTCCATTATGGGCAGCTATGACCTGGCCATGCTCCACGCCCTGGTGCCCGGCCATCCGGTGATCCGTTCCATGCCCAACACCCCTCTGTCTGTAGGGATGGGGATGACGGCCCTGACGGCGGACGGAAAGGTGGCTCCGGAAGTGATGGACGCTGCGGAAGCCATTTTCCAGTCCTGTGGGGAAACGGTCCGGGTGGACGAAAAGGCCATGGAAGCCATTACCGCCATCAGCGGCTGCGGCCCCGGGTATTTCTTTGTGGTCATGGATGCCCTGGCAGATGCCGGTGTCATGGCTGGCCTGCCCCGGGCACTTGCCATCAAACTGGCGGCCCAGACCATGGCCGGCAGCGGCGTCATGGGCCTGAAGACCGGGCTCCATCCTGCCCAGCTCCGGGACCAGGTGACCAGCCCCGGAGGCACTACCATTGCAGGGATCAAGGCCCTGGAAAACCACGGAGTGAGAGGAGCGTTTTACGATGCGGTGCAGGCGGTCCTGGACCGGAGTGCCGCATTGAAGAAATAACATGGCAAACACCACACAACAACGGGAAACAGTATTACGGTATTTCAAGGCCAGCGGGGATGCAGAACTGGCAGCCCAGCTGCTGGATCTTGCGGAAGGGGCCCGGAAAAGCCGGCGGGCCAGGGTATCCGGGTTCCTGGATCCCCACGGCCAGAATGTGGCGGAAATCGTTGCCGCCAACTATCCCCAGGTACGGTATGAAATGAACGGAGGCTTCCAGAATGCCGAACGGCAGAAGGTGGCCTTCATTGCGGACGAATTCTACGGCCAGCCGGATTTTGCCATTACGGCCCTGGAAATCCTCTGGGACAAACGGTATTATGACATCGGCCACCGGGATGTGCTGGGGGCCTTCATGGGCCTGGGCTGCAAACGGGAAATCCTGGGGGACATTGTGTTCATCGACGAAGGGGCCCAGCTGGTGGTGGATACCCCCATGGTGGATTTCATCCTGAGCAACCTGACCAAAATCGGGGCAGCCACGGTGGAAGTGAAAGAGATTCCCCTGACGGACCTGAAGGAAAAGGAACAGAAGATCAAACTGATTTCCGCCACGGTGGCGGCCCTGCGGCTGGATGCGGTGGCGGCCAGCGGCTATGGGGTATCCCGGAGCCGGATGGCGGATGAGATCAAGGGCCAGAACGTGAAGCTGAACTGGCAGGACGCCAAAAGTCCTTCCCAGACGGTGAAGGAGGGGGATGTGATCTCCTTCCGGTCCCGGGGCCGGGTGGAACTGGCGGAAGTCCGGGGGACCACCAAAAAGGGACGGTATGCCATTACCCTGAAACGGTACATCTAAGGAAGGATGTCATTATGATTTTACTGATTCGGCACGGGGAAGCGGATCATCATGTGAAGGAACTGACCGGGGGCTGGACGGATTCGGCTCTCACAGTGCTGGGACAGAAACAGTTCCAGCAGCTGGCGGACTGCCTGGCCTGGGATTTTTCCGGCCGCAGCCTGCCCCGGATCGTATCCAGCGACCTGCAGCGGGCCCGGACGGGAGCGGAAATCATTGCCCGGAAGCTGGGAGCAGAACCGGTGGAATGTTTTTCCTTCCTCCGGGAAAAGAACAACGGAAAGGCAGCGGGACTGAACAAAAAAGAGGCCCTGGCCTTTTACCACCCGCCGGAAACCGGCCGGGAGCTGGACCATGTGAACTATGACGGAGGAGAGACCCGGCGGACCTTCTATGAACGGACCATTCAGGGGTTCCGGGAACTGGAAAAGGAGGGCCGGGACCTGATCATCGTGTCCCACAAGGGAACCATCCAGAACATCCTGTTTGCCTGGCTGGGGCTGAGCATCGAAGAAGTGGCGGAAAAACAGATATCCTTCGACATCCGGCCCGCTTCGTTGACAGTGCTGGGCATGAACAAGTGGGGAGAGCATGCGGTATTCGCCCTGAACGACACCTCATACCAGTGGAAAAAAGGACCTATAGGGATTTTCAATTTCCCCTTTGGGGCATAAATAAGGGGATGCTGCACGTGAAAAATATGCGTGCAACATCCCCTTTTTTATGCTTCCTCCACTTCTGCTTCTTCCATTCCCGGATACTGGTTCATGGCGTCGATCCGTTCCCGGTATTCCTGGTCAGCGGCGTAGCGCTTGTTTTTGGCCCGGCCGATGGTCAGGAAGGGGACGATGATGATGGCAATGGCCAGGTAGCCGCAGTAGCCATACCCGTATTTGATGATGTTGGTCAGACCCACCATGGAAACCGTCATGGACAGGCAGATAATGAACAGGGTCACCAGAGCGGACCGCTTTACGGCGCTGCCGGTGATCTTTTTCAGGCAGTCCATTTCAGAGAAACGGGCGGTGAATCCGAACACCGTGGTCACCCCGGTGGAGATCAGGCAGAGCATGAGGGTTACGGAATAGAGAAGGGTCAGCCAGGGCATGCCCATGGCTCTCAGGCTCATGAGAGTGGGCAGGGGCGTCCTGCCGTAGACCCCGGTCCAGCCCAGGAGCATGCACACGGCCATGGTGAGGGCGGTGGCGTTCATGGCAAAGGACATCCACATGGAATCTGCACAGTTCTTCCGGGTCACCAGGGGAGTGCCCACCACGATCATGGTGGGGATCACCACGCACTGGAAACCGGAATAGGTGAAAGCGTGGAGAATGGCGGTGGGCAGTTTGGCCAAGCCGTTAACGGCAAAATCCTGAGCCATGGCATCCAGGAAGAACCGGGTGCCTTCCACCTGGCCGCCCATGGCGATGCCCACGGAGAAAATGGTAATGGCCATGGCCAGGATGGCAATGCCCATGTAGGTGGTGGCCCGGCGGACCAGGTCAGCCCCGAAAATGGTCAGTACAAAGATTACGGCGCCCACCACACCGATGCCGGTATAGTAGTTGAGCCCCGTCTGGGCGGCCAGGGCGGAGGCGGCCCCGGAAATGGTGGCGGATACGGCCATGAGCACCATGATGTAGAAGAACCCTTCAAAAAGGAATTCAATGCCGGGTACCGGCCGGTACAGATTCTGGAAAAGCTGCCGGTAGCTGGTGAGGCGCCGGCTGTTGTACATGTTCATGGCCTCTTTGATGGTGAGGGTGAACAGGAGCATGGTTACAATGGCGGTAATGGGGCCCAGCCAGCCCAGGCTGATGAAGTAGACGTTTTCCTGGTTGCCGGTGGCGAACCCGCCTCCCGCGTGAGAGCTGAACAGCACCGCTCCCACCGAAAAGCACAGGGAGAGGGAGGCCCCTTTGATGGCAGATGTTCCGTTGATCATGATTGTTTCCTCCTTGGAATGACAGTTTCCAGAGAAACGAAAACGCCTTCCGTCTCTCTGCATTGGCAGCAAAGAGACGAAAGGCGTTGGATCCTTCCGCGGTACCACTCTGTTTCGTCCTGGGGACGCGCTCTCGGATACGGCCGGTGGCGATATCCATGCTCTGTAACGGGAGTTCCCGGAGGGACCTACTGCAGGTTCGGTCCAGCCGCTCAGCAGGCAGTTCGGCCCGTCCCATCCACTGCCTCGCAGCAACCGGCAGCTCTCTGGAGCAGGGATTCAGGCGTACTAGTCTGCGTCATCACGTTTCGGCGTTTGTTGACTATGGATGAAATGATACCACGGATACAGTATACTGTCAATGGGGTTACGAAAGAAAATTTATATCAATCCTTTTCGCATATTATTGTTATCAGCGTTCCTTTTCACATAATCACTTAGCCACTTAGTCTCTTGCCCCCTTAAAAGTGTTATAATATATGGTAAACAATGAATATTTCCATATTGCAGAAGGGAGTCCTGTTGTCATGCTGCTTCATAAAATGATGGATCATTTTCTCCTTTATTATCTGGGGCATTTTGACAAGCACTGTTTCAATGTCCAAATCCATGGGGAGGAGTATACCATTGGTGAGGGGAAGCCGGAATTCACCCTGATCATCCACAAAGACATTCCCAAAAAGGCCCTGCTGGAGTCCACGGAACTGGCTCTGGGGGAGGCCTACATGCGGGGAGACATCGAAGTGAAGGGGGACCTGTTCCACATGCTCTGTACCCTGCTGGAACAGGCGGACCGTTTCTCCCTGGACCGGAACAGTCTCCGGAACATCCTGTACATGTCGGAAAAGAAACAGGACCAGGCCAAAGAAGTGTCCTCCCACTACGATCTGGGGAATGACTTCTACAAACTGTGGCTGGATCCCACCATGAGCTATTCCTGCGCCTATTTCAAGTCCGACAAAGACACCCTGGAACAGGCCCAGCGGAACAAGGTGGACTACATCCTCCAGAAGCTGTACCTGAAGCCGGGGATGACCCTGCTGGACATTGGCTGCGGCTGGGGCTTCCTGCTGCTGGAGGCGGCCAAAAAGTACGGAGTGAAGGGCTATGGCTGCACCCTCAGCAAAGAACAGTGGAAAAAGAGCCAGGAACGGATCAAGGCCCTGGGCCTGGAAGGCCAGGTGACCATCGAACTGACGGACTACCGGGACCTGGAAGCCAAGGATCTCCAGTTCGACCGGGTGGTCAGCGTGGGGATGATGGAACATGTGGGCCGTTCCAACTATTCCACCTATATGGAAACAGTGAACCATCTGCTGAAACAGGGAGGAATCTTCCTGCTCCATACCATTACCGGCCACGATGAAGTGGTGTCCGATCCCTGGATCCGGAAATACATCTTCCCGGGGGGCACCCTGCCTTCCCTCCGGGAACTGATCCACCATGCCTATGATGCGGATTTCCGGGTGCTGGATGTGGAAAGTCTCCGCCGCCATTACTGCAGGACCCTTCTGTGCTGGTACAAGAACTTCTGCAAGGTCCACGAACAGGTGGCCCGGTGGAAGGATCCTTCCTTTGTACGGATGTGGGATCTGTACCTGTGCGGCTGTGCAGCGGCCTTTCAGATTGGCTACATCGACATCCACCAGGTGCTCATGACCAAAGGGAACAACAACAGCCTGCCCATGACCCGGTGGTACTGAATCAATAATAATTATCAGTTGCGATAACTTCGAATTCATAGTATAATCACTATAGACTGATAAAACAATATTTTTTTCATAAAGGAGGCTGCATTATGAATATCGCTGTATTGGTGAAACAGGTACCTGCCGTTTCGGATATCCAGCTGTCCGGGGACAACAACCTGGTCCGTGTGGGGGCACCTTCCATGCTGAACCCTGTTGACCTCCACGCCATCGAGGCGGCCCTGGCCCTGAAGGACCAGGAAGGGGGCACGGTAACCCTTGTGACCATGGGCACTGCCCTGGCCAGTGACATCCTCCGGGAAGGGATCGCTCTGGGGGCGGACAAGGGGATCCTGCTGTCCGATGAACGGATGGCCGGGTCCGATACCTTGGCTACCGGCCAGATCCTGGCAGCGGCCCTGGCCAAACTGGGACCGTTGGACCTGGTGCTGGCCGGGAAGCGTTCCACGGACGGGGACACCGGGCAAATCCCTCCGGCCCTGGCCCAGCGGCTTGGCATGACCCTGCTTTCTTATGCAGATGAACTGGAAGTAAAGGACGGCCAGGCCACCATCCGCCGGCTGAACCGGGGCGGGGTGGAAACCCTCCAGGCGGCTCTGCCGGCAGTGATCTCCGTAACGGAAAAATGCGGGAATCCCCGGACTCCCGGCATCCGGGGCAAAATGGCCGCGAAAAAGGCCGTGTTCCCGGTATGGCGTCTGGAAGACATCGACCTGGCTCCGGAAAAAGCCGGGAAGGCCGGCTCCGCCACCAAGGTTACGGAACTGTTCGCTCCGGAACCTCAGCCGGTGGGCACCATGATCCAGGGAGCCACCCCGGTGGAAGCTACCGCCAATCTGGTGGACGAACTGCGGAAGAAGAACCTGCTGTAAGGAGGCGTTATCATGGAATGGAAAAACAATATCGGAGTCTATCTGGAAACCTCTGACGGCAGGCTCACCTCCCTCAGTGTGGAACTTTTGGGGAAAGCCCGCCAGCTGGCGGCCGCCCGTCCCAATCAGGTGCTGGGCATCCTGGCCGGGGACAATCTGGAAGAAGCGGCCCGGGAAGCCATTGCCTACGGAGCCGATGGGGTGGCCCTGCTCCAGGCCCCCAGTCTGGCCGCCTTTGATGGAGCCCTTTATACGGAAGCGGTGGCCAAAGCCCTGAGCCTGTATACTCCCAGTGTGCTGTTCATCGGTGCATCCCCCAATGGCCGTGACTTGGGTGGCCGGCTGTCTGCCCGGCTGGAGGCAGGGCTGGTGGCGGACTGCATCGATGTGCGGTACGAAGGGGAGGATGATACCCTCACCTGGATCCGTCCCGCCTACACCGGCAAACTGTTCGTGAAGATCCAGACCACCACCCGGCCCCAGCTGGGTACGGTCAGCGACAAGATCTTCCACGGCAACCCCAAGGATGAAACCCGGAAAGGGGAAATCTTCCCGGTTCCCCTGGACAATGCTGAAGCCAGTCCCGCTGTGAAGGTGCTGGATTTCACGTCTCTGGAACAGCTGAAGGAAGTGCTGGACCTGGATACGGCGGATATGGTGGTAGGGGCTGGCCGGGGCGTCCAGAACGAAGAAGGGATGCGGGAAGTCCAGGCCTTTGCCAAACGGATCGGCGCCGCTTTCGGGGTTTCCAAACCGCTGGTGGACGCAGGCTGGGCACCCTATGAATGGCAGGTGGGGGTCACTGGCAAGAAAATCGCCCCCAAGATCTACATCGCCCTGGGGATTTCCGGGGCCATCCAGCACAAACTGGGGATCCAGGACGCCGGGCTGATCATTGCCGTAAACAAGAGTCCTGATGCCCCTATTTTCCAGTTTGCCCATTATGGCATTGTGGGGGATCTGTTCGACGTGATGCCGGAACTGGAAAAACTGCTGAAAAAGGACTGACCCTTGACAAATCCTACAAAACTTCTATAATTAACCCTGCGGAATACCCATACGAGGTATAGGGTATTCCGCAGGAGGTCTATTATGGTAAAAATGATTGTTGGTGTCGAAGGCATGGCCTGCGGCATGTGTGAATCCCATATCAACGAAGCCATCCGGAATGCGTTCCCGGTGGATTCCGTCTCTTCCTCCCGTTCCAAAAAGGAAACGGATATTGTGGCCAAAGACCTTATTCCGGAAGAAAAGATCCGGAAGGTCATCGACCAGACCGGCTATCAGGTCACCAGCTACCGGGTGGAACCGTACGAAAAGAAAAAGGGATTCCTGGCCCGGCTCTTCGGCTGATGCAGGAGACCTATGAGAAAAAAGGAAAATTTTGCCGGCACGCTGCCCGGCACCGGGAAGAGTCTGGTGGCTTTTCCCGAAACCTATGTGGTATTGGATCTGGAGACCACCGGCCTGGATCCGGAACGGGACCAGATTATTGAAATCGGTGCCCTGGAAGTGGTCCGGGGGAAGCGGGGGAGGACTTTTTCCACCCTGATCCAGCCCCGGACTCCTTTGTCCGGCCATTACGTTTCTCCCTTCATCACCCAGCTTACCGGCATTACTGACGATATGCTGGCAGCTGCGCCCCAGCCCCGGCAGGCCCTGGAAGCCTTTGGAAAATTCCTGGGCAGCCGGGTGACGGTGGGCTACAATGTGGGCTTTGACATGGGGTTTCTCCAGCAGCAGTTCCAGACCCAACTGTACCGGCCTCTGGCCAATGACTGGGTGGATGTGCTGCCCATGGCCCAGACCCTGTTCCCCCTGTGGGACCATCACCGGCTGAACAATCTGGCCGCCTGGTACAAGGTGGAGAACAAGGAAGCCCACCGGGCTCTCAGCGACGTGGAGACCACGGAAACCTGTTTCCGGAAACTGAAAGAAGACGCTGCCCGCCAGTATCCCTCCCTGGAGGCGTTCCTGGAAAAGGTGCGGCAGAAAATGGAAGGAAAGAACGAAGGCCAGCAGCTGAGCCTGTGGTAAAGCTGCAGTACAAGGAGGAAACCATGGATCAGGGAATCGAAGAACTGGCTTGGGAAATGTCCAAGGACTGGAAGGAAAAAGGCTACAAAGACCGGGAAACCTGCGCCGCCGACATGGTGCAGATCATCGAAGAGGAACAGGACCGGTTCAACCATCGGGAAGCCCAGGAAGAATATTAAAATTTCCTTGACAAACTTTTCCCCGGTGGTATAATGTAAACAATTTCAAAAAGCCAATGGCAATGACGAGGACAACCTGTCAGGGCAACAGTACAGAGAAGCCCGGAAGCTGAGAAGGGCGCGGAAACAAATGACAGTCAACCACCTGGGAGCCATCTGCTGAACAAAGTAGGCAAGATCGTATATTCTGCGTTAAAGGATGCCGAGTGGAACTGGCCACGGTCAGTTCAATAAGGGTGGAACCGCGAGCTTATGGCCCGTCCCTGTGAGGGACGGGTCTTTTTGTATGTCCGTCCTGATCTTGCTGGTAATATCAAGGAGGAAATTAATATGTCAAACATTAAAGTAAGCCTGCCGGATGGCAGCGTTAAAGAATTCGAAGCCGGCAGTTCCCTGCTGTCCATCGCCAAGAGCCTGAACCAGAAACTGGGGAAGACCGCTCTCCTGGCCAAGGTGGATGGGGAAAACAAGGACCTGAGCGATACCCTGGATCATGATGCCAAGGTGGAATTCATTACCCCGGACAGTGAAGAAGGGCTCCATGCCATCCGTCACACCGCTTCCCATGTAATGGCCCAGGCCATCCAGCACCTGTTCCCGGGCACCAAGTTCGCCATCGGTCCTGCCATTGAAAAAGGTTTCTATTACGACTTGGACAGTGAGCATGTATTCACTCCCGATGACCTGCGTGCCATTGAAAAGGAAATGAGCAAGATCATCAAAGCCAACTATCCTCTGGTCCGGAACGAACTGCCCAGAGCGGAAGCCCTGGCCAAATTCAAGGCCGAAGATGAACCCTACAAAGTGGAACTGATCGAAGACCTGCCGGAAGATGCCGTGATCAGCACCTATACCCAGGGTGATTTCACCGACCTGTGTGCCGGCCCTCACTGCCCTTCCACCGGCCGGGTAAAAGCCTTCAAGCTCATGAGCATTGCCGGTGCCTACTGGCGTGGGGATGAACACAACAAGATGCTCCAGCGGATCTACGGCACGGCTTTTGCCAGCAAGGAAGATCTGGAAGCCTACCTGCACATGATGGAAGAAGCTGAAAAGCGTGACCACCGGAAACTGGGCAAACAACTGGGTCTGTTCATGCTCAGCGAGTACGGCCCTGGGTTCCCCTTCTTCCTGCCCAACGGCATGATCATCCGGAACACCCTGATCGACTACTGGAGAGAAGTGCACCGCAAATACGGCTATCAGGAAGTCATGACCCCCATGATCATGAACCGGCAGCTGTGGGAAACCTCCGGCCACTGGGATCATTACAAGGAAAACATGTACTTCACCAAGATCGATGGGGAAGACTACGCCATTAAACCCATGAACTGCCCGGGCGGCATGCTGGTCTATGCCAACGAACCTCATTCCTACAAGGAACTGCCTCTGCGGGTAGGCGAACTGGGCCTGGTGCACCGGCATGAACTGTCCGGCGCTCTCCACGGTCTGTTCCGTGTACGCTGCTTCACTCAGGACGATGCCCACATCTTCATGATGCCCAACCAGATCGAAGACGTGATCCAGGAAACCATCCGTCTGTTCGACGAAGTGTACGCCACCTTCGGCCTGACCTACCACGCCGAACTGTCCACCCGTCCGGACAACTCCATGGGTGACGACGCCACCTGGGAAATGACCACCAATGCCCTGCGGAAAGCCATGGATGACTTCGGCCTGAAGTATTCCATCAACGAAGGGGACGGCGCCTTCTACGGCCCGAAGATCGACTTCCATCTGAAGGATTCCATCGGCCGTACCTGGCAGTGCGGCACCATCCAGCTGGATATGCTGCTGCCGGAAAAATTCAACCTGACCTACACCGGGGAAGACGGCCAGAAACACCGTCCTGTTATGATCCACCGGGTGGTGTACGGATCCATTGAACGGTTCATCGGTATCCTGATCGAAAACTACGCTGGTGCCTTCCCGGCCTGGCTGGCTCCGGAACAGGTACGGGTAATGCCCATTACCGACAAGTTCAACGAATACGCCAAACAGATCGTGGACAAACTGGAAAGCCAGAAGATCCGGGCCCATCTGGACGACCGGAACGAAAAAGTCGGCTACAAGATCCGGGAAGCCCAGGTCAAGAAAGTGCCGTATATGCTGATTGTGGGCGAAAAGGAACTGGAAAGCGGTACTGTTTCCGTCCGCAGCCGGGACAACGGCGAACAGGGAGCCATGGCCGTGGACGAATTCATCGCCAAGCTCCAGGACGAAATCAAGAACAGGAAGTAAGCATAAAAAAAGAGGGTTGCTGCAAAAAAAACAAGCAGCAGCCTTCTTTTTTTGTCAGTGGTCAACGGTCATCATCCGGATGAAAATGGGTGGTATCACGGAACTTCCGTCCCAGTGGGGATGGAAGTTCTTTTTTAGTTTAAGGAGGCGAGCAATTTTTTACAGCATATGGGCCCGCAGGTACCCGCCGTCTTCCGGCATCAGATAGGCCGGAGCCACGTCGAATACCGTAAGGCAGCCGGTACGGCCTTCCTGGTGGAGCCGGTGGGCGGCCCGGGCGTAGGCTACCAGTACGCTGGTGGTGAATTCCGGATTGGAATCCAGTTTCAGGCTGAATTCGATTACATGCTTGTGTTCATCCTGGTGCCCGGTGACCCCGCTGCGGATCACAAAGCCCCCGTGTGCCAGACCGCTGTGGTTCTTCTTCAGTTCTTCCTCACTGATGAAGTGGACGGTGGTGTCATAATCAGAGAAATAGTTGGGCATGGTCACAATGGCCTGTTCCACCGCCTTGGGGTCGGCCCCTTCTTCCAGCACCACATAACATTCCCGGGTGTGCTTCTGCCGGGTGGTCAGTTCCGGCTGGCTGCCGCTGCGCACCGCTTCCAGGGCTGCTTCCACCGGCACCGTATACTGCTTGGCGTCTTTGACACCGGGAATCCGGCGGATGGCGTCACTGTGGCCCTGGCTGACCCCTTTGCCCCAGAAGGTATAATCCTTTCCTTCAGGCAGGATGGCGTTGCTGTACAGCCGGGCCAGGGAAAACAGGCCGGGATCCCAGCCTACGGAAATAATTCCCAGGTGTCCGGAAGCTTTGGCCGCCTTGTCCACCGCCGCAAAATGTTCCGGAATCCGGGCATGGGTGTCGAAGCTGTCGATCACGTTGAACATTCCGGCCATTTCCGGAGTCTGCACCGGCAGATCCGTAGCGCTGCCGCCGCAGAGGATCAGCACATCGATGCTGTTCTTCCAGTCTGCCATGTCTTTCACATTCACTACAGGCACATGGGCCGAGGCAATCTTCACCTGGGCAGGATTCCGGCGGGTGAATACCGCTGCCAGTTCCATATCCGTCGCTTTTTCCAGGGCACATTCCACCCCTCGTCCAAGGTTTCCGTAGCCTAAAATCCCAATGCGAATGGTCATAACCAATTTCTCCCCTCATGGTATACACAAAATAAATGTATACAGTATTTGATAAAATTGCTGATATTCAGCTGTAATATGTTTCATATTCTATCATAAAAGGAGGGCAGTTGTAAATACAAAAGAACCGAAAAGACCTATGGCCGCAGATAGCGGCAGTTATTCTTCTTCCTGATCCGCTTTCTGCTCCTGTTCCCGGGCCATCTTGATTTTGGCCATGATTCCGTCCCACTGTTCCGTTATGGCTCTGGCCATAAGCCGCTTGCCCCGAAAATTCAGGTGCAGGCCGTCCAGGGCGTATCGGGTGGGCAGGTCCTGGTTTTCGTCGAACTGGGTTCCCAGGTCGATGAACCAGGGCAGGCTCCGGATCCACTGGTTCACCTTGGCCATTTCCGCCCTCCAGCCTTCCGCCGTGGGTTCATCGAAGGCCCGTTTGATGTTGGCCGGGTTCACCGGAGGCAGGGTCATGAAAATGGGGGTGATCCCGTTGTCCTCGCATTTTTCCCGGATGCCCTTCAGATCGCTGATCACGCTTTCTCCGCTGACCCAGCCCCGGAGGCTGTTGCTGCCGGTCATGATAATCAGGTATCTGGGATGGAAGGGGACCACGTCCTTGTCGAACCGGGCCAGGGTGGCTTCGCTGGTGTCCCCGCTTTCCGCCAGGTTGATGGTGTCAAAGGGCAGAT
Source organism: Acidaminococcus sp. HCP3S3_H5 (assembly GCF_052122235.1). NCBI lineage: Bacteria > Bacillati > Bacillota > Negativicutes > Acidaminococcales > Acidaminococcaceae > Acidaminococcus > Acidaminococcus sp. HCP3S3_H5. The sequence goes on from NZ_JBQKCS010000001.1 coordinate 218,720, forward strand.
AATACTGATAGCTGTAGGTGAAATCACTGGGAGAATAGGACAGATCGCCTCCCCCGTGGGATATGCTGTCCCCCAGGGTCCCCACCTGCCAGCTGTCCTCCGGATTCACGGTCATGGGCTGGGGCGGGCAGAACTGGCCCACCGGGTTCCCGGCTTCGTCCACACCCCGTACCCGCCAGTACATGGTGTAGGGCGCATAGTGGGATTCGTCATCGTACCAGTCGAAACCGGTGGATCTGCCCCGTTCCAGCAGCTGCTCCGGTGCGGCTTCCCGGGTGGGGGAAACGGAGCTGGTGTTCAGCACTTCCACCTGATAGTTCCGCACCCCGTGGAGGGGCACCCAGTTGTACACCGGGTACAGCAGGGTGGTGCCGTTGCCGCTGTTGAACCGGCTGATGGGTTCCGGATACAGGGCGGTTTTCTTCTCCGGATCCACATGGACCTTTTCCACAGGCGACAGGGTGGAAACCGGCTTTTCGTCCAGGTTGAAGGACTGGATCTTCACGGAAACATCCCCCCGGGTGCCCGCCGGCAGGGACAGGTTGTATCCGGCCACATAGGTCCGGTCATCGGGCAGGGCTGTGCCGTTGGGCAGGGTTACCGATACATTGTAGTACACCGTCCCCAGAATGGGTTTCCAGCGGAGGGTGGGGTGGAGAGAAGCGGGATGGGCCGCCGTATAGTGGGTGGTGAACTGGGGCACCGGCTGCCGGCGCAGAACGGGAACCGCCGTTTTGGCTGCAGCCACCGGTTTCCGGACGGGAGGCAAGGCAGCCGCCCGGGCCGGAAGTGTCAAAAATCCGGCCCCCAGGCATCCAAGGAGCACCGCACGGCAAAGAGTATGGGAAAACGTATGCATAGGAAACAAGACCTCATTTCATATTGTAGTTACAGGGAATATTGTAGCATATTTGGAGGGGTGAGGGGGAGGTGAACGAGTGGTTGAGTGGTTAAGTGGTCGGGGATTGGGTGCACAGCCTGCAGGGTCACTTTTCCCGATTCGCCTGAAAGCTGTTTCTTTGGTATAATGGACACAGAACTGCTTGTTTCAGACCGTAGACCTGTTCCAGGTGATTTTATAGAAAGAGAGGGTATGGGAGATGCAGTGGACAATGCAGTGGACAATGCCCATTGGAATCGATTATTTTGGTAAACTTCGAAAAGAACAGTACTATTTTGTGGATAAGACAGATTTTATCCGGCAGTTGATCGATGGACACAGCGCAGTAACCCTGCTGACCCGCCCCAGACGGTTTGGCAAAACGCTCACTTTGAGCATGTTGGACTGGTTCTTTTCCATCCGGTTCTTTATCTCTTCTTCTCCAGTTGTTGTACCGGCATTATAGAAGACAGGTTATCCTTCTCCTGGACGAATACGATGCTCCCATCCAGCAGGCTTGGGAAAACGGCTTTTACCGGGAATGCATTTCCTTCTGGCCGTTCCAAACAGGGAAGTGGAGGACATCTACCGGTTCGAGATCCTGGATCAAATGCGGGCGGGATTTTCCGTATCCCGTCTGGAATCCCTGCTGGACCATCTCCTGCAGGGAAATGCAAAGGCGTTTGCCGACGGAATGGAAAAATACCTCGAGTAGACAAATACATGCAATCAGGGGGGAAGTCTTTTGCAGCAGCTGCAGCTTGTTTTCAAAAAGAAATGTGTCCATTTTTCAGCTTTCATGAAAAACCGGGGAAAAGATCGTTTGGGTTCTACTCTTTTTTTGCTCCTGGTACTTTACAGTTTTGCTTTTTTGTCGATATTCGGTGTATCCAGACAAATTCCTGTTGCTTTCCAGGATTATTTGCCCCTTGGTAAATCCCTGGCCGTGGTTTTTGGCCTGGTTTATTTCCTTACCGGCATTTTCCCTTTGAAAGAATTCCGTTCCAAAGCAAGGGCGGCCTTGTTGGCCATACTCAGCTGGCTGGCTGGATACAGCTGGATTTTTTTCCATCTGGTCCACAATCCGTACAACATCACCATGTATACCAGACTGTATGTCCGGTATTACCGCAGCGGCATCATGTTCTTCCTGTTTCTGCTGATGGTGGAACTTCTGCTGGCCAATCAGAAGAAAAACAGGTTGCTGCTGTGGATCCAGCAGGGGGCCGCTTTTTTCTCACATTCTTCCTACAGCTCTGTCCTTTGGTTTATGTTGGATATTTTATGAAATACCGCAGCCTTTTTGACGATATCTCGCTTCTTTCCATTCTGGCCACCAATGTTAAGGAAGCCGGAGAATACCTGCGTTCCATGTTTTCCGGAGGCCAGCTGGCCATTTTCGCCTGTGGGCTGTTGCTTCTTCTAGCAATCAGCTGGAAATTCAGCATACGGGAACCTCGGAGGAAAATCCTCTACACCAAACTCCAGCAGGCCGTCCTTGTGTTTTTTGTCTTTGTCATGTTTTTCACCGTTGCCCATAAAGGCAGTGCCTATTTCCCTCTGGATGTGTATGTGGGGCTGCATAAACTGGAGGGGGGCCCCATGCACGCATTCGATGCTCTGAAGAAAAACATCCGGAAGAATCAACAACAGATTTCTTTAGACAAAGAGAAAGCCCTGCCCATGAAGTTGCAGGGAACAGTGATCCTGGTGGTGGGAGAAACTGCCTGTCGGGATTATATGGCTGCCTTCAACCCAGAATACCCCTTGGAAACCACCCCTTGGGAATCCAGCATACGGCGAACCGATGGTTTTTTCTTCTTCCCCCAGGCCTATTCCAACTTTTCCAATACGGTGATGGCCCTCAGTCAGTCCCTTACCAGCTCCAATCAGTACAACAACATGCCTTTGGGAGAATCCGTGGATCTGGTCAGTTTGGCCAGAAAAGCCGGTTACCATACCTACTGGTTTTCCACTCAAGGAAAGGGCGAAGTGTGGGATGCGGCCATTACCACACTGGCCAATCAGGCGGATACCCGGAAATGGATGCCCTGGAAGCATGATGGCCAGCTGTTGGAACTGTTGAAAATGGTACCGGCCGATCAGAACAATTTCATCGTCCTCCATTTGAATGGAAGTCACTATCGGTATCGGGACCGGGTGCCCAAAAAGTTTGCCCAGGACCACACCTTCTCTCAAGTCCCGAAGGAAGAGGGAGAGTTCGACACCTCTCTGGCCTATACGGATGAAGTGCTTCAGCAGGTGTATCAGTACAGCCAGAAACATCTGAACCTTCAGGTGATGGTGTATTTTTCCGATCATGGAGAAAACATGAAATACAAGCATGTTTCCCATCCGTTTACCTTCGATATGGTGCGGATCCCTATGTGGATTTATCTTTCCCCGGCGTACCGGAGAGCCTATCCTGCCACAGGAAAGGCTCTTCAAGCCCATGAAAACACCGTGTTCACCAACGACCTGATTTTTGAAACCGTATGCGGGCTGATCCAGGCTCCGTCCAACCATTACAATCCTCAGTATGACCTTTCCCATCCTGCCTATGCCATTACCAAAGACACCGCAAAAACCATGAGAGGGGAATACAGCATACAGGAAGATCCGATTTGGGAAAAGAAAACAGGAGAGGAAGACTGATTGCGCACCAGATGCAGGAGCCGCAGGCCGGTTGGCCCGTTTCTGCACGGGTGTACGATGTTTTGCGGGCTGCCCTGCGTGCAGCCCCTACGATTTCGGTGGACGCATGGTGGTATTGGATTTCTTACCGGATCCGCCCCTGGTTTCGCTGGGCGATGATTTCCTCCTGCCGATTGTACTGGTCCAATGCCCACTGGGCCGGGTTGTTGCGGATATATTGAGACATCCGGATATACTCTTCCCGGGTGCGGATTATATGTTCGTAATATCCCCTCTGCCAAACGGGGTATCCGGCTTTCCTGGAAACACGTCCTTTATACAGATTCACAAACCGTCCAACAGACAAGGGGCAATGATTGCCTGTCTGCTGGATCTGAACGATAAAATGGATGTGGTTGGGCATGATGATCTTTTCGGGAATGGCAATATCTTCGAAAAAACGGCCCAGCACGGAAAGTTCGTTGTCTGCCGTCCCGCCAAGAAAGGACAATTCCAGCTGTCCTGCTGAAATACTGCCCAGCAGCATTTTTCGTTTCTCTGTACACAGGGTAATGAAATAGCAACCATTTTGGGAATAATCATAGTGGGACAAATGGGGATTTTTACGGGTGGGGAGCATGGGGTGGACCGTCCTTTCCTATAATATGTTCTGGATATTGTAACAATATTTAGAATAAAAAGCAAATTCAGTATAACAGGTATCCATAAACAATCCGCAGGGGCCGGTGGACCCATGATGGTTTGGATCTGCCTTCTTTTATTTTCCCCCTTGCTTTTCCTCAAAAACCTGCTATAATTAAGGCTGTAAGAAGTTTTTAATAAAAATTATTAAAAAGTAGACTTATCGGATTAACAGTCCGATGGACACAGTTTCAAGGGGAGGCTTTTCTTATGAAAAAATTCATTTGCAGAGTGTGCGGTTATGTGTATGAAGGCGAAGAAGCTCCGGAAAAATGCCCGCAGTGCGGCGCTCCGAAAGATAAATTCGATGAACTGAAGGAAGGCGTCAAGGAATACGCTGACGAACACGTGGTCGGCGTTGCCAAGGGCGTGGATGAACGGGTTCTGGAAGGGCTGCGTCAGCACTTCACCGGTGAATGCTCCGAAGTGGGCATGTATCTGGCCATGAGCCGTGTGGCAGACCGGGAAGGGTATCCGGAAGTGGCGGAAGCCTACAAACGGATCGCTTTCGAAGAAGCGGAACACGCTGCCAAATTCGCTGAACTGCTGGGTGAAGTGGTCACCGACAGCACCAAGAAGAACCTGGAAATGCGGGCTGCCGCTGAACAGGGTGCCTGCGCCGGCAAGAAGGAAATCGCCACCCTGGCCAAACAGCTGGGCTACGATGCCATCCATGACACCGTCCATGAAATGGCCAAGGACGAAGCCCGTCACGGCCGTGTATTCGATGGTCTGCTGGCCCGTTACTTCGCAAAATAATCCGGTTTGCAGCCGGTAAGGCTGCATCCTGAAGTCCCGCTGGGGAGGGACCGGGGCCTGTTGGCGCCCTGCCTTCCCGGCGGGATTTTTTCTGCTGTCTGTGGCTCCTGGAGGTGCACCCATGTATTTATCCAGTATGCGTATCCAGAATTACCGAAATTTCAAAGACATCACCATGACCTTCCATCCCCTGGCCAATTATCTGGTGGGGGAGAACGACATCGGCAAAAGCGGGTTCCTCCGGCTCCTGTCCTATATGGCCAACGCCTGGACCCTGCCGGAAAACGACTATGACGATCCCAAACAGCCCATCCGGATCACCCTGGATCTCCATCTGCTCCAGAGCCCGAATGAATACTTTGCCGACACCCCCCAGGACCATCCGGAAAAAATCCGGGTACGGCTGGAAATGAAGGTGACGGATATCTGTCCCCATCTCTATGATGGGGAGACCGGACAGGAAATGCCCCTGGAAACCATCCGCCGGCTCCGCTACATCAGCTATTCCGCCATCAGCCAGGAGGACCAGGCGGTGCGGCCCCAGGTGTACCGGGCTCTGGAAAAGTGTCTGGCCCAGTGGGAAGCCAGCCACTGCGGTCCCCTGCCGGAGGAGGAACGGCAGTTTATCCAGCACGAAGTGAATGTGGGGTATTTCGATTCTTCCTATTATGAATGCATTTTCTACCTGTCCCGGATTCTCTGCCGGAGCAACCGGCATCGGGCGGACAATCTGAAGTTCATTTCCCTGGCGGCTCTCCGGATCATTACCCAGGTGTACCAGATGGCCCACAGCCGGGCGGTGCCCCTGGAGCATACCATCATTGTGGATGGCAAGGGCAAACGGTATCTGCCCCTGATCATTTCCATCGATGAGCCGGAGATCCACCTGCACCCCTATATGCAGCGGTCCATTCTCCAGTATTACCAGCAACTGCTGAACAACGAGGATCCCCAGTTCTGCGCCCTGCTGAAGGACCTGTTCGGGCTGGACGGGCTCCGTGGCCAATTGTTTGTGGTGACCCATTCCACGGATTCCCTGATCGACGACTACCGGAACATCCTCCGGCTGTACCATGACCGCAGGGGTCTGGTCAAAGCGGCCTGCGGGGCCAGTTTCCATGTCAACCGGGAAATCGAGAAGCATCTGATTATGCATTTTCCGGAAGTGAAGGAGGCACTTTACGCCCGGAGTGTGATCCTGGTGGAAGGGGAGACGGAGTACGGCTGCTTCCAGCTGTTCGGACGGACGGTGGGGGTTCCTTTCGATTATTACGGCATTTGTCTCATCAACGCCCGGGGCGAAAGTTCCATTGCCAAGATCAAGAAGCTGCTGGAATATTTCCGGCTGCCGGTGGTGGCTTTGTACGATGCGGACGTGAAGGAGGCCCACAAGCGGGAAAAAGGGGTGTACTTCACCGACGGAGTCTGTTTTGAAATGGACCTGTCCCAGACCATGCTCCAGCGTGGAAAGCGCCAGGCTCTGGACCGGATCATCGACGTGGCATGCGGCGGCACGGGCCGGACCAGCTACGACATGGTGAAAAAGGCCTGTCACAAGCTCCAGCTGGATCCCCGGGACTTTCCGCCCGGTCCCCTGTACAAGGCCAAACCCCATCAGGGACCGGTATGGGTGTATTATTTTGCCTGGCTCTACAGCAACAAGGGGGTCATCCTGGGACGGCTCATCGGCCAGTCCCTCCAGAAGGAAGAAGTGCCTCCGGCTTTCGTACGGGTGATCCAGGCCGCCGGGCGTCTGGCTACGGTGCCGGAAAGGGCATAATTATTGATGAATTTTGAAAAATATGGTACCCTTAGAAAGGAATGTTGTATATCTTTGCACTGAGGGGGAGCCTTATGGAAAATTTCTGGATTGCGGCAGGGGCGGTGCTGCCTCTGATGATCTACATGGCCATCGGTCTTCTGGCCCGGCGGAAGTATCACTTCAATGAAAGTCATATTTCCAACTTCAACAAAATCGTCTTTGGTGTGTTCCTGCCCACCAACATGTTCTATTCGGTGTATTTCACCGACATTGGCAAGGTGATGCGGCCCGGGTTCGTGCTGTTTGCGGTGGGAGCCCTGCTGACGGTGTTTGTAACGGGCTGGGTGCTGGTGACCGCCCTGGTGAAGGACAACAAAAAGCGGGGGGCCATGATCCAGGCCTTTTACCGGAGCAATTTCATCCTGCTGGGGGTGCCCCTGGTGGAAAATCTCTACGGAACGGAAGCGGCGGCTGTGCCTCTGATGCTCTGCGCCATCATCATCCCCATCTACAATGTACTGGCGGTGTTCACCCTGGAAACTTTCCGGGGCGGCACCTTCAATCCGCTCCATATCCTGGCCGGGGTAGCCCGGAATCCCATGATCATGGGAGCGGTGGCCGGGCTTCTGTGCAAGCTGCTTCCCTTTCCGCTGCCCGTGGCCCTGCTGAAATGCATCAAGGCCATTGCCGGCAGCACCACTCCCTTTGCCCTGATCGTTCTGGGTGCTTCCTTTACCCTCCAGGGGGCCATCAGTGAAATCCGGGAACTGGCCTTTACCGTGGCCGGCCGTCTGGTGATTGCGCCTCTTATTGTAATCGGGGGTGCGGTGGCGCTGGGATACCGGCAGGTGGACCTGGCGGCGCTCATGGCTATGTCCGCCACTCCCTGTGCGGTGGCGTCTTTTGCCATGGCTCAGCAGATGGACAGTGACGGAGAACTGGCCGGAAACTGCGTAATTTTCAGCTCGGCTCTTTCCTGCATCACCATGTTCCTCTGGGTGTTCATTACGAAAAATCTGGGACTGTTATGATCAAATTGAAAAATACACTCCAAAAATGATATACTATCTGTAAAGACAGTCTAAACAGGGAGGTCCCCAAAGATATGGTAAAAATCAATGCATCTTTATCCAAAGAAAAACGGATCCTGAAAGCTGCGGAACAGGTGTTTTCCCACAAGGGATACACCCAGGCAACCCTGGATGAGATCATCCAGATCGCGGATACCGGAAAGGGGACTGTCTACAAATATTACAAGAACAAGGAAAATCTGTTCTATACCCTGGTGGAGGCCAAAAACCGGAAGCTGATGAAGGCCATGGAAACGGCCGTGGAGGAAGGGGAAACTTTTTCCGATCAGTTCCGGGGCTATGTGGAAGCGTTCCTGCATTTTTTGGAGAAGAATGAGACCCTGTGGTCGGTGATCCTGTTCGAACTGCTGAACCAGCAGGCCGGCTGGCGGCTTCTCTGGGATGAAAAGAAACAGGACTGGCGGCTGGATGTCCGGTGGGGCAAAAAGCCGGAAGAAAAGGATGTGGCCATGAAACGGCGGTATGCGGAGCTGATTTATGGGGAAATCCAGCTGCTCCAGGGCATTTTCCAGAAAGCCATCGACAGGCAGTATCTGAAGCCTCTTACCGATTTGCAGCTGATGAGCCAGAATTTCTATTTCAGTATTTTCATGCTCAGCAACCAGGGAGCCTTTACCAAAGAAAACCGGGAAAGGGTCGTGGATGGCATGATCGACCGGTTCCTGTACGGACACAAAGAAAAAACTGCCGCCCGGTAAGGGAGGCAGTTTTTTTGTGGCAGAATGGCGGGCGGCCGGGTGTGTCGCCCTGCGGACCCGATGAATATCATATCCACGGTCCCGTAGGGGCCGCACGCCGGGCGGCCCGGAATCCCGCACTTTCTTACAGACGGTGGGAGGAATTCAGCACATCCCGCATCTTGTGGGCCACCATCATCTTGATGGCTTCCCGGCCCTTGCCCAGATAGGAGCGGGGATCAAAATCTTCCGGATGTTCATACAGGTACTTCCGGATGGAGGCGGTCATGGCCAGACGCAGGTCGGTATCGATGTTGATCTTGCAGACCCCGTAGGTTCCGGCCTTTTTCAGCATGTCTTCCGGACAGCCCTGGGCACCGGCCAGTTTGCCGCCGTATTTGTTGCATTCTGCCACGAATTCCGGGATAACGGTGGAAGCTCCATGGAGCACCAGCGGGAACCCGGGAAGCATGTTGGTGATCTTTTCCAGACGGGCAAAATCCAGTTCCGGTTTGCCTTTGAACTTGTAAGCCCCGTGGCTGGTGCCGATGGCGATGGCCAGGGAGTCCACACCGGTCCGTTCCACAAATTCCACAGCCTGGTCCGGATCCGTATAGGTGGCGTCTTTGGTGTTGACCTTTACGGCATCTTCTACGCCGGCCAGTTTGCCCAGTTCGGCTTCCACCACGACCCCTTTGTTGTGGGCATAGTCCACCACCCGTTTGGTCAGTTCGATGTTTTCTTCAAAAGGATATTTGGAGCCGTCGATCATGACAGAGGTAAAACCGCCGTCCACGCAGGCCTTGCAGATATCGAAATCAGCGCCGTGATCCAGGTGCAGGGCAATGGGCAGACCGGTGTCTTCCATGGCGGCTTCCACCAGGTGCAGCAGGTAGCTGTGCTTGGCATATTTCCGGGCCCCGGCGGATACCTGCAGGATCAGGGGAGATTCTTCTTCTTTGGCAGCATCCACAATGCCCTGGACGATTTCCATATTGTTGACGTTAAAGGCGCCAACGGCATAATGGCCTTCGTAGGCTTTCTTGAACATTTCTTTCGTGGTTACAAATGGCATGGTGAAACCTCCTTGAGTATCAGTTATTTTTTATTATACCATACTTTCCGGAAATCGGGCGGCAGGGGAGCGGTGATTTCCACCGGTCTGCCCGTAAAGGGTTCCCGGAAGGCCACCTTCCAGGCATGGAGATAATGGCGGCCGGGAGCCCCGGGGGTGCCGTAGAGGGTATCCCCCAGAAGGGGGTGGCCGGCGGCTGCCGCATGGACCCGGATCTGGTGGGTGCGGCCGGTTTCCAGCTGGAACCGGACCAGGGACAGGCCCTCCTTTTCGCCCAGTACCTGGTACCGGGTACGGGCAGGCTGTCCATCCGGGTCCACCTGCCGTTCCACAATGGAACCGGGCCGGCGGCCGATGGGCCAGTCCAGGATCCCTGCCGGCTGTTCCCAATGGCCCAGGGTCAGAGCCAGATAGGTCTTTTCCAGCCGGTTCCGGGACAGCATATGGTGGAGACAGGCGTTTTTGGCAAAAAGCACCACTCCGGATGTTTCCCGGTCCAGCCGGGATACCGGATGGACGGCGCTGGAAATGTGATGGGTCTGGAAATACCAGGCCACCCGGCGGCTGAGAGCGGGAGTCCGTTCCTTTCCTGCATTGTGGGTCACCAGGCCGGCCGGTTTGTCCACAGCCAGATACAGCTCCGTTTCCTCCAGGATGGACAGGGGTGCTTCTTCCGGTTCCAGGGTGCAGGGTTCCGGCAGAAAGGTCCAGGAAACCCGGTCTCCCGGCTGGAGCAGCAGATCCCGCTGGATGATTTCCTCGTTCACCTGGAGGGCACCGGCGGCCTTCAGCTTCTTCCAGTAGGTGCCGGAAAGGCCCTGGTCCCGGAGAAAGGATTTCAGTCGCTGGGGCAGGGCGGACGGGGCGAGACAAAGTTCCATTACAGCACCTTCTGGCCCAGGATGCAGGCCAGGATCCCGAAAAACAGGCTGAGCCCCATGTAGAGAGCTGCGGTGATTCCGGCTCCCTTATCCACCAGCTGCTGGCTTTCCAGGGCAAAAGAGGAAAACGTGGTGAACCCGCCGCAGATGCCCACTTTGAGGAACAGGGCCAGCCGGGGATGGAGGGAGTTCCGGGCGGCCAGGGCCGTTACCAGGCCGATGAGAAAGGCACCGGCAATATTGATGAAAAAGGTCTTCAGGGGAAAGCCGCTGCTGTGGCTCAGGGGCAGCAGCCCGATGAGATACCGGCAGATGGCGCCGATACAGCCCCCCAGACCAACGATCACACATTCAGTCATGGAAAAGTCTCCTTTGCATAGTCATACGGCATATTATACCATACTCAGTGCAGAGTGCAGAGTGAAGAGCACGGACGCTGAAAATCCAATGACCCATTGCGATGCCGTAGGGGCCGCACGCCGGTTGCCCGCCAGATCTGGATTTCGTGGTGCTGATGGTGCTGCCGGTGTGGATTTTCTTCAACCTGCCCCTGATGCTGTTGTATGAAATCAGCCTGGGGCTGATCCGGGTGCTGCTGAAATGCTGAGGAACCTGTCCTTTTGGAGGCGCTCATGGTATAATAAACAGGATGGAATGAGGGGATACCTCTTAATAAATTGAATAGGCTGTCTTAGAAATAGAGTCTTCCTTTCAAGACTCTATTTCTGTAAGATGGAAGAAACAGAACCAGAAAGGATTTTCACATGCAGAATTCTGAAGATACAGCGAAACTGAAACAGCTCCAGGCCATCCTCCGGGACCTGGGCAGTGTGGCGGTGGCTTTTTCCGGAGGGGTGGATTCCACCTTTCTCCTGAAGGTGGCGCATGATACACTGGGAGACAAGGTACTGGCCGTAACGGCCCGTTCCTGTTCTTTCCCGGAACGGGAACTGAAGGAAGCCAAAGCTTTTTGTGAGAAAGAAGGGATCCGCCATCTGGTAGTGGATTCGGAAGAACTGTTCATTCCGGGCTTTTCCCACAATCCCACCAACCGGTGCTATCTGTGCAAACATGAACTGTTCGAAAAGATCCTGGAAGTGGCCAAAGAGAACCACCTGGCGGCTGTGGTGGAAGGTTCCAACCTGGATGACGAGGGCGATTACCGTCCCGGGCTCCAGGCCATTGCGGAACTGAAGATCGCCAGCCCCCTGCGCCGGGCGGGCCTGTACAAAAAGGAAATCCGGGCGCTTTCCAAAGAGCTGGGGCTCCCCACCTGGAACAAGCAGTCCTTTGCCTGCCTGTCCTCCCGGTTCGTCTATGGGGAAGAAATCACGCCCCGGCGGCTGGGTATGGTGGACAAGGCAGAACAGCTGCTGCTGGATATGGGCTTCCATCAGCTGCGGGTGCGGATCCACGGGGGGAACCTGGCCCGGATCGAAGTGATGCCGGAAGAACTCTGGAAAGTGCTGGATCACCGGCTGGAGATCACGGAAAAACTGAAGGGATACGGTTTTGCCTATGTGACACTGGACCTTCTGGGCTACCGGACCGGCAGCATGAATGAAACCCTGTCCCCGGAAAAGAAGGCCTGACCATGGAAGCGAAAGAGATCCTGGAAAAAGTCCGGAACGGAGAGATTTCCGTGGAAGCCGCGGAAAAATTCTTCCGGCAGAAGCCTTTTGACGACCTGGGCTTTGCCAAACTGGATACCCACCGGAAGATCCGTACGGGCTTCGGGGAAGTGGTGTTCTGCAGCGGAAAAAAGGATGAGCACCTGCAGCAGATTTTCCGGAAACTGGCGGAAGAGGAAGGCAATGTGCTGGGGACCCGGGCCAGCCGGGAACAATATGAACTGATCCGCGCCCTGTGTCCGGATGCGGTATATGACTCCCTGTCCCGCCTGGTGAAAATCATCCGGAAACCGGTGGAACTCCGGGGCTCCGTAGCAGTGTGCACGGCCGGTACGGCGGATATCCCGGTGGCGGAAGAGGCGGCCCAGACGGCGGAATTCTTCGGTAGTAAAGTGAACCGGGTCTATGATGTGGGAGTCAGCGGACTCCACCGGCTCCTGGCCAGCCTGGACCCCATTCAGGAAGCCAACTGCGTCATTGCGGTGGCGGGCATGGAAGGGGCCCTGCCCAGTGTGCTGGGAGGCCTGGTGAGCAATCCGGTGATCGCCGTCCCCACCTCCATCGGCTACGGGGCCAGCCTCCAGGGGATTTCGGCTCTTCTCACCATGCTCAACAGCTGTGCCAACGGCATTGCGGTGGTGAACATCGACAACGGCTACGGAGCCGGATACATGGCCACCCAGATCAACCGGCTGGCCTGCGGAAAGGAACGGTGACGGTATGGAAAAAATGCTCTATCTGGAATGCAAAAGCGGCATCAGCGGGGATATGACCGTAGGGGCCCTGCTGGATCTGGGTGCGGATGAACAGGTGCTCCGGAAGGCCCTGGCCTCCCTGCCCCTGACCGGATATACGGTGGAAATCAGCCGGGTAAAGAAGGCCGGCCTGGACTGCTGTGACTTCCTGGTGCGGCTGGATGCAGAGCACGAAAACCACGACCACGATATGGACTATCTCTACGGCTTTGCCAAAAACCAGGCAGCACCGGAAGCCCCGGAAGGAGAAGGCCACCAGTACGGGAACCATGGACATCATCATGGACATGACCATGAGCACCAGGAGGGTGGCGCCGAAACCCATGCCCATCATCACCATCATGCCCACCGGGGGCTCAGGGAAGTGCTGGACATCCTGGCCCAGGGAGAACTGACGGAAGGGGCCCATGCCCTGGCGGTGAAGATCTTTACCATCCTGGGAGAAGCGGAAGCCAAAGCCCATGGTACTACCCTGGAAGAAGTCCATTTCCACGAAGTGGGAGCGGTGGATTCCATTGTGGACATTGCGGCGGCAGCCGTGTGCCTGGACAACCTGGGGATCCGGGACGTGGTGATCCCGGTACTCCATGAAGGGACCGGAAGTGTCCGCTGTGCCCATGGCATCCTGCCCATTCCAGTGCCGGCGGTGGCCAATATCGCAGCCGCCCACCATCTGCCCCTCCACATCATGCCCTTTGCCGGGGAATATGTGACTCCCACCGGGGCTGCCATTGCCGCTGCCATCCGGACCCGGAGCCAGCTGCCGGAAACCTTCACGGTAGCCAGAGTGGGGCTGGGAGCAGGGAAACGGGAACAGGCCATGCCCAGCCTGCTCCGGGCCATGATCCTGGAAGTACCGGAAGAACCGGTTCCGGCTCCCTGGGAAGAAGACACCATCTGGAAACTGGAAACCAACCTGGACGACTGCACCGGGGAAGCCCTGGGCCACGTGATGGACCAGCTGCTTTCAGCCGGCGCCCGGGACGTGCAGTATGCCCCGGTTTACATGAAGAAAAACCGGCCAGGTTGGCTGGTCACCGTACTTTGCAAAGAAGCGGAACGGACCGGCCTGGAAGCCCTGCTGTTTGCAGAAACCACCACCATCGGCATCCGCCGGAGCCGGATGGAACGGAGCATCCTGGAACGGCAGAGCCAAATGGCGGAAACCTCCCTGGGGCCGGTAGCGGTGAAAGCTGTCCAGGTACCGGTTGTGGATATTGAAGGCAGCGTGACAGGAGAAACGGAAACCCGGCTTTATCCGGAATATGACGCCATTGCCGGCCTGTGCCGCAGTACTGGCCGCAGCTATCAGGCAGTATGGCAGCAGGTGCTGGGAGAACTGGCTCCTGCCCCGAAAAAGGAGGAATGACCCATGCATATGGCGGACGCTCTGCTGTCTCCCGGTGTAGCCGGGGCCATGTACGCCCTTTCGGGAGCGGCGGCCTGGTACGGGGCCCGGAAAGTAAAAAAATCCCATGATCCGGGACTGGTGCCGGAAATGGGGGTACTGGGGGCCTTTGTGTTTGCTGCCCAGATGCTGAATTTTGCCATCCCCGGCACCGGTTCTTCCGGCCATCTGTGCGGGGGGATGCTTTTATCGGCAGTGCTGGGACCCAGTGCCGGCTTCCTGACCCTGATCGGAGTGCTGGCCCTCCAGTGCCTGGCTTTTGGGGATGGGGGCCTGCTGGCTTTGGGAGCCAATGTGTGGAACATGGCTTTTTACGGTTGTTTTGTGGGGGGCGGCATCCTGTGGCCCCTTTTGACCCGCAAAGGGCTGACAAAAGGGCGGATTGCTGCCTCCAGCATCCTGGGCAGCGTACTGACCCTCCAGCTGGGTGCCTTCTCCGTGGCGGCAGAAACCACCCTGTCCGGGATCACCCAGCTGCCTTTTGCCGCCTTTCTCCTGCTGATGCAGCCCATCCATCTGGCCATCGGCTTGGTGGAAGGGCTGATCACCACAGCGGTGCTGGTATTCCTCTATGAAAACCGTCCGGAGCTGCTCCGGCAGCCTTTTGGAGAAGGGAGGGCAGGGAAGAGTGCCTGGAGCCGGAAGAAGACCCTGGGGGTACTTACCGGCCTGGCCCTGGTGCTGGGGGGTGCCGTCTCTCATTTTGCGTCGGAAGATCCTGACGGACTGGAATGGTCCCTGGCCCGGCTCACCGGTTCCCCTGAACTGGATGGACCGGCAGGGGGAATCTACGGACTGGCGGCCAGGATCCAGGAAGTCACAGCGCTCTTCCCGGATTACCAGATTCCCGGACTGGAGGCCGGTTGGGGGACAGCTTTTTCCGGGATCATCGGGACGGTCCTGGTGCTGGGGCTGATCCATCTGGCCGGCCGGAAACTGACCGGACGGCAGTCATGAAGTCCCTGGACGGGGCCATCGGGACCCTCCATCTGCTGGATGACCTGGCGGCAGAGGATACGCCGCTCACCCGGCTGGCTCCTCTGGCCAAAATAGGGTCCCTGTTCCTGTACCTGGCCGCTTTTGCCAGCCTGGGCCCAAACCACCTGGCCGGGGCCTGTCTGCTGCTCCTGCCTTTGCCGGTGCTGTACCAGGTGGGGAAGATTCCCTGGAAGCCGGCTCTCCGCCAGTGTCTGCCGGTCCTGCTCCTTTTGGCCGGAGTGGGGGCGGTGAACCTGTTTTTTGCCCAGGGTACTGCTGTTACCTTGGGGACTTTCCGTCTTTCTGCAGGGGCTGCAGCCTTTCTGCTGCTTTTGCTCAAGGGCCTGGGCTGTGTGCTGTCCGGCTGGCTGCTGCTGGCTACCACCAGTCTGGAACGGCTGGCCTGCGCCCTCCAGAAACTGCCCCTGCCCCAGGTACTGATCATTTCCACCCTGCTTACCTGGCGGTACCTGGTGCTGCTGCTCCAGGAAGGCCGCCGGATGCAGCAGGCCTATGCTCTCCGGGCACCCCGGACCAGAGGGATCCCCTGGAAGATCAGCGGCAGTTTACTGGGACTGCTGTTTCTCCGGAGCCTGGACCGGGCCCGGACTGTCTACGAAAGTATGGAACTCCGGGGATTCCAGGGCCGCTTTCCGGAAACCGGAGCCGAAAGTTCTGTTTGCGCCAGCCTGCTGCTGGTGATCCTGACCCTGGTCTGGTGCCTGGTGTGCCGGAACCTGGGATAACTTGTCTTGCCATTTCATCCATTCTGCTGCTGAAGGAGTCCTGCCCATGTCTGCCATCCTCAAACTGTCCCATATCCGCTTCCAGTATGCCCTGCCGGGCCCGAAAAAAGCCGCTGTCCCGGTATTCCACGACCTGTCCTTTACTCTGGAACCAGGGGAAAAGGTGGGGCTCATCGGCAGCAATGGGGTGGGAAAGTCCACCCTGCTGAAACTGCTGGTGGGTCTTCTGCCCTTGCAGGCAGGGAACCTGGAGGTCTGCGGCCTGCCCCTGGACCGGGACCATCTTCCGGCCATCCGGGAAAAGACCGGGTACGTGTTCCAGGATTCGGACAGCCAGCTGTTCCTGCCAACGGTGGAAAGCGACGTGTCCTTTGCTCTGCGGAACCGGGGCGTGCCCCGGGAGGAAGCGGAACGGCGGACAGCAGAAGTCCTGGCCCAGGTGGGGATGGCGGACATGGCCCGGCGGCAGATTTACCGGCTGTCCGGAGGCCAGAAGAAGCTCACGGCCATTGCGGGCCTTCTGACCCAGAAACCGGACCTGCTGCTGATGGATGAACCCTCCGCTGCCCTGGATCCCCGGAACCGGCGGAACCTGATCCGGATCCTGGGTCAGCTTCCCTGTGCCCAGCTGATTGCTTCCCACGACCTGGACTTCATCTGGGATACCTGTGACCAAGTGATCCTGCTGCACCAGGGACAGGTGGAAAGAACGGGACCCACCCGGGAAATCCTCCAGGACGGTCCCCTGTTGGAAGCCTGCGGTCTGGAACTTCCCCTGCGTCTGCAGGAAATCTAGTCCTTGACAGTTGTTGGCATATACCATATACTTTCGTTAGTGGCATATGCCATTTATAAGGAGAGATGAGATGCCAAGACCTGTACGGAAACGAACGATTTACCAGAAGCCGGATTGTACTTTCTTTACCGCAGAAGAAGCCGGAAAGAAAACGGTCCAACTGACTCTGGACGAACTGGAGGCTCTGCGGCTGATGGACGAAGTGGGACTGGACCAGAAGGAATGCGCCCTGCGGATGCATGTGGGACGGAGCACCTTCCAGAACATCCTGAACGAAGCCCGGAAAAAAGCGGCCGGCGCCCTAGTCCATGGCTGGAATATCGCCCTGTATGGGGGCCAGGTGGAAGTTTCCGACGATGCAGAGCTGGGCTGCTGCCGGTTTGCCCTGCGGACCCTGGAACGGATAGGCGGCATCTCCCAAAGGGAGGAGAAAACGATGAAACTTGCAGTGACCTACGATCCGAAAAACGGAGAAATCTTCCAGCATTTTGGCCGGACGGAGTATTTCAAAATCTATGATCTGGCAGACGGGAAGGTACAGAAGGCAGAAGTGCACAGCACCCAGGGACAGGGGCACGGGGCTCTGGCCGGTGTGCTCCAGCAGCTGGGTATCGATGGGGTGATCTGCGGTGGCATCGGCGGAGGAGCCCAGGAAGGGCTGAAAAAGGCCGGAATCGCCTTTTACGGTGGCTGCAGCGGCCAGGCGGATCAGGCGGTAGAAGATTTCCTGGCGGACAAACTCCAATACCAGGAAGACATCCAGTGCGACCATCATGGGGAACATCATCATGGAGAATGTCATCATTGATGGATGATCCTGCTTCTAAGGGACCTGTTGCGTGCAGCAGGTCCCTTATGGTATTATAAAGAAAAATTCCTGATTACAATTTATTCTACAGGAGGACCATTATGAAGACAAAGATGATCGTTTCTGCTCTTTTGACGGCGGCCGTCCTGCTGGCATCCGGGTGCGGAGGCTTTTCCGGCAGTTCCCAGAGCAATGCCCCGGCTTCTTCCCAGGCTTCCGCCCAAAAAGCCCAGGCACCGGGATTCACCCTGAAGGATACAGCCGGGACTTCCCATTCCGTCCAGCCCGGTGACGGGAACGTCTATGTAATCAATTTCTGGGCCACCTGGTGTCCTCCCTGTCGGAGCGAAATGCCGGAAATGAACACCTTTGCCCGGAAGCACAAGGAGAAAGTCCGGTTCTACGCTGTCAACCTCCAGGAAGAAGGCGCCCAGGTCCAGGATTTCCTGAAGAACAACGGATACACCATGCCGGTGCTCCTGGACCGGGACGGGAAAGCCGCCACCCTGTACAAGGTCCGGGTGATCCCCACCACGGTGATCCTGGATGAAAAGGGCAATATCCTCCAGCGCCATGAAGGGGTGGCCACCGCCCAGCAGCTGGAAGACGTGCTGAAAGGGAAGCTGTAATGGGCTCCCTTACCCTGGGAGCGGCCTTCGGGGCCGGCTTCCTTTCCTTCATCTCCCCCTGCGTCCTGCCCCTGCTGCCCACTTTCCTGCTGCTGCTCACCGGTTCCGGCATGGGAGAGGCACAGGGGAAGGGACGGCTCCTGGCCAATACCCTGGCCTTCCTGGCCGGATTCACGGCGGTGTTCCTGGCCATGGGGGCCACGGCGACGGTTTTGGGGCAGCTGGTGCTGGACAATTGGAAAGTACTGGAAAAAGCGGCCGGGGTGATCCTGATCCTTCTGGGACTCTTTATGAGCGGTTTATGGACGCCGCTGTTCCTGCTGAAGGACCGGCGTCCTTTCCTCCAGCAGAAAAAACAGGGGGTATTGGGTTCCTTCCTGCT
The DNA here is from genome assembly GCF_052122235.1 of Acidaminococcus sp. HCP3S3_H5. Taxonomy (NCBI): domain Bacteria; kingdom Bacillati; phylum Bacillota; class Negativicutes; order Acidaminococcales; family Acidaminococcaceae; genus Acidaminococcus; species Acidaminococcus sp. HCP3S3_H5. Next base: position 237,314 of record NZ_JBQKCS010000001.1, read on the forward strand.
GGGAGGTTCCTTTACCCTGGGGTGGACCCCCTGTACCGGCCCCATCCTCACCGCCATCCTGATGGCAGCTGGCAGCCGGCAGACCGCCCGGGAAGGGCTGTTCCTGCTGCTGGCCTATGCCCTGGGGTTCTGTGTCCCCTTTCTTCTGGCGGCCCTGTCCTGGGAGAAATTCGGGCCCTGCCTGCGCCGGCACTACGCCTGGCTGCCCCGGATCCAGAAAACCATGGGCCTGTTCCTGATATTTTTCGGCATCCTGATGCTCAGCGGCATGACCCTGCGGATCATGGCCTTCCTGGCAGGGTAGGGAGGCCATGGATTTTCCTTCGTAATATTCTCTATTTTCAGATTTCTTCTCCATATAGAGTATGCTATAATGATTTTACAGTATACTGTAGAAGAATACGATACAATTTTTTACCAAAAGTTCTGCAAAGGAGGCTGGTTTGTATGGATGGAGAAGGAAAGAAGAAAAAAATCCCTCTGGCGGGGCAGATTTTCATTGCCCTGATCCTGGGTATCATTGCCGGGCTGGCCCTGCAGGGGAACGTGGCTTTTGCCGTCACCTACATTAAACCTTTTGGCACAATCTTTCTGAATCTTGTGAAATTCATCGTAGGTCCCATTGTGCTGTTTTCCATTATGGCAGGGGTGGTCTCTCTCAGTGATATCCGGAAACTGGGTTCCATCGGCGGCATTACCCTGGTCTATTACTTTATTACCACCGCCATTGCCACCACCATCGGCCTGATTATCGCCAACAGCTTCAAGCCCATGTTCCCGGTACTGTCCACAGCGGATCTGGCCTTTAAGGTGAAAAACACCAGCACTGGCCCCATGAAGATGCTGGTGGACCTGTTTCCCTCCAACTTCCTGGCGCCGCTGACCAGTGCCAACATGCTCCAGGTAATCGTTATGGCTCTATTGATCGGCATCGCCATTATCGCCCTGGGCCAGAAAGGGGAGAAGGCTGCTGATTTCATCAACACCTGGAACGATGTGTTCATGAAGGTCATGGAAATGATCCTGGCCCTGTCTCCCATCGGTGTATTCTGTCTGCTGTGCCCGGTGATTGCCCAGAACGGCACCGCGGTCATCGGTTCCCTGGCCAAAGTCATCCTCTGTGCCTACATTGCCTATGCCCTCCATGCCATCCTGGTGTATTCCATGGCAGTACGGGCCATCGGGGGCATGAGTCCCCTGAAATTCTTCAAGGGCATGATGCCTGCCATGCTGTTTGCCTTTTCCAGTGCCTCTTCCGTAGGGACCCTGCCCATTAATATGGAATGCGCCAACAAGCTGGGAGCCTCCAAGGAAGTCACCAGTTTCGCCCTGCCCCTGGGAGCCACCATCAACATGGATGGGACGGCCATTTACCAGGGCGTGTGCGCCGTGTTCATTGCGTCCTGCTACGGCATCGACCTGACCCTGCCCCAGATGCTCACCATTGTGGTAACCGCCACCCTGGCCTCTGTAGGGACGGCCGGAGTGCCCGGTGCCGGGATGATCATGCTGGCCATGGTGCTGGCCTCTGTGAACCTGCCGGTGGACGGCATTGCCCTAGTGGCTGGTGTGGACCGGATCTTCGACATGGGCCGGACCACCCTGAACATCACCGGAGACGCCTCCTGTGCCATTATCGTGACCCATTTGCTGAAGAAAAAGAAATAGATAGGAAAAGAGGGCTGTGAAAAATGATTTTTTCACAGCCCCTTTTTCATGCAAAATGCCGTACCCGCAGCTTGATCCCGCAGCTTTCTGCCACTTTCCGGCTGGCTTCGATCTGGTCCGGGGGCAGCACGTCCACCACGGTCATCCGGGTATCCGGGATCATTTTTTTGCATTCCCGGGCAAAATCCAGCATGGCCTGGTAGGCTCCCGGCAGGGTGGGGCGGGTCACCTTGTTGTAGTCCGCCTCATCCGGGGCGTTCAGGCTGATGGAAACCGCATCCAGCACCTGGGCCAGTTCCGGTACGATATCCCGGCCGTTTTCCAGGTTCCCCAGCCCGTTGGTGTTCACCCGCAGCTTCAGTTCCGGATGGATCTGCCGCACATACCGGGCCGTTTTCAGCATCAGATCCAGGGCACAGGTGGGCTCCCCGTATCCGCAGAACACCAGCTCTTTGAACCCGGTGAAATCAAAAGCATCCACCGCTGCCTTTACCTGTTCCCAATTGGGGTTCACCTTGTGCCACAGGGTGGGCGCATCCCCGATGCCCTCATGCTGGAACCGGACGCAGAACGTACACCGGCAGTTGCACAGATTGGTCAAATTGGCATAGACGCCATCTTTATAAGTATAAAGAATCTGAGCCATGATCATTCATCATCCTTTCTCCATGAAACAGTCTGGCTTTTACATCCTGTCTGTCCAGGACTCCGGCCACCAGATAATAGAACAGCAGACTGCCTCCGGACTGGAGAGCACTGCCCATAATGGAAGTCACCAGAGCTGCATAGGTCCCAAAAATCAGTCCTTCTGCCAGGTAATACCCGATGGTGGAAATGATCCAGGACAGGAACGGGGCGATCCGGTTCCGGGTGCACAGCAGCTTCTGGGCTTTCCAGGTAAAAGGCAGCGTAATCAGCGCCTTGATCACAATGGTGGCCGGTGCCCACATGGGTGCCATCAGCAGATCCGCCAGCCCGCCTCCAATGGCTGCCGCCACCAAAGCATAGGGCTGAGGCAGCAGGGACGCAGCCACGTAAATCAGGGTATCACCGAAATGGAGATATCCTCCATTGGATCCCATAGGGATATGACAGATATAGGCGGTGAACAGGCAGATCAGCCCGGCGAACACACCAGTCAGTACCAACAAATGGAGTTTTTCCTGTTCTGTTCGTTGTTGTTTCATCAGGTATCCTTCCTTTCAGCTTGGGAACCATGGGGCAGGGGAGGGGCTAGGAGCCCCAGATAGGGTTCATAATTGATGCCGTCATTGCAAGGGGTGTTTTCCCGCCGGGCATCCCCAATGCCCCTGGCAATGAACCCCACAGCCAGCCGGACTGCTTCTTCCAAAGACCTTTTCTGGAGCAGGGCCCCCAGGACCACCGCGGCAAACAGGTCCCCGGTGCCGGAATAACTGCCTCCCAGATGAGGACTGGAAACCACGGAGGATTTTCCTCCAGCCATTTTTACAATGAAATTCGAAAGAATCAGCGTTTCCCGGTTCTTATCCAGTACAGGGATCCCGGTGATCACCAGGGAACGGCCCTGGAAGCAGCCTGCTTTTTCTTCCAATATAGGGAACAGCGCTTCCGGATCTGTTTGTCCCAGTTTCTGGATGGGCCTCATATCCGTACCGGTGAGGATACAGAATTCCGTGAGATTGGGAGTCAAAAGATCCGCCTGGAAAGCCAGCTGCCGGACGGCCTCAATGGAAGCCTCGGTAAAGCCCCGGTAGGCCCTGCCATTGTCTCCCAGCACCGGGTCGCACAAGTACAGCACCCCGAGTCTGTGGAACCGGTCCAAAAAGGCCCGGACCTTTTCCGCTGCATCAGGCGTGGCAAGATACCCGGAAAGGATCCCGGCAAAGGAAACCTGGAGTTCCTGCCAGTGCTCCGTATAGTCATCCATACGATCGGCAAAGGACAGGCACCGGTATCCCGGGTAGCCGGTCTGGGATGTAAGCACTGCCGTAGGCATGGGACAGGCTTCGATGCCCATGGCTGCCAGCACGGCTATATCGGCTGTAAGCGAACATCTTCCCAGGCCGGAAAGATCATTGATAGCTGCAACACGCTGATGCATAAGAAAGCTCCTTTGGGTTAATATTGTAACGTTTTGACAAACTCTGTTATAACACAGAAACAATTGAAAGAAAAGGAACGGTTTGGGAAATTCTTGAGCCAAACCGTGTCTGAACGGCCGGAAGCACCGGTTCTCCAAGGCGCTTTATCCACACTATTTTACATAATATATATTATTGGACGTAAATTTTCTGGAAAACCAGAGATCTCGATTTGTCCAGAAACTGAGATTTTTCCCGGTATTTCCTTTGGGATCCTTCTTTCAGGACCGGGTTCCCGATCCGGCCGGGTCATTTTTCTGCTGATGCACCGGCCCTGGATTTTATTTTCATACTTCGGGATTTGGCCATACTCTTTAGGATTTATCCATACGGATTCACGGCTTGCACCTGGCTGGATTCCTGATTTTCTTCCAGGTTCCTGTTTCCTTTCTAAACACTCGTTTGACACACAATTGTTTTCCTGTTATACTTATTCTAATTAGATTGGACTCTTGTACCACAAATCCATCCTGTTCAAAGGAGATTTATACCATGACTGATACAGAAATGACGACGGATACGGAACAAAAGAAACCCTCCCGCTCCCATGGGATCAATGCCCGGCAGAGCCAGATCCTCGATTTTATCCGGCAGTACATCTTCACCAACGGCTATCCCCCTTCTGTGCGGGAAATCGGCAGTGCTGTGGGTCTGTCTTCCAGTGCTTCCGTCCACAACAACCTGAAAAAGCTGGCGGAAGCCGGTTTTGTCAGCTGGGATCCGGAAAAGCCCCGTACCTACGGGCTCCGGGAAGAAATCAGCTGGCGGAAGAAAAGCATGGTTCCGGTGCCTCTGGTGGGCGCTGTCCACGCAGGTGATCCCATGCTGGCTGTGGAAAACATCGAAGACACCTACCCCATCCCCCTGGATCTCATCGGCTGCAAGGAAGATGTGTTCATGATGGTGGTGGAAGGAGACAGCATGAAGAATGCCGGGATCCTGGACCATGATTATGTATTTGTCCGGAAACAGAATTATGCCACCAACGGGGATATTGTAGTGGCCCTCCTCAACGGGGAAGAAACCACCATCAAACGGTATTTCCGGGAACTGAAACAGATCCGTCTCCAGCCGGAAAATGATGCCTACCCTCCCATTGTGGGCACCGACAACATCGAAATCAAGGGAAAAGTCATTGCGGTATTCCGTACTTTATAAAGGTTGATGCCTTCCATAGGGCAAATTCCTTTCAGACGCTCAAATCTTTGATTTGAGCGTTTTTCTTTGGCTTTGCCATCCCAGTATAGCACGCATATGAAAAACAGCCTCTGAAGCGAAATTCAGAGGCTGTTTTTTGCTTTCTTATTTTTGCTTTTCCATAATCTGCCGGGCAGCGGCCATCACGGCGATCCGGCCGTGTTCAAAGGTCAGGCCCCCCTGCATGAACACCTTGTAGGGTGCCCGCATGGGTCCGTCGGCGCTCAGTTCGATGGAAGCCCCCTGGACGAAGGTACCGGCGGCCATGATGATGTCATCCTGATAGCCGGGCAGCGGAGAGGGGACCGGCGTCACATGGGCATCGATGGGCGAATGGGCCTGGATGGCTTCACAGAAGGCACAGAGATTTTCCGGAGTCTTCAGGGTGATGGTCTGGATAATGTCACTGCGTACATCATCGGGCAGCGGGGACACTTCAAAGCCCAGGGACTGGAAAACGGAAGCAGCGAACATGGAGGTCTTCACCGCCTGGAGAGCTACATGGGGAGCCATAAAGAGCCCCTGATAGAATTCCCGGGCCGTATCCCCCAGGGTGCAGCCCATTTCACCGCCCAGGCCGGGAGCAGTGAGCCTGTAGGAAGCCTGTTCCACCAGATCCTTTTTGCCTACAATGTAGCCGCCGGTGGGAGCAAAGCCGCCCCCCAGGTTCTTGATCAGGGACCCGGCCATCAGATCGGCCCCCACTTCCGTAGGTTCCTTGTCCTCAATGAATTCCCCGTAGCAGTTGTCCACGAAGCAGATGATGTCTGGACGGACCTTCTTCACCGCCTGGCAGATCTCTCCGATTTCCCCTACAGTCAGGGTCTTCCGTTTGCTGCTGTAGCCGCAGGACCGCTGGATGTGGACCAGACGGGTCTTGGGGGTGATGGCAGCCAGGAGGGCAGGGATGTCCGGATGGTCCCCTTCCATGGGGATTTCCTTGTAGGTGACTCCCAGGTCCACCAGAGAGCCGGGAGTCTTCACCGGATGGCCGATAATGGTCTGCATGGTGTCGTAGGGTTCCCCGGTGGCTCCGATCATTTCATCCCCGGGATGAAGATTCCCCAGAAGGGCCACAGCCAGAGCGTGGGTGCCGGATACGAACTGGGAACGGACCAGGGCGGATTCCGTCTTGAAGATATCCGCATAAATCAGGTCCAGCTGGTCCCGGCCCATGTCAGAATAGCCATAGCCGGTGGTGGGCTTCAGGTAAAAATCGGCCACCTGGAACTTGGCAAAGGCGTCCAGCACCTTTTTGGTGTTCACCAGGGCCGCGGCTTCATGGCTTTTGGTATGCTGGGCAACGGTGTCCAGTGCTTTCCGTTCGATTTCATCCCATTGTATATCCATTGGAATTGATTTCCTCCTTAATTGCTTGATTAATTGATGCTTTTATTTCCGGACATAGGGGGCCAATTTCTCTCCCAGGCCCTTGTCCATCCGGGCCCGGATCAGGATCCCGGTTTCCCCGTAGGTTTCCGAAAGGACCTGGGCCTCTTCATGGAGCCGGGCGGCCAGCCTGCTTTCCCCATAGGGAATGGACAGTTCCAGTTCCACCCGGTCCTGCCCTAAAAGCCGGGCCAGGTTTTCCAGCAGTTCCGGTACCCCTTCTCCCGTACGGGCGGACAGGCACAGGGCGTCCTCTTCCTGTTCCAGCCGGTGCCGGAGGCCTTCGTGCTGGGTCAGCCGGTCCACCTTGTTGTACACGGTGAGAATGGGCTTTTCAGTGACTTCCAGTTCCTGGAGCACCTGGTACACCGCCTCTGACTGTTCCCGGTACAGCTCGTGGGAGCAGTCGATTACATGGAGCAGCAGGTCCGCATCCTTCACCACTTCCAAGGTGGATTTGAAAGCGGCCACCAGCTGATGGGGCAGCCGTTGGATAAACCCTACGGTATCCGTCAGGGTGCAGTGGCTCCCATCCGGAAGTTCCAGTTGCCGGGTGGTAGGGTCCAGGGTGGCGAACAGCTGATCCTGGGCATAGATGTCCGAATGGGTCAGGGTGTTCAGCAGGGTGCTTTTACCGGCGTTGGTGTACCCCACCAGACACACCTGCTTCACTTCATTCTTGCTCCGGGCCCGCTGCTGCTGCCGGCGGTTGCCCTTCATCCGACGGATCTGATCTTCCAGGAAAGCGATCCGGTCCCGGATCCGCCGCCGGTCCACTTCCAGCTTGGTTTCCCCGGGCCCCCGGGTACCGATGCCGCCCCCCAGACGGGACAGGCTGGTGCCCTGGCCCATGATCCGGGGCAGCATGTACTGGAGTTGGGCCAGTTCCACCTGGAGCTTCCCTTCACTGGTCCGGGCCCGTTTGGCGAAAATGTCCAAAATCAGCCCGGTCCGGTCGATGATCCGGACCCCCAGGGCCCGTTCCAGGTTCCGCTGCTGGGCCGGAGACAGTTCGTCATCAAAGATGCACAGGTCGATGTCTTCCTGCTGGGCAAACAGGGACAGCTCCTGAACCTTCCCTTTCCCGATGAAGAACACCGGGTCCGGTTTGGGCCGGGACTGGACGAATTTGCCGATGACTTCCGCACCGGCGGTTTCCGCCAGCTGGGCCAGTTCCTCCACGGAATCCTGGGCGGTCCACCGGGAGGCCGTATCCCCCCAGGCCAGGGAGATCAGCATGGCCCGTTCCGGTCCTTCCGCCAGGTTGTGGCCCCGGGACCGTTTGGCCAGGATCTTTTCCACTGTGTGGAGCACATTCCCAAAGGGCATGGCCGCCACATCCTTCACCTTGAAGGGGCCGAATTCCTGGAGCACCGGCTGCTGATCCTCATCCAGATCCGTAATCATCCCGAAGCTGAGGAGAGGCTGGCTGGAGGGATTTTCCCAGGCCATGGCGGCCATGGCATCGAACCGCAGGTCCCGGAGGGCGGACAGATCCACCCGGCTGAGCCGGGGTGCCCCGGAGGGATGGGTGTGGATACAGGCCACCCCGCAGAGCCGGTTCTGGCTTCGGCGGGAATCGGTGCCCGGCAGCTCCACATGGCTGTCGCTGCCTACGGCCACCGCCGTCACCTGGCCCTTCCGGTCCACATAAATGGAGATTTCCCGGTTGATGGCTTCCGTCAAATCCCGCAAAACGAGGGCCAACTCCTCACTGATCAGTTGGCCCTCGTCCGCTCTCAGCTCATAGATCCCTTCCAACTGGGTGAGGACCTGTTTTTTCAGGCCCTCCGTCTTTCCGTAGATCGTTTGAGTCATAGGAGAACTCCTTTTGGTATTATACCCGTGCTTTGGCAGGCTCCATGTTCACCCGGCAGCCCCGGATGGTGTTCCGGTGCATCACTGCCAGGACTTTTTCCGCATGTTCCATGGGCACTTCCACAAAGCTGAATTTGTCATAGATGCTGATCCGGCCAATGCTCCGAGCAGGGATTTCCGCCTCGATGGCAATGCTCTGGACAATATCCCGGACCGTGACCCGGCTGGAACGGCCGATATTCACGAACAGCCGCACCATCCCCGGTTTGGCACCGGTGTTGGCCAGGGCATCCGGCAGGGAACCTTCCTCTTCCGGTTCTTCCAGGGCTTTGGCCCCTTCCTGCATGAACTTCAGGGCAGCAGCGGCGATATCCTGGACATCATAGTCCTTTTCCAGGGTTTCCACAATGGGCAGATAGTCCTGATACCGGTCCTGTTCCAGGATGGTCTGCATCTTGGATACAATCTGTTCCCGCTGCCGTTCCAGCACGCTGGCGTCGGTGGGCAGGGTGCCCCGGATGATTTTGGTCTTGATGCTCCGTTCAATCAGCTTCAGCTGACGGAATTCCCGGGGAGTGATGAAGGTAAGAGCCACACCGGTGTTCCCGGCACGGCCGGTACGGCCGATCCGGTGCACGTAGCTTTCGCTGTCACTGGGCACGTCGAAGTTCACCACATGGGTGATGTTGTCGATATCCAGCCCTCTGGCCGCCACGTCGGTGGCTACCAGGATGTCCACCTGGCCGCTGCGGAACTTTTTCATGACCCGGTCCCGCTGGTTCTGGCTCAGGTCCCCGTGGAGGCCCTCCGCTTCGTAGCCCCGGGTGGCCAGGGCGATGACCAGTTCATCCACGCCTTTTTTGGTCCGGCAGAAGATGATCATCTTGCAGTCGTCGGTGGTGTCCAGGATCCGGCACAGGCCGTCCACCTTGTCCCGGGTTTCATAGTAGTACTGGTCGATGGTGGGCGCAGTGACCACTTCTTTGTGGATGGCCACCATCTTGGGGGTACGCATGTATTTCTTGCTGATGCTCAGGATGGGCCGGGGCATGGTGGCGGAAAACAGCATGGTCTGCCGTTCCGGGGGAACGTTTTTGATGATGTTTTCCATATCGTCCACAAAGCCCATGTCCAGCATTTCGTCGGCTTCATCCAGCACCAGGAAGTTCACGTATTCCAGGTCGATGGTGCCCCGGCGGATATGGTCCAGGAGACGGCCAGGGGTCCCAATGACCACCTGGATGCCCCGTTTCAGGCTGCGGATCTGCCGTTCGATGGGCTGGCCCCCGTATACCGGCAGTACCCGGATCCGTTTGGTCCGGCCAATCTTGCTGATTTCGTCCGCCACCTGGATGCACAGTTCCCGGGTGGGGCTCATGACAAGGGCCTGGATGTGCCGGTCCTTTTCGTTGATCTTCTGGATGATGGGGATCCCGAAGGCGGCGGTCTTGCCGGTACCGGTCTGGGCCTGGCCGATCAGGTCGTCTCCTTCCAGAGCCAGGGGGATAGCCCCCTTCTGGATGGGAGAGGGTTCTTCAAAACCCATTTCCTTCAGGGCTGCCAGGATCTTCCGGTCCAGGTTCAGATCTTCGAAGGAAGTGATTTCCGGTTTGGCAGTTTCCGTTGTTTCCACCGGTTTCTTTTCCATTTCTGTGGTTTCAGTCATAATTTCTCCTTATCTTGTACAGGAGCGTTACAGCTCCTTCACCCGGTCCATGGCCAGAGACAGTGCATTCATGGCCGCCCGGAGTTTGATGGTGGTCCGGGCCGCCTTGAACCGGCATTCCAGGACTTTGGTTCCGTTTTTATCCGCTGCACCGATGTACACCAGGCCCACCGGCTGGGTGGGGGTCCCCCCTCCCGGTCCGGCGATCCCGGTAATGCTGATGCCCAGATCCGTTCCGATTCTTTCCCGGATCCCCTGGGCCATTTCCCGGGCAGTCTGTTCGCTGACGGCGGTGTATTTGTCCAGGGTTTCCTGTTTCACCCCCAGCAGCCGGTGCTTTACGTCATTGGTATAGGAGACCACCGACCCCATGAGATATTCCGAGCTTCCGGGAATATCCGTCACCAGACTGGAGGCCAGGCCTCCGGTGCAGGATTCGGCAAAGGCGATGGTCAGATGTTTTTCTTTCAGCCGTTTGCCCAGGGCTTCCGGCAGGGTTTCGTAATCCACTCCGTAGATGTACTCACCCAGCACTTCCCGGATCTTTTCCTCGATGGCCTGGTTCATGGCTTCCGCCTTTTCCAGGGTATCGCTTTTGGCGGTGATCCGGATGATGATTTCTCCCTTCCGGGCATAGAGGGCAATGGTGGGGTTGGTCTGGGCCATGATGATGGCATCCAGCTTTTCCGCCACCATGGATTCCGTCAGTCCCCGGAGATGCAGCACCCGGGAATGGATGATTCCCTGGGCCGCATAGCTTTTCCGGAGATAGGGCATCACCTGCTGACCGAACACGTGGGTGGTTTCCGCCGGAGGCCCCGGCAGCATGATGATCAGTTTGTGGTCCGGAGTCCAGACCCCGATTCCCGGTGCCGTGCCCACTTCGTTGTTGAATACCACGGCCCCTTCCGGGATCATGGCCTGCTTTTTGTTGTTGTCCGTCATGACCACATGCCGGGCAGCAAAATACCGGGTCAGCTTGTCCAGCCAGAAGGCACTGGGCACCAGAGGCAGATCCAGGTACCGGGCCACCATTTCCTTGGTGATGTCCCCCCGGGTGGGCCCCAGGCCCCCGGTGGTGATGATGATGTCCGCCCGCTTCAGGGCAATGGCCAGCACTTCCAGCAGCCGGTCCCCGTTATCCCCGATGGTGGTCTGGTACAGCACGTTGAACCCGGCATCATTGAGCATCCGGGACAGATACTGGAAGTTGGTATTCACAATATCGCCCAGGAGCAGCTCCGTGCCCGTATTGATGACTTCAACATTCACAGGAAATCACTCCTTTTCCAACTGCCCCACCGCTTCGTAGGTGAAGCCCTGGCTGATCCGGACTTTCACAAAATCCCCGGGGTTCAGGGAAGCCGCCTCTTCCACGTAAATCTTCCCGTCGATGTCCGGGGCTTCTGCATAGCTGCGGCCCACGGCCAGGTTGGGATCTTCCTCATCCTTGCCTTCGATGAGCACTTCCAGCACTTTCCCTTCCCGTTCCTGCTGGATCTCTTCGGAGATCTCCGCCTGGAGGCTCATCAGGGCATGGTACCGGTCCTGCTTTACTTCTTCCGGGATCTGGTTGGGCATAGCCCCGGCTTCCGTACCTTCTTCCTGGCTGTAGGTGAACACCCCGGCACACTGGAACCGTTCTTTTTTCACGAAATCCAGCAGTTCCTGGAACTGTTCATCGGTTTCTCCCGGGAAGCCCACAATGAAAGTGGTCCGCAGGCAGATGTCCGGCATCCGTTTCCGGAGTTTGGCCAGGAGCTCTTCCACCTGTTCCCGGGTATCTCTCCGGTGCATGGTGTGGAGCAGGCTGTTGCTGGCATGCTGCAGGGGCAGGTCCACATAATTGCACACCTTGTCACACTGAGCCATGGTTTCGATCAGTTCGTCGGTGAAGGAATCAGGATAGCAGTACAACACCCGGATCCATTTCAGGTCAGGGATGGTGTTCAGATCCCGGAGCAGTTCCGACAGACGCAGTTTGTGGTACAGGTCGATGCCGTACTGGGTGGTGTCCTGGGCCACCAGGATCAGTTCCCGGACGCCCTGGCTCACCAGATCCCGGGCTTCCTGGAGGACTTCCTCATAGGGACGGCTCCGGTAAGGGCCCCGGATCTTGGGGATGGCACAGTAGGAACACCGGTTGTTGCAGCCTTCGGCAATCTTCAGATAGGCCGTATACTGAGGGGTGGTCAGCACCCGTTTGGCCTTCTGGGTGAATTTTTGCGGAGGCTTCAGCAGGGTGAACCGTTCTCCCGCTTCCACCCGGTCGATGACACTGCCGATCTGGTCGTAACATTCGGTTCCGATGATGGCATCCACCTCCGGCAGGTCTGCGAACAGTTCATCCGCATACCGCTGGCCCAGGCACCCGGTGACGATCAGCTTCCGGTGGGGCTCATCCTTTTTGTATTCCGCCATCTGGAGGATGGTGTTGATGGATTCTGTTTTGGCACTTTCAATGAAGCCGCAGGTGTTGACGATGATCACATCCGCATGGGTGGGGTCATTGGTAATGGTCCACTGGCGCTCTTTGATGAGCCCCATCATCACTTCTGAATCCACCAGGTTCTTGGGACACCCCAGGCTGACTACTCCGATTTCCAATCTGTTCTCCTTCCTTATTTCGCCTTGAACGTACGGGTCACTACGCCCCATTCCTTGGAGCCGTAGGGTACTTCTTTTCCGTTGACAGTGATCACTACATCCCGGATGCTGCCCACATTGACGGAAATGCTCTTGCTCCCTTTGTAGGTACGGGTGGATCCTTTGGGCACCGTAGCCGCTTCCACCTGTTTTCCGTCAATGGTGGTCTGGGTCCAGACCGGTTTCTTGTAGGTGACCACCACCGTGACCCCGTTGCCCTTGCCCAGGGTCTTTTCATCCCCTTTGGACTCTTCCTCTTCCTTCTTGGGCTGGGCCTCGGCGGCTGCTTGTTTTTCCTTCTCGCTCTTTTCCGAAGAGTGGTCGGATTTCACTCCATCGGTGATGTTGGTGGTAGCCTTCAGGTCCGGAGTGGTTTTCCCGCCGAACACGAAATAGGCCATGACCACGGTGAATACGGCCAAGCAGGCCACAAACACCCCGGTGAACACCTTGAAGCTGAAGGCAGGGGTTTTGCTGTCCGCCCCGCCGGCGGCTCCGTATTCTTCCCCGGCTTCGTCTTCCGGGACGGTTTCATAGAGATTTTCGTCGATGAAATCCCGGATCCGGTCCAGGACACCTCCCACTTTGGCTTTGCTGGCGTCCAGGGCTTCTTCCATGTTTTCCCGATTCAGCGCCGTTTCCACCTTTTTCAGGGCTTCCTTGGGGCTTTCATGGGATTTTTTGGGTTCCGTCCCCTTTCCTGCCGGCTTTTTCCCAACCGCAGCAGCCTGGGCCCCTTTGGCAGACGGCTTCTCCGGCTGGGGAGCTTTCTTTTCTCCGGTTTTGTCCAACCGTTTGGCAGTCTCTTCCCCCTTGGGAGCTTCCGGCTTCCCGGTTCCAGCTACTGGCTGGGCATCCTTGGGTCGGGGGGCCGTTTTGGGTTCCGGCCCTGCCGCCTCCTTCGCTGCTTCCGGCTTTGTCGGTGCGGCCTGGGCCGACGGCTTCACCGGTTTCATTACCTGGGTGGCTTCCATGGCTTCCTTTTTCCGCTTCTGGGGAGCCTGGGCTTCCTGAGCGGTCCGACGGCTGTTTCCATAGCCCACCGGCTCCATATCCTTCAGAGCCTGGACCTTGTCAAAAGGTTCCGGAGCCTGAGAGGATTCCGTTTTGGGAGATGCCAGCTGAGGCGCCGGTGGCTCCGTTTTTGCCTGCTTTTTTCCGGCAAAGGTTTCCGGACGCAGGATAATGGTATCGGAACTTTTCGGCAGCTCCGGCTGGGGCACCAACGGTTCCGGCGACTTCAGGATCTTTTCCGGTTCACTGCCGGTCCGGTAGGCCTCCACAAGGCCATTGCCGTCCAGGCCCAGATAGTTCCCGTAGTTCCGGAGAAAGCCCCGGATGAACACATCCCCCGGAATCTTGTGGAAATCGCCCTCTTCCAGGGCTGCCAGATAGGGTTCCCGGATGCCGGTATGTTCGGCAACCTGTTCCAGGGTCAGATGTTTGGCTTCCCGGTGCTGCTGTAAATAGGTTCCAATTTTGTTTTTCATGGTACAACCTCACTTTTAGACGGGGTAGAGCGGCGCAGGCAGGAGAATCACGGTTCTTCCTGCTTCAGCCCTTTGGTGAAGAACTTTTCTTTGATGGTGGCGGGGCTCATAATGAGCGGCCTTGGCTTGCTGCCGTCCGCCGGTCCTATGATGCCCTTTTCTTCCATGGCATCCACCAGCCGTGCCGCCCGGGTGTACCCGATCCGGAACTTCCGCTGGAGCATGGACGAGGATGCCTGCTGGGTGGCCATGACCAGCTCCACCGCATCCTGGAAAAGTTCGTCTTCCTCGCTGTCTTCCCCTTTCTTTTCCTCTTCCGCCCCATTGAGCTTCTGAGTGGTCACTTCACTGGAATAGGAGGTGGGTATGGCTTCCGCCTTGATGAAATCCACCACCCGGTTCAGTTCGTCGTCGGCAATAAAGGCCCCCTGGACACGGATGGGTTTGTTGGCTCCCGTAGGGAAGAACAGCATGTCCCCCCGTCCCAGGAGTTTTTCCGCACCGCTGGCGTCCAGGATGGTCCGGCTGTCGATCTGGCTGGAAACCGCAAAGGCAATCCGGGAAGGGATATTGGCCTTGATGGTCCCTGTGAGCACGTCCACCGACGGCCGCTGGGTGGCCAGGATCAGATGGATCCCGGCAGCACGGGCCTTCTGGGCCAGCCGCAAGATAGCATCTTCCACGTCCACTGCCGCCACCATCATCAGGTCGGACAACTCGTCGATGATCACCACTATGAAGGGCAGCTTTTCTCCCGGCTGCACATGGGCATTGTAGTCGTCGATCTTCCGGACCTGGGTCTTGGCGAACAGACTGTACCTCCGTTCCATTTCCACCACTGCCCAGTGAAGGGCGGAAGCGGCCTGCTTGGGCCCGGTGACCACCGGTGTGAGCAGGTGGGGGATCCCGTTGTAGTTGGTCAGTTCCACCACTTTCGGGTCCACCAGGATCAGCTTCACCTCATCAGGAGCCGCCTTGTACAGCAGGCTGCAGATGATGGTGTTGATGCACACACTCTTCCCGGACCCGGTGGATCCGGCAATGAGCAGATGGGGCATCTTGGTCAGGTCCGCCACCACCACATGGCCGGAAATGTCCTTCCCCAGGCCGATACACAGCTTGCCTTTGGCATTCTTCACTTCCGGACAATCCACAATGGACCGGAAAGAAACCGGCTCCGAAGTCTTGGAAGGCACTTCGATGCCGATGGCCGCCTTCCCGGGAATGGGTTCGATCCGGACGCTGGACACCGCCAGTTTCAGGGCAATGTCTTCCGACAGGTTCTGGATCTTGTTCACCTTCACCCCGGGAGCCGGTTCCAGTTCATACCGGGTCACGGAAGGTCCCTTGGTCACGTTCACCAGGGTGGCGTTCACCCCGAAATCGTGGAGGGTCTGCTCGATGGTGCCCCCCTGGGTTTCGATTTCCGCCTGGAAGTTCTTCTTGTTCACCGGTTTGTCCCGGTTCAGCAGATCCAGAGGCGGGAATTCGTAGGGGATCACTTCCCCGGTTTCCGCGTTTTCCAAACGGGTGGTCTGGGCTTCCGGTGCCGGAGCTTCCCACTGGGGTTCCTCCTGGTCCCGGGCATCGTCAGAGGTAGTAATGGTAAACTTCCGGGGCGGTTCTCCCGTCCCCATCTGTTCCTTCTGGAACTTCAGGATGGGAGCCGTACCGGCAGCATTCACCTTCTCTTTCAGCCGTTCCGCCAGAGAAGGTTTCTTTTCCGGTTCCGGCTTTTTCCGGGGATTCCCGTCATCCTTTTCCTGGTCGTAGAAGGAATCATGGTTCCGTTTCCGCCGTTCCTGGTAGTCCTCCCATTTCTGGGCCACCGTCTCGGCCCCTTCCTTTACCCCGTCCTGAGCGGTCTGGAGAGGACTCCGCAGGGAAAATTTCCCGGACAGCACCAGGGAGATCAGCGTGGTGGCAGTAAGGACAATGAGTGCCCCCACCCGACCGGCCACCTTTGTTAAAACAAACACGATGGTGCCTCCCAGGAGGCCACCACCGGTCATCAGATACTCAGGAATCAGTTCATGGCCTTCCGGCACCTTGTGCATGTGCCACAGGCTCAGGACAGAAACAAGGAACAGCAGGAGTGTAAAGAACTTTTTGGAATACCGCAGATGTTCGTGATTCAGGATGTACCCCATCCCCAGCACCATTAAGTACAGAGGGAAGAGAAAAGCTCCCACCCCCAGGGCGTAGGTCAGGACCTTTTTGAGGAAAGCCCCGGCGCTGCCCATGGGGATTCCCCCCAGGGCACAAAGCACAATAAGGCCGAAGGCGCCCAACAGGATGCCCAGCACTTCCCGGTTGAAGGTGAATTCGATTTTCTTGTTGTTTCTGCGAGTCCGTTCTTTTTTTTCCACGCTGTTCCCTTCCTGAAGATTTTTGGTTTATTGGAATCAGATTTCCATGATCAGAGGGAGGATCATGGGACGCCGTCTGGTCTTTTCGAACAGATACCGGCCCAGGCTGTCCCGGACGGCACTCTTCAGTGCGGACCATTCGGTGATGTTGTTTTCATGGCATTTGTCCAGAGTGCTCAGCACCCGGTCCCGGGCGCCTTCCATCAGCTCTTCGGATTCCCGGACGTACACAAAGCCCCGGGATACGATATCCGGGCCGGCGGCGATCCGGTAATTGCTGTGGTCGATGGTCACCACCACGATCAGGATCCCGTCCTGGGACAATTGCCGGCGGTCCCGGAGCACCACATTGCCCACGTCGCCCACTCCCAGGCCGTCAATGAGCACCCGGCCGGCGGTGACTTTGCCGGAAATCCCGATGGAATCCCGGGTCAGGTCAACTACAGAGCCGTTTTCCGCAATGACGATGTTTTCCTTGGGCATCCCCAGCTGCATGGCCAGTTTCTTGTGTTTTACCAGGTGACGGTATTCCCCGTGGACCGGCATGAAGAACTTGGGATGGACCAGCCGGTGCATCAGTTTGATTTCTTCCTGGCTGGCGTGACCGGAAACATGGATCCCCTGTTCCCGTCCGTAGATCACTTCAGCTCCCTGTTTGTACAGGTTGTCGATGGTCCGGGCCACACCTTTCTCGTTGCCGGGAATGGGGGTGGCGGAAATGATCACCGTGTCACCGGGCATAATGGACACCTTCCGGTGGTCACTGTTGCTCATCCGGGTCAGGGCACTCATGGGTTCTCCCTGGCTGCCGGTGGTGATGATGGCAATCTGCCGGGGTGCATAGTTCCGGCATTCGTCAATGTCGATGAGCACACCCTGGGGCACCTTCAGGTAACCCATTTCAATGGAAATGTTCACCACGTTCACCATGCTCCGGCCGATCACCGCCACTTTCCGGCGGGTCATTACCGCCGCGTCGATCACCTGCTGGATCCGGTGCACGTTGGAAGAGAAGGTGGCCACGATCACCCGGTTCCTGGCCATCCGGAACTGTTCGTCCAGGGTCTTGCCCACGCTCTTTTCGCTGGGGGTATACCCGGTCCGTTCAATGTTGGTGGAATCGCTCATCAGGAGCAGCACGCCTTTGCGGCCCACTTCAGACAACTTGGCATAGTCGGTCACCTGTCCGTCCACCGGAGTCTGGTCGAACTTGTAGTCCCCGGTGTGGACAATCACCCCAACCGGAGTGTGGATGGCCAGGGCAACCGCATCGGGAATACTGTGGTTGACCCGGATGAATTCCACCCGGAAGGCGCCGGCCCGGACCGTAGCCCCAGGCTTCACCATTTTGCATTTGCTGTCAGAGACGCCGTTTTCCTTCAGACGGCCGGACAGGATCCCCAGAGTCAGGGGAGTGCCGTACACCGGCACGTCAAAATCCTTCATCACATAAGGCAGAGCGCCAATGTGATCTTCGTGGCCGTGGGTCAGGAAAATAGCCTTGAACTTCTCCTTGTTTTCCATCAGGAACGTGGTATCCGGGATCACCAGGTCAATGCCCAGCATGTCATCATCGGGGAATGCCAGACCGGCATCCACCAGGATCATGTCGTTGCCATACACAAAGGCCGTCATGTTCTTGCCGATTTCTCCCAGACCGCCCAGCGGAATGATGGATAATTTTTTCTGTTGTCCTTTATTGTTATTCAAAGGGACACCTCCTTCGTATTTTTGCATATCAAAAGACTGGAGTATCTTCGCGTTCCATACTCCCTTTTCGAAACTATGTTTTCAATTCCCGTATCCCCTACGAATCCGAACGATAACCATCGCTTCTGGTTCTATAGGACTAGTCTCTTGTTCAACATTATACAGGTTTGACGCCTGTTTTGCAAATCAAGTTTTGGCTGACTGCTCAGGAACCGATTTTTTGTTCCTTCATGAATTGTTCGGCACCGGGGGCCAACGGAAGCAGCGGGTCCAGGAAGAACCGTTTCTCCACATCCCGGTACAGGGCAGGTTGTTTGGTCTGGAGTTCCTTCCATTGAGGCCACAGACGGTCCAGGAAATTCTTTACCGTGTCCTTGTGCACCGTCTTCCGGGTCACCAGGAGACACTGAAGAGCCACACTGGCACAGGGCCGGGTCTGGTTGGGATAGGTCCCTACCGGGATCACCACCGGCTGATACAGGGGATAGGCGGCCACCAGGTCTTCCAGGTCCTGGCCTTCGATAGGGACCAGCACCAGCCGCCGCTGCCGGGCCAGATCCCGGAGAGCCGGATGGGGCAGGGCGGAAGTGAGGATAGCCGCATCCACGGTGCCTTCCTTCAGAGCCCGGACCGTGTCATCCACCGAAAGATACTGGACCCGCACATCGTCTTCCGCAAGGCCCGCTGCTTCCAGTACCTGTCTGGCGTTGAGAGAGGAACCGGAACCGGCAGCCCCCAGGGATACGGTCTTTCCTTTCAGGTCCTGGAGTTTCCGTATCCCGGTCAGGTCGTAGGTAATGATCTGGACCGTTTCCCCTTGAAGGGTCCCCACCTGTTCCAGATCCTTCAGAGGCCGGTCTTCATAGGGCCCGGTGCCTGTATAGGCATACCAGGCCACGTCGCTCTGGACCAGGGCCAGGTCCGCTTTCTGCTGGCGCAGCAGTTCGATATTGGCCAAAGAGCCCGCTCCGTCCTGGAGCTTCAGCAGCGGCTGCCGGCCGTCCTGGTTCAAAGCGTTCACCAGGTCGTTCCCCAGACTGCCGTAAGCCCCCACCAGCTGGCCTCCTGCCAGCACCGTTTCTTTGGGAGGTGTTTTCCCCCGTTCCAGGTTTCCTGTCTTTGCCCCGCAGCCTGCGGTGCAGAAAAAGAGCAGGGCCAGAACGGAAAAGATCAGTTTCTTCATAGGTCTCTCCTTGTTCTCCCTGCTCCTGTTATTTCTGGAAATACGCCAGGGTCCCGGTGAGCCCCTTTTCCAGGTCCGTGTAGTCTTTCATGCCCAGGGTTTCCACCAGGGCCTTGTGGCTCAGTACGGAAGCGTAAATGTCTCCCGGCCGCACCGGTCCATAATGGACATCCATTTTATGGCCCAGGATCTTTTCCATCACCCCGATCAGCTGGTTCAGGGACACTTCCTCATTGGTGGACACATTCAGGGTGGCACAGCCGTTATATCCCACCCCCAGGCTCATGGCCCGGGCAATATCCCCGGCATAGACGAAATCCCGGGTCTGGTTCCCGTCCCCAAAGACAGTCACCGGTTCGTGCTGGGCGATTTTCCGGGCAAAGACGGAGATCACGCCCCCTTCTCCTGTTTCTCCCTGCCGTTCCCCATATACATTGGCGAACCGGAAAATAATGTGCTTCAGACCGAAGCACCGGCTGTACAGACGGATGTAGTCCTCTCCCACCGCCTTGGACAGACCGTAGAAAGAAGTGGGAGCCGGCACTTCTGTTTCCTGAAGGGGCAGGTTCTGGTTGTCCCCGTAAATGGCCGCACTGGAAGAGAAGATGATCTGTTCCACGCCGCTTTTCCGGCAGCCTTCCAGTACATGGACCAGACCAGCCACGTTCAGGTCTTCGTCCGCTTCCGGGTATTCCATGGAATAGGGCACCAGGGTCTGGGCCGCCAGATGGATCACTGTCTGGAATTTTTCCGCCATCAGGAAATCCGTCAGCTCCCGGGACCGGATATCCAGCAGCTGGAACCGGGCTCCTGACGGCACATAGGCCCGTTTCCCGGTGGACAGGTTGTCCAGCACCGTTACCTCACAATCTCCCCGGCTGATGAGCGCCGGCACCACATGGGACCCGATGAACCCGGCTCCCCCAGTTACTAAGATCTTTCTCATGAATCCATTTCCCTCCGATCGCGGATCTTGGTCAGAATATCCAAGCCAAAGCATTTGATGGTCACAATGGCGCCGATGGTGAACGGAATGTATTCACAGAAGAAACGCCAAAGGATGGCCAGCACCCCGGCCACACCGGGAGGCAGCAGAGAATTGAACAGCACCAGGAAGCCGCCTTCCGCCACCCCGCTGCCACCGGGGGTGGGAGTAAAGTACAGTACCAGGTTGATCAGGCACATGCGTCCCATGACAATGTGCAGGGGCAGGCTGATGCCGAAGGCCTTGATGAACACCGGCACCACCGAATAGATGAACAGCAGGCTGATCCCCGATTCCATAAAAGCCCGGAACACCTGCCGGGGATTGTCCTTCAGCATGAACATGGCCTGCTGGAAATCCCGGTACCCCAGGAAAATGGCTTCCTGGACCCGGGGAGAGAACCGGCGGCTGAACCGGGCCAGCCATTTTTCCAGCCGTCCCCCCATTACCAGGTGCCACAGGAGCCAGGGAGCCCCGATGAAAAAGGCGCACACCAAGGCAATGACACTGGTGGGCATCCAGCTTACCAGCACCGGATCCCACCAGAATACCAGGGGCATCACCAAAAACAGGAACAAGATGGAAAATACCGTCCGGACAATGACGATCAGGGTGGATTTGGCCACCGGTACCCCCGCCCGTTTCATGAACATGAGCATGGCAATCCCTCCGCCCCCCTGACCGGGAGTCAGAAGTGCCAGGAAATAGTTGCTGAACACCGCGTAGAAAATATGGGCATAATCCATCTTCTCCCCGGAAAGCCTTGTCAGGGTGATCAGTCGGGTGGCATCGAAAAACAGCCCCACCGACAGCACCCCCAGGGCCAGCAGCGCATAATACCATTTAAAAGTGGTCAGATAGACCAGGGCCCGTACATCAAAAGTAAAATAAAGAACGCCTGCTGATACGATGATGACTACAAAGAACAACACGCACAGCATGCGGAATAGGGTTTTGTTCATAGAGTATGACCTGCCAGTATCGTTGTATTTTGAAAAGCTCTGAATCTGTCAATGCTGATACAATCTTTTATTATTATAGCATAGTACAGGAACAAAAACATAAAACAAATCGTAAATCAGAGCCTGAGCTTTCCTGTGTTGGCAAAATGGAGCTTGACGTATTGGGAAAGAGCCTCTTCCCCCTGGGCTTTGGCCAGCTTCCGGGCCGCTGCCGTAGCCTGGCTGCCGCCTCCTTTGGGCAGTTCGAAGCCTGCCTTTTGGGACAGCTCCCCCATCACTTCCACAAAGGCGTCCCGGGCCAGAATGGACGCCGCCGCCACTGCCATATCCGCTTCCCCTTTGGGCTGCTGGTACACTTTCAGCCCGGGATAAGCTGCTTCCAGGGTGGAGGAAATGGCATTGTGCCGGGTAAACTGGTCCACCAGGGCAAAATGGCATTCCGGCACCTGCTGGAGCACCCGTCCCAGAGCATGGATGTGGCCGCTGGCCAAAAGATGGTTCAGGTTCTGCTTCTGGCTTTTCAGCTGGACATACCGCTGGTTGTAGAACTGAGGCTTCAGTACCAGCACCGTATGGGCTTTGGCGGTCTTCCGGATCTTTTCCGCCAGCTGATGGATCTTTCCGTCGGTCAGGGCCTTGCTGTCGCAGATCCCCCAGCTTTGGTACTGCCGGGCGGTTTCCAGGTCCAGGCACACCGCTGCCACCGCCAGGGGACCGAAATAGTCTCCCTTGCCGCTTTCGTCACTGCCGCACCAGAGCCCGTCGAATCCGGGTTTCCCGTCCAGCAGGGTCACTTTTCCCCCGCCGGCGGAAAGATCACCGGCAAGGGCTGAAGGTTCCGTCTCTCCGTCCAGCGCCTTCTGGCAGCAGTCCCGGAAGGAAGAAACTTTCCCGCTCCATACCTGTTTCAGGCCCTTTTTCCCATTGTAAAGGGCCAGGTTCACCGTGTCCGGGCCCTTCCGGACCTTCAGCTGCCGGCCGTAATTGATTTCCTTCTGCTCCACCGGTTCTTCCGTGAGCAGCTGGAGTTTTTCCCGCACCAGGGTTACATACTGGTCAAAATCATAAGGGGTCATGCCCCGCCTTCCTCCTTTTGTCCTTCCGGCAGGGTCGGGTCCGGCTCCTGGAGATTTTTCGGCAGATCAGGAGGCCGCACCGTCAGGCTGCGGATGGAGACATCGATATTTTTTACCGGCATGCTGGTCATGCCTTCCACTTTCAGTTTGATCTTGGTCTGGAGGCTCTTCACCACTTCGTAAATGGGCGCCCCGAAGAACAGGATGATCTCCAGGAAGATGGTCATCCCCTTGCTGGTGTCCGAAGGCCGGCGCACCTTAATGGAAGTGATCCGGTCCACTTCCTTGTTCTTCTTCACCACGATCCGTACAATGTCGCTGACCACGTAATCGGATACCGTGATCTTCCCGTAGTAGCTGAAAGCCGGCCGAACAATGGATTTTTCTGACATGGCATGGGGCTTCCGGTTCCGGGAAAACAGCCGGTGAGGCAGATCCACCAGCACCCCGGACAGATGGGGCTTCAGTTCGATGGTGGGCACCGGCACCACGTGTTTTCCTTCCTTGATCCGGGTCTCCCGGGCCTTTTTCATTTCCCGGACGGTGGAAATGTCCTGGATGTACACCGTTTCCGAAGGCGCCGGGATCTGGAGCCGCTTGCAGATGGTCCGGACCATCTTGTCCGAAGTGCCGATTACCAGAAGAGTCCGGATGTCGCTTTTCAGCAGGGCTTCCCGGACTTCCTGGCAGTGGTCCTTTTCCATAAAGATGGCTCGTTTCACCGCCTGGACCTTGTTCTGTTCCGTTTTGGCACTGGTTCCGGCCAGGATCTTGGTCCCTTCGATCAGGAGCCCGTCATCGATGATGCCGTCGCAGTGATGGTCATGGGCGACCCCGATGGCCCGGAAGCTTTTCCCGGTGCCGCTGGGGCCTACAAATGCTACAGTTTTCATGGTATGCACCTGCTTTTCGGATCAGATTTTCTTTCCTTCGATGACACCCTTCACATTTTCGTAGGAAATGGGGAATTCTCCCAGGTGGAGGGGGAACCGTCCCGGATTCCCGTGGAGATCGCTGCCCCCGCTGGTCAGGAGACCATGGTTTTTGGCCACCTGGAGCCAATCGTGGGGAGGTTTTTCCTTTAAAATAGAAGGATGCCACACTTCCATGCCGTCAAACGGCACCCTATCCAGCAGTTCTTCCACCAGATCCGGGTTCCCGATTTCCGCCGGATGGGCCAAAACAGCAATGCCTCCCGCCCTGTGGAGCAGGTCCACCGCCTCTTTGGGCTGCATCTTCACCTGCCGGCAGTAAGCGGGCCTGCCGCTGGCAATCAGGGCATCGAACACCGCCTGGGTATGGGAGAACAGGCCTTTTTTCACCAGAACCCGGGCAATGTGGGGCCGCCCCAGGCTTTTGGACCCGTGGGCTTCTTCCCGGACTTCCTCCAAGGTAATGGGATATCCCAGCTGGTTGATTTTCTGGATGATCTTCCGGATCCGGGTGATCCGCCCCACCCGGGTCCAGGCCATGGCCTGGAGAAGAGGCTGGTTCTCCGGGTCGAAATGGTACCCCAGCACATGGACATCCTTCCCTTTGTAGTCCGTGTCGATCTCCACCCCCCGGATCAGCTGGATCCCCAGATGCCGGAAGTGAATGGTCCGGGCCGCCCGGTCGTAGGCCTGGATGTTGTCGTGGTCGGTGATGGCAATGGCGGCAATGCCAGACACCCGGGCCTGGGCAATGATTTTTTCCGGAGTGTAGACGCCGTCAGAAAAGGTGGTATGGATATGCAAGTCAGCCAGCATGACAATTCTCCTTCGTCATTTCTTATGACTTGATTATACCATAGTGGGCGGAAAAAGGAAAAAGGGCGCTGCCGCACAGGCAGCAGCCCCCGTCAATGGTCAATTGTCAATCGTCAATGGCCAAAGGAAGCCAGCCAAGCTGGCCCTGAACACAAAAACCGTAGGGGCCGCACGCCGGGCGGCCCGCCGACTGCACCAGCAGCCGTTGAACGGGCGGGCTCCCCGGCGTGGAGCCCCTACGGATTCGATTCTGTATGCAAAATATTTTCTGCCGTTTTATTCGGCTTCCGATTCCAGACTTTCCACAGAATTTTCCTGGAGATCTGCAGTCTTCCGTCTCCGGGCATACAGCAGCCAGTAGAGAACGGCACAGCCGATGGCACCCAGGCCCACGGCGGAATAGATGCCCTGGAATCCCAGAGGTTCCTTGAAGGCACCCAGGAGGTAAGGTCCTACCCCCAGCCCCAGGTCCAGCATGACGAAATAGGTGGAAACCGCCACTCCGATCCGGACTTCTTCCACCAGCTTCACGCAGATGGCCTGTCCGTTGGACATGAAGGTTCCGTACCCCAGGCCCACGAACACCCCGGCAGCCAGCATTTCCCAGTTCTGGGTGGTGATGGACAGCAGCAGGAGTCCAATGGCCAGGCAGGCATAGGTGGGATACATGACGAAGTCTTCCCCTTTCCGGTCGAACATCACTCCGGCAACGGGACGGGCTAAAGTGATGGACAGAGCATAGACCACAAAGAACAGGGTCCCGGCAGTCATCAGCTGCAGTTCCGCCGCATAGGTAGCCAAAAAGCTCAGCACGCTGGAATAGCACACCGCCACAACGAAGCCCACAATGGAAATCCCCATGACCCGGGGTTCCAGGAAGTTGGACAGGGACAGCTGTTTCAGAGCCGCCCGGTGTTCTTCCGTCAGCTGGATCTCATCCACCTTCATTACAAAGGCGGCCCCCAGGCAGATCAGTACCATCACAATGGAGAACAGGATGATCACCCGGAAGGGGAACATCTGCTGCATCACCATGCCGATGAAGGGCCCGATGGCTGCAGCCAGGCTCATGCTGAGGGCATAGTAGTTGATGCCCTCTCCCCGCCGTTCCGCCGGGATCATGGCGGATACGATGGTGCTGGTGGCCGTGGAGGCAATGCCGTAGCCCACCCCGCTCAGGAACCGGACGATGTACATGGTGGCCAGAGAATTGATGAGGAAGTACATACAGGTGGTCACCAGGAAGAACAGGATCCCGGCATAGAGCATTTTCTTCCGGCCGTACAGTTCCACGGACCGGCCCGCAAACAGCCGGGCCACCAGGGTCCCCAGTACGAAGATCCCGGCCGCCAGACCGGCTTCACTGACGGTGGCATGGAGGGAATGGATGGCTTCCGAAGCGATGATCACCATCAGCATGTAGTAAATGATGTAAATCAGGAAATTGACCAGGGTATCCAGGACGAATCCTCTGGTCCACAGACGGGGTTTTGCAGACATGGACAAATCAGCGACCTTTCTTATTGGAATCACGGAAATTTTCTATGGTTCCGATTATACGAGGCTGCCGGTGATTTGTGTAGCGGATAAAAAAGATGGATGTAATCGGAAAAAGCGATTACATCCAGTCTGTTCGTTTCAAACGATGGGTTCCCCGGGCTTCTGGGCAAAACTGGCCAGCACCTGTTCCACATAAGGGCGGATCAGAGGAAGTTTGGGATTGTTCTTCCGGTAGATCAGGTACCCTTCCGCCTTCAGGGGCAGCTGGAGTTCATGCCAGCCGTTGTGATGGCCCAGGGTCCTCAGCAGCCGTTCCGGCAGCAGGGCCCCTGCCCCGTTTTCCTGGCAGTAGTGGATCATGGCATAGGGAGTGGACAGCCGGGCGGAAATCATGGGTTCCCGGTTTGTGCCGGCAAAATAGTCCTGGTAGATCTGGTTCATGAAATAGCTGGTAGGATACAGCACCAGAGGCCGGCTGAGCAGCTGGCTCCGGGTAAGGGGAAAGTCTCCCACCGGCAGGAGGGGTGCATAATACACCAGATTGTCCGTACAGAAGTGGATCACTTCATAGGCATTCGCCGGTTCCCGGTCCGGCAGGGATTCTTTCACAAAATAGGTGGAAACCACGTCCAGCCGGCCCTCGGTAAGAGCCTGGTGGATCTGGTAGGTGGGCAGATCAAACACGTTGAACCGAAGGCTGGGGTTGGTCTGGCGGAAATGGGCAATGTGCCGGTTCATGTGGATGTCCCCCAGGGACCGGAGGATCCCCACATTCAGCTCCACCGGCTGGGATTCTGCCACTGACCGGGTGTCATAGACGATTTTCCGCAGCCCGTCCATCCATTCCGTCACCCGGGCCAGGAAGACCTTTCCTTCCTCCGTCAGCTGGCTCCCCCGTTTGGACCGGTGGATCAGGGGGATCCCCAGGGCAGTCTCCAGGTTCTTGATCTGGGCGCTGAAGGCGGATTGGGTAATATGGGCCTCCCGGGCCGCCCGGGCAAAGTTCCCCACCCGTCCGTATATAATGAAGCATTCCATTTGGGCAATGGTCGGTAAATCTCCAGGCATGGCAATCTCTCCGTTGTGGTATAAGTTGTTCTTATTATAACAGATTGAGGAGAGGTGGTTAAGAGGGTAATGGGTAAGGGCGTGCCCAGTCTCTCCTTATTCTACAACCGCCTGATAAATCTTCTCCGACAGATCTGCCATGGTTTCGTAGGGGGTGTAGTTCCGGGTGAAGATCACCAGTACATAATCCCCGTTGGGGGTATACACGATGCCCCCGTCGTGGCGAAGGTCGTTGACTTCTCCCGTCTTGTGGGCCACCACCGTTCCCCGGGGCAGATCCCCGGGGATGCTGTCGTTGTCGGTCTGACGTTTGTAAATTGCCAGCATTTCCCGGTCCTGGGCCGGGCTCACGCATTTCCCCTGATACAGCCGTTTGAACAGCAGAGCGATGTCCCTGGTGCTGGTCAGGTTCTCCCTGCCGGCCGCCATGGCTTCTGTATCCATCATCTTCCGGCGGAGGACACTGTGGGTGTACCCATGGCGCTGCATATAGGCGTTGATCCGGTCCATGCCCAGCCGGTCGATGAGCAGGTTGGCGGCAGTGTTGTCACTTTCGGTAATCATCAGTTCCAGGGCCTCCTGGAGGGACACTTTGCTGCCGTACCCCCGTCCCTGGAGGACCCCTGCCCCGCCCACTACATTGTCCGGGGTAAGGGTGAAGGTTTCATTCCGGCTCAGGCTGCCGTTCTGGATGTCTTCATAGGCTTTGGCCAGGATGAAGACTTTGATCATGCTGGCAGCGGTCATGGTCTCACTGCCCCGGTACAGGCTCTGGTTGGTGGACAGATTGGTGAAGTACACCTGGGCAGGGCCGGCCGCCTGGATGATCCTGCCGATTTTCTGCATCCGGGGGCTGAGAGCAGCCCTGGCGGAAGCCGCCGGTGCACTGGCCTGGGCGGTACGGGGCATTCCCACCCCGGGCAGCAGAAGAAGGCCTGCCAGTACCAGGCCCATTCCCTTGTTCAATGGTTTCAAAAGAACTTCACTCCTTCTCCGGCCAGCCGCGCCTTCAGGCCCCCCATGAAACGGGGCCCCGGGTCGGTTTTGCCGTGATAATAGCCAGATATGTTTTCTTTCCATAAAGAGGTATGCCGGGCCAGGTCCTGCTGATAATGGCCCAGTACCCACTGGATAGTGGGGTATTTGCCCCGAAGATACCGGATCAGCCGTACATTGGCTTCCATCTGGGCCTGGGTCAGGTCTTCCCGGCCCTCCACACCGCCTACGTTCTCAATACCGATGGAGCACCAGTTCAGGCCGATGGCATGGCGGTTCAGAGCGGTTTCCGGGGTCAGCTGCCAGATGGTGCCGTCCCGGTCTACCAGGTAGTGGGAGGCCACATTCAAAGTGCCGTTTTTCAGCCGGGGATTTTCCTCGTTGTAAAAATACCGGTACACCCCGTCCCGGGAATTGGACGCCGTCCAGTGGACCACCACCGCCTGGGGCACAATGGTTTCCATTTCCCGGCCGTAGTGGATCCGGGCATAGTCCCTCATCAGCCGGCGGCGCAGGTCCGTAAAGGCAAGGGGACGGACCACCATGGCCGGTCTGGCGGGCGTGAGGGTTTCCTGTACCCTGGCGGCCCGGGCTGACGGTTCCGCCCCGGCGTATTTTCCCTGGACCGGGCTCCCAGGGCAGATGG
Source organism: Acidaminococcus sp. HCP3S3_H5 (assembly GCF_052122235.1). Lineage (NCBI taxonomy): Bacteria > Bacillati > Bacillota > Negativicutes > Acidaminococcales > Acidaminococcaceae > Acidaminococcus > Acidaminococcus sp. HCP3S3_H5. The sequence continues at coordinate 265,554 of NZ_JBQKCS010000001.1, forward strand.
CCAGGACCAGTACTCCCGCCAGCGCAAGGGCCTGCCCGGCCCGTTTTTTCTTGTTCATGGGCTCTCCTCCTTTCCGTCCATTGTACTCCTCAATTGTTTTTTCTTCCAGTCCGTTCAAAAAGAAAGGGACATTGCTCCCGCAACATCCCTTTGCCAAACGGAATTTTTCACTGTCCGACAGGACCGATTTCGATTTCGTCGATTTTTCCTTTTTCGATTTCAAAGATCAGACCCACCCCGGGCATTCCGGCCGCCTGGTAGATGATTTTATCCCCACGGACCTTGTCCGGTTTTCCGTAGGTCTCCTCCAGGACGGAAGCGTCCATGCCCACACGGATTCCTTCCGGGGTTGCCCAGCCGTTGTTGGCGGACACTTCTATATGATAGACGGCTCCTTCCGCCAGATGGATGGATACCCCATCCCCATATTCGTATTCCACCACCGATCCGGCTGGATGGGAAGAGGAATGTTCCTGTTCCGTTTCCGTGGGGGTGCCGTATATCTGCCGGACATAGGATTCCCCGGTCCCATAGCCAATGCCGCCCAGGTACAGGGATTTCTGGGGTACCGATGCCAATGCGGCCGAAGCAGCCAGTGTCAAAAGTGTCGTAAGACCTGCAATTGTCCATTTTTTCATCTGGTCCATCCTCCGTGTTTTTGAGAATTATTATTGATAACCATTTTATCATAATTATATGGCAATTTACAACTGTTTTTTAGAAAAGAGCAGAAGCAAGGCCCCCTGGGCGGCCGGGACGGGCTCCCCTCCGGGTAGCCCCTACGCCGTTGGGGGCGAATCCTCTCGTTCGATCTGTTGGACGTGATTGGCTGACTGTTGACAAAAAAAGTACTGCACATGTCCGATTTTCCCATGTGCAGTACTCTTTTTTCACTTTTTCCCCCCAAACAGACACCGCATGGAATTCAGCACGCAGAGGATCAGGACTCCGGTATCGGCGAAGATGGCGAACCACATGTTGATGAACCCCAGAGCCCCCAGAACCAGGCTGATGACCTTGATGCCGATGGCGAACACGATGTTCTGGTACACGATACCCACGCATTTCCGGGCGATCCGGATGGCTTTGCTGATTTTCAGCGGGTCGTCGTCCATGAGCACCACATCTGCCGCTTCAATGGCCGCATCGCTGCCCAGGGCCCCCATGGCAATCCCCACATCCGCCAGGGACAGCACCGGGGCGTCGTTGATCCCGTCCCCTACAAAGGCCACTTTCTCCTTGGGCTCTTTCCGGCGGATCAGCTCTTCCACCTGTTCCACCTTTCCCTGGGGCAGCAGCTCGCTGCGGACTTCGTCGATGCCCAGCTCTTTGGCCACCGCTTCCGCCGTCCGTTTCTCATCCCCGGTGAGCATGATCACCTTTTTCACCCCGTTGGCTTTCAGGGTCCGGACGGCTTCCACGGCATGGTCCTTGATCCGGTCGGCGATCAGGATGTGTCCATGGTATGCCCCGTCGATGGCCACATGGACCAGGGTCCCCACCATATGGCAGTTCACATAGGGAATGTGGAGCATTTCCATGAGTTTGGCGTTCCCGGCGGCCACGGTATGGCCGTCCACCCGGGCCACCACCCCTTTACCCCCGTATTCCTGGATATCCGTCACCCGGCTCCTGTCGATGGGTTTGCCGTAGGCCTGCTGGAGGCTTTTGCTGATGGGATGGCTGGAGGCACATTCCGCCAGGGCCGCCATTTCCAGCACTTTTTTTTCTTCCAGTTTGTTGTGATGGACGGCGGAAACTTCAAACACCCCCTGGGTCAGGGTCCCGGTCTTGTCCATCACCACATAGGCCGTATGGGCCAGGGTTTCCATATAGTTGGATCCCTTGATCAGGATCCCCTGCCGGCTGGCGCCCCCGATCCCCGCAAAGAAGCTGAGAGGAATGGACAGCACCAGGGCGCAGGGACAGCTGACCACCAAAAACAGTAGGCTCCGGTACAGCCACATGTGCCACAGAGGCGCCATGCCCAGGGCCATCCGCACCAGAGGAGGCAGCAGGAACAGGGCCAGTGCCGCGCTGCATACCGCCGGGGTATAGACCCGGGCGAATTTGGTGATGAACACTTCAGATTTCGCTTTCCGGGAGCTGGCGTCTTCCACCAGGTCCAAAATCCTGGATACGGTGGATTCCCCGAACTCTTTGGTGGTCTCTATGGTCAGCACCCCGCTGAGGTTGATGCAGCCGCTGATCACTTCATCCCCGGGGGCCGCTTCCCGGGGCAGGCTTTCCCCGGTGAGAGCCGCCGTATCCAGACTGGACCGGCCTTCCACCACCCGGCCGTCAATGGGGACTTTTTCCCCGGGCTGGACGATGATCCGGGTGCCGATGGCCACATCATCCGGGTCCACCCGGACCAGTTTCCCGTCCCGCTCCACATTGGCATAATCCGGCCGGATATCCATCAGTTCGCTGATGTTCCGGCGGCTTTTGTCCACGGCATAGTCTTCGAACAGTTCCCCCACCTGGTAGAACAGCATGACGGCCACCGCTTCCGCATAGTCCCCGTTCTGGTAGATGCCCAGACCAAAGGCCCCCAGGCTGGCCACCGCCATCAGGAAGTTCTCATCCAGCACCTGGCCCTTCCGGATATTTTTCGCCGCCTTCAGCAGGATGTCCCAGGCCACGATCAGATAGGCCGCCAGATAGGGCAGCAGATGGAAAAAGCGGTATTCCAGGGCCACCCCTTCCCCGCTCCAGGCATCCGGCAGAAAGGCCCCGGCCACCGTCAGCACAAAGGCGGCGGCGATCCGGCCGATCATAATTTTATTTTCCTGTTCCATGGTCCCATCCCCTCCGGTATCCATTCAGCCATTCTTTAACAGTAAATCTTGAAATCGTCATCCAGTTTGGCCACAGCCGCCTGGCAGCGGCCCATGACTTCCGCCGGATCCGCCCCCTCTGCAAAGGTCACCTTCAGCTTCAGCAACATGAAGTTCAGCACCGCATCCTGGACTCCCGGAGTGGCCTTCACCGCTTCTTCCATCTTGGCCGCACAGTTGGCACAGTCCACTTCCACTTTATAACTCTTTTTCATGATTCTTCCTCCTTGCTCTTGCCTAACGATTAAACAATCGTTTAATTGTTTTTCTGACTTATTTATACCACAAACCGAAAAAATAAGCAAGAGAAAGGGGAATTTTTCTTCTTTCTCTTGCTTATAATTCAATAACTGTTTATTTGTTTACAAAATGCTCAGCAGATGGTAGGCCACAAAGGTAACGATCCAGGCCGTTGCCAGCTGGAAGAAGGCTTCAAAAGCCGTCCATTTCCAGCTGCCGCTTTCCTTGTGGATGGTAGCCAGCGCCGCCGCACAGGGCACGTACAGCAGGCAGAAGATCATCAGGCAGACTGCGTTGATGCTGGTAAAGCCGATGGATTCCAGGTCGGCGGCAAATTCCGCCATGCCGGCCCCGCTGCTGGCGTTGGTGATGCCAAAGAGTACGGCACAGCTGGATACCACCACTTCCTTGGCGGAAATCCCGGCCAGAAGAGCCAGACAGATCTGCCAGAAGCCCAGGCCGATGGGCCGGAACACCGGCACCAGCACATGGCCCATAATGGCGCCGAAGCTTTCTCCTGCATCGGTGGTGTAGCCGCTGGGGCCGAAGTTCAGCAGGAACCAGATCAGGATGGTGGCCACGAAAATGGTGGTCCCGGCCTTTTCCAGGTAACTCTTCACCTTTTCCCACATGTAAATGCCCACAGTATGCATATCCGGCAGCTTGTATTCCGGCAGCTCGATGAGCAGGAAGTCTTCCGTCTGGCGGTGCTGGGCCTTTTCAATGCCATGGAGCACCAGAGCCACCAGGATGGCCACCAAAAGGCCGATCAGGTACATGGAATAGGCCACTACCATGGCATGGCCGCCGAAGAACATCTCTGCAAACAGGATATAGATGGTGAGCCGGGCGTTGCAGCTCATAAAAGGCGTCACCAGCATCACCTTGTACCGGTCCCGCTTGTGTTCCAGGGCACGGGATGCCATCACAGCCGGCACCGTGCACCCAAAGCCCAGGAGCATGGGGATGAAGGCCTTCCCCGACAGCCCCAGACGGCTCATCACGTCTTCCATTACATAGGCCACCCGGGCCATATACCCGGAATCTTCCAGGAAACCCAGTGTCAAAAACAGGATCAGGATATTGGGCAGGAAGGTGACAATGGTCCCCACGCCCCCCAGGACCCCGTCGATGATCAGGGATTTCAGGGCATCGCTGACGGACCAGGCGGTGAGCAGCCCTTCCAGTCCGTCTCCGAACCAGCCGATGAAGTCTTCCATATACCCCTTCAGCCAGTCCCCTACGGTAAAGGTCAGGAAGAACACCACCGCCATGATCAGCAGGAACACGGGGATCCCCCAGAACCGGTCCGTCAGCACCTTGTCCAGCCGGTCCGTCAGCTTGTCGCTTTCTTCCTTGTGGAGCAGCACTTCGTGGATGATTTCTTCAATGAAATCATATTTTTCCCGGATGATCCGGGTTTCGTAGTTCTGGTCCAGGATATCCGGCCGGTCCACCGGGTGTTTTTTCAGCACTTCCTGGTCCTGTTCCAGCAGCTTGATGGCATGCCACCGGGGATTGATGATGTCCGGATATTTCACTTCCAGTTCCGCGATCAATTGGTCGATCCGGTCCTCAATGGGATCGGAATAGACCATGGCGTACATTTTGTGGTCCAGCCGGTGGGCCCCCACGGCCTTGTGGTCGTGGATCAGCGGGTCCGTGTGTTTGGCGTCCCGGTGATGGATGGCCGCATGGAGCAGCACGTCCAGACCCCGGCGCTTCCGGGCGGAAACAGGGATCACCGGGATTCCCAGCATTTCCGGCAGCCGGTGCAGGTCGATTTCCATCCCCCGTTTTTCCACAATGTCCATCATATTGAGGGCCATAACCACCGGCTTCCCCAGTTCCAAAAGCTGGAGGGTCAGATACAGGCTCCGTTCCAGGGCGGACGCATCCACCACGTTGATGATCACATCCACTTCGTCACTGAGGATGAAGTCCCGGGAAACGATTTCTTCCATGGTATAGGAGGTGAGGCTGTAGGTGCCGGGCAGATCCACCAGGTGGATGTTCATGTTGTGGCGCCGTATGGCCCCTTCCACCTTTTCCACGGTGACCCCGGGCCAGTTGGCCACCTTCAGGTTAGCCCCGGTAAAGGCATTGAACAGGGTGGTCTTCCCGCAGTTGGGGTTCCCGATGAATCCGATGGTCAGGTTCTGGGCATCGTGGAGATGCTTTTCAGGCTGCTGCATATCAGTCATGGTCCACCTCCACCTTGTCCACGGTAATGTTCCGGGTCATGTTGTAGCCCAGGGCAAACCGGGTGCCCCGGAGCAGGATCACCATAATGCCCTTTCCCTTCCGGGTAATGCAATGGATCCGAGTCCCCAGGGTCATCCCCAGGGCCTGGAGCCGCCGTTCAATCTGGAACGGCAGATCGATCTGAGTAACGACTGCAGACTCCCCTGTCTGCAAATCCTTTAAAAGCATGTACTGTTTTCCCCCTGTAAGTAAATTCAGCGGTAAAGGAAACTGCCCAGTAACTGAAGGCCCGTATCCCTTTATGCATAACTAACCGCATTTGTAATTATAATCAATTACCCGGGTATTGTCCACAGGAGGGAGGGGCGGCCGGGACGGGCTCCCCTGCGGGGAGCCCCTACACCGTTGGGGTCAAGGGTTTTCGTGCTATTGATTGGACGGGGTCGGCACAGGGACGATGAAAACCGTTTTCCCCGCATCCCTGCCGAATCTCCGACCGTGACGGCGTAGGGGCGAGCCGCAGGCACGCCCTTCCCTGGCCTCCCGGAAAGCCCGGGCCAAAATGGCCTTCTTCAGCAAATCGATCTGGGCAAGGGCGGATTAAACAGAATCAGGGAATACCGTAGTGAAGCGTGCTGCATGACCTCCGGCCAAACCCATCCACCGTCCTGCGGACGGTCCCCCTTCCCTTTCAGGGAAGGACTTCAACGTGGTATGCCATTGGTTGCCCGGAGAAACGGACCCCCGTGCAGGCGGGTGGCTCTGGCGATATTTTGCCTTCGGCAAAAATCTTGAACCGCCCCTACGGCGGTGGGCGTGGCATAGGATGAAAATCGGACCGCACGACTGTACCGGCTGGCACCAACTCAACTGTCTTTACATCCTTGCCCTTCCATGTAAACTGTGGGATAATAAATAGAGTGAAAAAAGGAAGCAAAACAGCACTGGAAGCAAGGAGATGGTACTATGGTAGCAGCAGACTGTATGGGAAAGTACATTCTCCAGCACTTGGAGGAGGCACTGGAAAACCACTGGGTCCAGGTGTATTATCAGCCGGTGATCCGTACCCTTACAGGGAATCTGTGCGGTCTGGAGGCCCTGGCCCGATGGGTGGACCCCCAGTCGGGAATCCTTTCCCCGGCCACCTTCATCCCGGTGCTGGAAGAGGCCCGGCAGATCCACCGGCTGGATGCTTATGTGCTGGAAGAAGTGTGCCGCACCATCCGCCAGCGGCTGGATGCCAACCTTCCCATCATCCCGGTTTCCTTCAACCTGTCCCGGTATGATTTCTCCAGCCTGGATGTTTTTTCCCTGGTGGAAGATACCCGGCAGAAATACAACATTCCCCGGGATTTCCTCCATGTGGAGATTACGGAAAGCGTCCTGGCCCAGAATGCGGAAGAGGTGCACAAGGAGGTGGACCGGCTCCGGACCGAAGGGTATGAAGTGTGGCTGGACGATTTCGGCAGCGGCTACTCTTCTCTCAACATCCTGAAGGACTTCCAGCTGGACCTGATCAAGCTGGACATGGACTTCCTCCGGAATTTTACGGAAGCGTCCCGGATCATTGTTTCTTCAGCCATCACCATGGCCAAGCGTCTGGGGATCAAGACCCTGGTGGAAGGGGTGGAAACCCGGGAACAGGCGGACTATCTGGCTTCCATCGGCTGCGGACGGCAGCAGGGGTTCTACTACGGAAAGCCCCAGCCTCTGGAGGATACCCTGGCTTTGATGGAACAGGAAAAACGGGTGGTGGAACCCCGGAAGTGGTGCCACTATTATGACCGGGCCAGCGGCGAAATCCACGAAACGGACAGTCCCCTGGCTCTTTTTGGCATGGATGAAAAAGGGGCCATCCGTTATCTTTATACCAATGAGGCTTATGACAATGCCATCCGCCACATGAGCTACACCCTCCAGGAGATCCAATACAATCTGAATCATCCGGAAAACAGGGATGCCCTCCGCACCTACCTGTTCTGTGTGGAACGGTCCCGGACCACGCACCGACCGGAATCCTATGTCTACATCGACGGCGGAGATTACGTGCTGGTCCGGCTCCAAGTGGTCTGTGAGATGAACGGCCATCTGCTGATCACCACCACCCTCACCAACGTTTCCCAAAGCAACGCCCAGATCCGCCAGAACAAAATGGATGCCAATCTCCGGTATCTGTACAGCATGTTCGATGATGTGAACCTGGTGGATTTGAAAAAAGATACCATTGAGATGCTTTATGCCAACAACAACTCCAGCCATGTGTCCGGTCCCTGGAAGTTCCAGGATATCCGGACGGCCTTGAAGGATTTTGCCCGGAAGAGGATATTCGAGGAAGACCAGGCGACTTATCTGGCCTTCACGGACCCGGACACCGTGCTGGCTCGCATCCAGAAAAGCCCCACCGGAAGGATTTCCCAGCTGTTCCGGTGCCGGAACAGCACGGGCAACTACACCTGGCGGGAATGTATGGCCATCCAGCTGACCCATGGGGACAGTTCTCTGATGCTTACGGCAGACCGGACCCTGGAAGATGAGGATAGAATGCCGGTTGTTCCTGCAAAAACGGCGGAGGTCCTCCCTACCCTGCTCTGGGACAGCCTGAAAAAGAACACCCAGATCAAATATTTCTGGAAGGACCGGAACCGCTGTTTTCGGGGGGCCAGCCAGGCCTTTCTGGACCATTACGGCTTCCAGTCTGAAAAAGAGATTATCGGGAAAACCGATGAGGACATGAACTGGCACCGGGATAATATCCCCTACCGACAGGATGAACTGGATGTCCTGCAAAAGGGAATCACTGTTAAAGATGTGCCGGGAGAATGTATCGTAAAAGGCCAGCTCCATTCCATTACCTGCAGCAAATGGCCCCTGTACTGGAACGGGCAGATCATCGGGCTTATGGGATTTTTTCTGGATATGGAGGAACTGAACCGAAAGCTGCGTCACGAACTCCCTACACCCTATGATGATGTGATGTCAGGTCTGCGGAACCGGCAGGGATTCCTGGAAGACCTGATCCACTGCCAGGAAGGTGCAGAAGGAGAGGCCCGCCTCTATTGTCTGATTTTACTGGAAAGCTGTTTTGATGACTATCTGAAAAAAAGCTACGAACCGGCTCTGCTCCGGGATCTGATCCGGAAAGAGGCTCAGATTATCCAGAACCTGGCTGGCAAAGATTCCGCCATTTCCCGGCTCTACAATTCCACCTTTACTATTATCCGCCGGGAAGCCAACCCGGAAGAATCGGAAGCCCTGGCCCGGAAGATCCAGAAACGGCTCCAGGCCATCCACCAGGTCAACGGGAACCCGGTAACGGTAACTTTCCGCTGGAGCATCGTCCATTCCACCGATCCTCTGCTGAAGAAAAAAATCGGTCCCAGCCAGATCTATCGGCTGGCGCTGAAGAAGTTGAGGGAAGAATAAAAGGGACTGCTGCACGCAACGTGCAGCAGTCCCTTTTATTCTTCCACCACTTCCGCCTTGAACACCATAATGGTATCCGCATCGCTGCAGCAGAACTCGGCGGTGCCTTTAGGCTGGCCGGGGATCTGGCCTCCGTACCGGAGAATGTCGATGTAGGGAAAGGCACAATGCATGGCCATGGAGCAGATTTTGCCCCGGTCTTCGTCGAAATCGAAGACCTCCCCCACATGATGGCCCCGGTGGCAGCCCATCTTCCCCCGCCGGTCGGTAACGGTGATCCGGATCTTCGGTCTGCGTCCAGCCATGGCTTTCTCCCTATTCCAGGGTCAGCAGCAGAGCCATTTTAAAGGGCTTTTCTGCCTTCACCCAATGGAGCCCGTTTTTGGCGAACCGGAACTGTTCCCCCGCTTTCAGTGTATGGGCCTTTCCTTCGTAACCGATGATCCCTTCCCCGTCCAGGGCAAAGATCAGGGCATCCCCGGGGGCCGCATGTTCACTGAGACCGGTGCCGGCGTCAAAAGCCATGACCACGAATTTCATCTTGTCATTGTGGACCACATCCATATTCACGATCCGGCCTTCCTGATAGGGCAGCAATTCTGCCAGTTTGAATGCTTTGCCTGCTTCCACTGCTTTGTTCATGATATCCTCCTTCTGAATCTCTACTTCCACATACACCGTATCCACTTCTGCGCTCATGCCCACAGGGACTCCTGTAGGAGTCAGGATACTCTGACCCGGTTCCAGCACCGTGCCTGCCAGGGCTCCGGTGAGCTGGAGTCGGCCTTCCTGGACCAGGAGCAGTTTGTAATAGGGATAGATCTCCCCGCTGATGTCCGTCCCAGCCCCCAGAGAAAAGACCCACACCGGGTTCCGTCCTCCGGCGATCTGCTGGGAAACCGTGCACCCGGCCACCGGCTGATGGGTCCGGCCCAGAGAAAACACCTGTCCCGCCGTCAGTTTCATGGGTACCACCTGCTTTCCTTTTGTTGGTTGTATTGTAACATGGGAAAAAGGGAAAGTACGTTGGTGAGACAACAAAAAAAGCTGCTGCTCTTGCAACAGTCCCCTTTTTTATTCCTCCCCCTCCGGCAGCTTCTGGAAGAACTTACGGATCAGCACAACTGCCAGGAGGAAGCCGCAGAAATCGGAAACGCTCTGACTCCATTCCAGGCCGGTGATTCCCAGGGCCCTGGGCAGCACCAGCAGAGTGGGAATCAGGAACAGGCCGCTGCGTCCGGCGGCCACCAGCATGGCTCCGGCGGTTTTCCGGGTGGTCTGGAGACACATGTTGGTTAAAATGGTGAGAGGCACCAGGAAGAAGGTAAGGGCCTGGCACCGTAAGGTACGGGACCCGATGGCAATCACCAGGGGATCATCCCGGAACTGTTCCAGGATGGGTACCGCCCACACAATGGCAGCGGCAGCGGCTATGAGAGCGAACAGGGTGCCGCTTTTCACCGCAAACCAGAAGCCTTCCCGGAGCCGGCGGTACTTTTTGGCTCCGTAGCTGAACCCGCATACCGGCTGGAAACCCTGGCCGAAGCCGATAATCACGGAGGCCGCAAAGAAACTGAGCCGGGTGACGATGGACATGGCTGCAATGGCCGCATCCCCGAAGGCCCCGGCCGCCACATTGAGGAAAATGGTGGACAGGCTCTGGGTGCCCTGGCGGATCAGGGACGGAGCCCCTCCAGCGATGATTTCCTTCAGGATGGGCCAGGATGGATGCATGTTCTTCAGCCGGATGGGGATGTTGGCCCCCTGCCGGGTCATGAAAAGGAGGATGCAGAAACTGACGAACTGGCTGAGGATGGTGGCATAGGCCGCCCCGGCCACCCCCAGATGGAACTGGAAGATAAAGAGAGGATCCAGGAACACGTTGAGGAATCCTCCGATGGTGATCCCCACCATGGCAAAGGCGGCGCTGCCCTGGAACCGGAGATGGTTGTTCATCACCAGGCTGGACATCATTACGGGCGCCCCCACCAGGATCACGCTCATGTACTGGACTGCATAGGGCAGGATGGTAGGGGTGGAACCGATAAGGGTAGCCAGCTGGGGAGCGAACAGGTTCCCCACCACTGCAATCAGAAGGCCGCAGAGAAACACGTACAGGAAGCTGGTGGAAGCCATGGTTTCCGCCTCCGGCCGGCGTCTGGCCCCCAGGAGCCGGGAGATGCTGTTGCCGGAGCCGATGCCGAAAAAGAAGGCAATGGCATGGATGATGGCCATGGTGGCAAAGGTGACCCCCACCGCTGCAGTGGAGGCGGTATCGATTTTGCTGACGAAATAAGTGTCCGCCATATTGTAGAAGCTGGTGCACATCATGCTGATAATGGAGGGCAGGGCCAGGGAAGCAATCAAAGGCTTCACCGGGGCCTCCAGCATCTTCTGGTACTTTCTGGCTTCTTTGGAAGGCTGAGGTGCTGTATCTGACATAAGAAAACCGCCAATCTGTCCGGACTGGGCTGGACAAGTATTTTTTCTATTATACCATAAAGGAGCTGTTGCATGAGCAACAGCTCCTTGTCAATGGTCAATTGTCAATGGCCGATGGAGGCTCTTATTTCCCCAGGGCATCTGCCTGGATGATGGCGGCATAGAGCTGATCTTCGGTTACGTCGGCCACCATGTTGTGGATGCTTTCTCCGGGCACACAGGCAGCTCTGGCAATCTGCCGGATCTGTTCATCGGTGGTGATGCCCAGTTCGGCCAGGGTGGTGGGCAGGCCTACTTCTTTGCAGAAGCCCTGGACATCCCGGAATTCATCCTCTTCCACCCCTTCCAGCACCAGCTGGACCAGGGTACCGAAAGCCACACAGTTTCCGTGAGGAGCGCTGTGACCGCCCAGGGAGGTGATCCCGTTGTAGAAGGAATGGGCACAGGCCAGCCCGCCGTTGTCCGCCCCCACCCCGGACAGGTACACATTGGTCTCGATGATGGCATCCAGGGCCGGGGTCACCACCTGGTGTTCCACGGCGGTTTTGGCCTGGGCCCCGTAGTTCCGGAGGTTTTCGTAGCACAGTTCACACAGGGCCATGGCGGACCGGGTGATCCCGCCGTTTTCCAGGCTGGGCGCATCGGTCCGATAGCAGGCCCGGGCTTCAAAATAGGTCCCCAGGGCATCCCCCATGCCGGCCACCAGGAACTTCACCGGTGCATGGGCGATGATATAACTATCCACCAGCACCCCGTCCGGATTGTTGGGATAGAACAGGTAGCTGTTGAAGGAACCGTCGTCGTTATAAATCACGGACAGCCCGGTGCAGGGAGCATCAGTGGCTACCACTGTGGGAATGATCACCACCCGTTTTCCTTCGTAATGAGCCGTGGCTTTGGCGGTATCGATGGCGGACCCGCCGCCGACCCCTACCACCACATCGATGTTTTCCGCCCGGACCATTTTCCGGAACTTGTCGATTTCCCCTACACTGGAGATGCCTCCGAACACTTCGTAGTGCCGGTGGGTATCGCTGGTGCCGAAGCTTTCTTCCAGTTTGTTATGGCAGGTCCGGTGGCCGCTCCGGCTGCAGATGAACAGCCAGTTCTTCCCCAGATCCTTGAAATAATCGTAGAATTCCTTCAGGGCTCCACTCCCCTGTACATATTTCAGCGGTGCACGCATGAGACGCAGTCTTGCCATAGTGAGTTCCTCCTTTGTACTGAAAATCTCTCTCAACCAGAGAAATCGTGTCCTTTGGAGACAGATTTTTGTTTATTGTATTATACCATAAAAGATAAGTTTTTAACAATAATTATTGATTCTTTAAAAGATAAACAAAACGGTTTTCTATAAGTTTTATGCCTTGCGTGTTTTTTCCAAAAATTCAGTAGGCGAACGTTCCAAAATATGTTACAATAGTTTTACAGAGTTTTTACATTTTTACAAAGTCTTTATAAAGGAGGAAGATTTGTATGAAACTCAAAAAGTGGCTGGCTGCGTCCGCCATCTGTGCCCTGGCCCTGGCTGTTGGTGCCTGCGGGGGCAAGAAAGCTCAGAAAGCGTCCGGTGAATGGAAACCCAACAAGGACATCAAGGTCATTGTAGCCTACAAGGCAGGGTCCGGCACGGATACCGGTGCCCGGGTACTCTGCAAGGATGCGGAAAAATTCGTAGGCAATACCCTGATCATCGAAAACAAACCCGGCGCTGACGGAAAGATCGGCTGGACGGAACTGTCAAAAGCCAAACCGGACGGCTACACCATCGGCTTCATCAACCTGCCCACCTACACCACCCTGGCTCTGGCCAAGAATGCTTCCTTCGATGACAAGAGCATCGTTCCCATCTGCAACCATCTGAAGGAAACCGGGGTTGTGGTAGTCCGGAAGGACAGCCAGTTCAACAGCCTGAAAGATCTGGTGGAATATGCCAAAGCCCATCCGGGCGAACTGAAGGCTTCCACCAACGGGGTACAGGCTTCCAACCACACGGCAGCCCAGCTGCTGTCCACCACCGCCAAGTTCAAATACAATGCGGTGCCTTACGGCGGTACCGCTGACCAGCTGCTGGCCCTGCGCCAGGGCGAAGTGGACTTCTCCTGCGCCAAACTGGGGGATGTGGAACCTCTGATCCGGGGCAGCAACGCAGCCCTGAAACTGTTGGGCGTATTCTCTGAAAAACGCCTGGACAACTACAAAGATGTGCCCACCCTGGGTGAACTGGGCTACTACAACAAGTGGTACGGCTCCGCCCGTGCTCTGGTGGCTCCCAAAGGCACTCCGGAAAACATCATCAAATTCTATGAAAATGCCTTTAAGATGACCATGACCGATGAACAGACCATCCGTGACCACAAGAACGCCGGTCTGGAACTCCACTACATGGACAGCAAGGAACTGGGCAAACTGATCCAGGAACAGATGACCTTCTGCAAAGACGTGGTCAGCAAACTGTACCAGGACGCCTGAATGACACAAGCGGAATAAATCGGGGGCTGCCAGGGTGCAGCCCCTCTTTTGAGGGGAAACCATTATGAAAAAATCGGAACTCAGTGTAGTGATCTTCATGCTGGGATTCTGTGCCTTCTTCTTTTACGAGACACTGCAACTGCCTCCGGCGGCACAGAGCTATCCCAAATTCGTCATCGGCCTGTTGGCCGTGCTGACTCTCATGCAGCTGGTGAAGATGGCCTGCAGCTGCCACGGCCATTTCACCATTGTCAACGATCTGCCGGAAGTGTGGACCCATTTCCTGCCCAGGCAGTTCTTCACCTTCCTGATTGCCTCCATCCTTTTCTTTGTGCTGATGGTGCTGATCGGATTTTATCCTTCTGCTATTTTATATCTCCTGTTCATGCTGCACTTTTTCCACATTGAAAAGAAGTATATGGCCATCACCCTGGTGGTGCTCATGGCCCTGATCTATATTGTCTTCAGCGAATTCCTGTCCGTGCCTCTGCCGGACGGCCTGCTGCTGGAAGAACTGCTCTAGGAAAGGGAGGATGAAAGAATGGAAAATCAATACGCATTGATGGCCATGGGGTTCATCAACGCCCTTTCGCCTATAAATATCGTCATTATGATCGCCAGCGTGACCATGGGGATCGTCATCGGGTGCATGCCCGGGCTTTCGGCGGCCATGGGGGTGGCCCTGCTGCTGCCCCTGACCTTTGGGATGGAACCTTCCGCCGGGCTGATCATGCTGGGAGGCATCTACTGCGGGGCCATTTTCGGGGGCTCCATTTCCGCCATCCTGATCCACACCCCCGGTACACCGGCATCGGCGGCCACAGCCATCGACGGGTATGCCATGACTTTAAAGGGCAAGGCCGGGAAAGCCCTGGCCACTGCCTGTATCGCTTCTTTCTGGGGCGGACTGTTAAGCTGCATTTCCTTGTATTTCTTTGCTCCCATGCTGGCCAAACTGGCCATGGAATTCGGCAGTCCGGAATACTTCTGGCTGAGCCTCTTCGGCCTCACCATCATCGCCGGGATCAACACGGATTCCATGATCCTGGGGCTCATGTCCGGGGCCTTCGGGCTGGTTCTCTCCACCATCGGCATGGACCCCATGCAGGGGGTAGAACGGTTCATGTTCGGCCAGGATTCTCTCTATAACGGCATCAACATCACCTGTGCCCTGATTGGTCTCTTTTCCATGAGCCAGGCCTTTATCCTGGCGGAAAAAGCCATTGTGAAACGGGCCAAAGCCGCCAAGTTCAGTGACCGGATCATGCTGACCCTGAAGGAAATGAAACAGATCACCCCCACGGTGCTCCGGAGCTGGATCATCGGGAACATCATCGGCATCCTGCCCGGAGCCGGGGCTTCCATTGCCTGTTTTTTAGGCTACAACGAAGCCAAACGGTTCTCCAAACATCCGGAAGAATTCGGCAAGGGCTCCATTGAAGGGATTGCCGGGTCGGAAGCGGCCAACAACGCAGTAACCGGCGGTTCCCTGATTCCCACACTGACTCTGGGGATTCCCGGGGAAAGCGTTACCGCCGTGCTTATGGGCGGGCTGATCATCCACGGGCTCCAGCCGGGACCGGAACTCTTTACAAAGTATGCTCCCATGACGTATACTTTCTTTGGCGGGTTCGTGGTCATCCAGTTCTTCATGCTGCTGATCGGCCTTTTGGGCTGCCGTCTGTTCGCCAAGATTGCCCGGGTGTCCGATGCCATCCTGATTCCCAGCATCTTCGTGCTGTGCGTGGTGGGTTCTTTTGCCATCAACAACAGTGCCTTTGATGTGAAGGTGATGTTTGTGTTCGGGGTCATCGGGTATCTCATGCGGAAATGCAACATGAACACCGCTGCGGTTGTGCTGGCTCTGATTTTGGGGCCTTTGGGCGAAAAAGGACTGCGCCGGAGCCTGAGCCTTTCCGGCGGGGATACCAGCATCCTGCTGTCCACCAACATCTGCAAGATCCTGCTGGCCCTGTGCCTGCTGTCCCTGCTCTCTCCCTTTGTGATGAAGTTCTTCAAGAAGGAAAAGAAAGCGGACGAAGCGGCCCTGGCGGCAGAAGACAAGGAAATAGACGAAGCAGACAAAAAATAATAAACGGAATGGAACAAGTGCCTTCTCACATCAAAAGACCCCTTGCGATGGAAGACGGACGGATTAAAGGGGGTGCTGCGCTGCAGCACCCCCTGTCAATTCTCAACGGTAAAAGGAAGGAACCCGGCAGCGGGTTCCAGTAAATGGAAACGCAGCCTGCGGCTGCTAACCCACCACCAGCCTGACGGCTGGTCCCCCGCCCTTGAAAAGGGCGGATAATGGGTATGTGAGGAGGTCTTTTTATGGAAGAAACCCGTGTGGCGATTTTGGGAATCATTGTAGAGGATCCGGATGCGGTGGAGGACCTGAACTCCATCCTTCATGACTTTGGCCCCTATGTAATCGGGCGGATGGGGATTCCCTACCATGCCCGGAACATCCACATCATCAGCGTGGTGGTGGATGCCCCTCAGGACATTATCAGCAACCTGTCCGGCCGGATCGGGAAGCTGCCGGGGGTGTCCTCCAAGACAGCCTATGCCAAGGTCACTTCCGGCCACGAGAACCATGAAGGGTAAGATCCGGTTGGTCCTGCCCTTTGTGCTGGTGTTCCTGCTGTGGGCCTGGGCATCGGCAGAAGGGATCTGGAGCAGCTACATCCTCCCCTCTCCCGGCCAGGTGTGGGACACCTTTCTCCACATGGTCCGGAACGGGGAGCTGGTCCGGCACATCCTGATCAGCCTCCGGCGGATCCTTACCGGGTTCTTCTGGGCCTTTCTGGCCAGCTGCCTTCTGGCCAGCCTGAACCTGCTGTTTCCCCGGCTCCGGGCCTGCTACGGAGGGCTCCTGGAAGTGTTCCGCCATGTACCGCCCCTGTCCCTGATTCCCCTGCTGATCCTCTGGTTCGGCATCGGGGAACTGCCCAAGACCATCATCATCGTGCTGGCTTCCTTCTTCCCCATGTACCTGAACATGGACGACGGGTTCCGCCGGTGTGACCGGAAGCTGCTGGAAGTGGGCCAAATGCTGGGGTTCTCTCCCTGGAAGGCCCTGTGGAAGATCCGGCTGCCAGCGGCCCTGCCCGGGATCCTCACCGGACTCCGGGTGGGCATGGGCTACAGCCTCCGGGCCATTATCGGGGCGGAAATGATAGCTGCCGACAGCGGACTGGGGTATCTGATCCTGGACGCCCAGGCCATGAGCCGCAGCGACAAAGTGTTCATCGGCATCCTGACCATCGGAGCCCTGGGCCTTTTGCTGGATGGGATCTTTGCGGCAGTGGAAAGGAGGCTGCTCCGTTGGATGCGCTGAAGCTGGACCATATTACCAAAACCTATGGTGCCCGGGTGGTGCTCCGGGACCTTTCCCTGGCTCTTTCGCTCCGGGAATGTACGGTGATCCTGGGGAAAAGCGGCTGCGGGAAGACCACCCTGCTGCGCATCCTGGCGGGGCTGGAAACGCCGGATGCCGGCACTGTGGAAAAACCGGCCGGGCTGAAACTGGGCATGATGTTCCAGGAGGCCCGGCTGTTCCCCTGGCTCACCTGCCGGGAAAACATCGCCCTGGGACTGCCCAAAGGGGCGGACCCGGGAGAAACGGACCACTGGCTGGACCTGGTCCAGCTGACGGATGCAGCGGGCCAGTACCCGGCCCAGCTGTCCGGAGGCATGCAGCAGCGGGCCTCCCTGGCCCGGACCCTGGCCATGCACAGCAGCCTGATCCTCATGGACGAACCCTTTGCGGCCCTGGATTACTTTACCCGGGGCCAGCTCCAGCAGGAACTCCGGTCCATGGTGGAAAAGCTTTCCATGGGAGTGGTGCTGGTGACCCACAATGTGGACGAGGCCCTGACCCTGGGGGACCGGCTTCTGATCTTGAAAGAAGGCCGGATTGCCCAGGAACAGTACCTGCCCCCGGGCCAACGGGACCTGCTTTCCCCGGGGCTGATCGAAGCGAAAAAAAAGCTGCTGGAGGGGCTGCTGCAGCCCGGCAGCGGCCCGTTAAACGGTCAACGACTGAAAGAAGGAACCTGCTCCAGCCGGTTCCTTTGAAGAGAAACGCCGCTGAAGCGGCTAACCCACCACCAGCCTGACGGCTGGTCCCCCGCCCTTGTCGAGGGCGGATATCCCCTGAGACGAAAGGATCTGTTACAAATGTCATTGAAGAAAAAACTCTCTGTTGCTCTTGCCTGCTGTCTGGTGGCAGTGGGAGCCCTGGCTGCCGGGTGCGGCAGCGGCAAATCCGCCCAGAAGGCGGCTCCCAAAATGGACAAGGTGAGCATCACCTATGTCCAGGCACCCCTGAACATCCCTTCCATTGTGGAAAAGGCCAACCAGAGCTTTGAGAAGAAGTTCAAGGAAAAGAACATCACCGCCTCCTACTCCACCATCACTTCCGGAGCGGATCAGACGGCTGCCCTGGCCAGCGGGGACATCCAGTTCCTGAACTGTGTGGGCGGTTCTTCCGTGCTCCTCAGCGCTGCCAACGGCAACGACATCAAGATCATCAGCCTGTACTCCCAGGCTCCCAAGGCCTTCAAGCTGTTCTCCAAGGACGGCAGCATCCAAAGTGCCGCTGACCTGAAGGGCAAGACCATTGCCGGGCCCAAGGGCACCATCCTCCACGAACTGCTGGCCGCTTATCTCCAACAGGCCGGGCTTTCCATGAACGATGTGAAGTTCGTTTCCATGGGCCTTCCTGCCGCCGCTTCCGCCCTGGAAAACGGCAGTGCTGACTGTGCTCTCCTGGCCGGTCCTCTGGCCTACAATGTGGAAAAGAAGGGCATGCACGTGGTCACCACCGGAGAAGGGCTGGTATCCGGCCTGACGGTTACCGCAGTCAGCGGCAAGTTCTACAAGGAACACAAGGACCTGGTGGATACTTTCCTGGCCGTCCAGAAGGAAACCCTGGACTTCATGAAGAAGAATCCGGACAAGGCCCTGGAAATGACCGCCAAAGCCACGGAACTGAAACCGGAAGCCGTAAAGGAAATGGCTCCCCTCTATGATTTCAGCATGACCATTACCCCCGAAGCCATCGCCTCCCTGAAGAAGACCCAGGATTTCCTGGTTGCCTCCGGGATGATGGAAAAGAAAGTGGATGTGGATGCGTTGTTTGTAAAGTAAGTAAAAAAAAGAAGCTGTTGCCAGCTGCAACAGCTTCTTTTTTTTACTTTCAGCGAGGTTCCACCAGCAATTTGATGGCGGTCCGTTCTTCACCGTCGATGTTGATATCAATGAACGCGGGAACACATACCAGATCCATACCATGAGGAGCCACAAACCCCCGGGCAATGGCGATGGCTTTCACTGCCTGGTTCAGGGCACCAGCCCCAATGGCCTGGATTTCAGCTTTACCGTTTTCTCTCAATACACCTGCTAACGCACCTGCTACAGAATTCGGATTGGATTTTGTCGAAACCTTTAGTACATCCATGTTCGGTTCCCCCTCATCATTTTTTGTGATGTTTGGAAAATGTTCAATACGCAGTACTCCAATCAGTGTTGCAATGAGTGAATCGTTTCCCAAAAATCAATTTATGGATATTATAACATACTTTAGGGAATTTGTTACACATTTTTTCAATTTTACAATTTTTTTACATGAATTTTTAACAGGCTTCTTTTTTCAGGAAGTACAGTAGAAGCGCTGACAGGGTTTTTGCATCAAAAATGTCTTCTGACATGACCATCTGTTTGACTTTTTCTTCCGGAATCACTTCCACCTGGAGGAATTCATCGGCATCGGGATGCATCTTTCCCTGGTGGAGACCGGTGGCCAGGAACAGATGGATGGTTTCGTTGGTGAATCCGGGGGTAGTGACAATGGAAGTCATCCGGGTCCAGTGATCGGCGGTAAGACCGGTTTCTTCGGACAGTTCCCGCTGGGCACTGGGGAGGATTTCTTCCCCTTTTTCCAGTTTGCCCGCCGGGATCTCGTAGATCACCGAATGGACAGGATACCGGAACTGCTTTACAAACACCATGCTGCCGTCTTCCATGACCGGCAGGATCCCCACGGCTCCCTGGTGGAGGATGTATTCCCGGGTGGAATCATTGCCGTTGGGCAGTTTCACCTGGTCCACATAGAGATGGAGCAGACGGCCTTCAAAGGCGGTCCGGGTAGAAAGCTGTTTTTCATCCAGCCGATCATCGTGCAGGGTTTTCATGAATGTCAGACTCCTTCGTTTCTTTGAATTTGGCGGCCATAGCCAACAGTTCCTTGGCATTTTCCCGGGCAGAACGGGAGGTATTGGTGCCGCCGGTCATACGCATGATCTCCTGGATCCGTCCTTCCGGATCCAGCACATCCACCTGGCTGATGGTGCTGCCTTTTTCCGCGCTTTTATGGATGTACAGCTGATGGTCGGCGAAGCAGGCGATCTGGGCCAGGTGGGTGATGCACAGCACTTGCCGCTCCCGGGCGATGAGGGCCATTTTTTCCGCCATTTTCTGGGCGGTAACGCCCCCCACCCCGGTGTCGATTTCGTCGAAGATCATGGTGGGCACCCCGAACTTCTTCATCATCACCGTCTTGAGAGCCAGGGCGAACCGGGACAGTTCACCGCCGGAAGCGATCCGGCCCAGAGGCTTCAGATCCATCCCCGCATTGGCGGAAAACAGGAACTGGATGCTGTCCTGGCCCCGGCCGTGGCATTCGGGCAGCCGGGTAAACTGAAGATCCACCCGGCCTTCAGGCATGGCCAGGTCCCGGATATGGGGCAGCAGGGCCTTCACCAGGCCGGCAGCGGCTTTCTTCCGGGCGGCCGTGAGTTTGTCCGCTTCCGTCTGCATTTCTGCCTTCAGGATGGCTTCCTGTTTCCGGAGCCGGGCCAGGGTGGATTCCAGGGACAGGAGCCCTTCATATTCCGCCTGGGCCTTGTCCCGGTAGGCCAGTACCTCTTCCAGGCTGCCTCCGAATTTCTGCTTCAGCCGGTACAGCAGGTCCAGCCGTTCCTGGGCCGCTTCCAGGGTATCCCGGTCATCATGATCCGCCGCCAGAATGTCCCCCAGGGACTGGCGCACGTCTTCCAGGGTTTCCCAGGCAGAATCCATACTTTCCGCATAGGGTTTCAGCTCAGGCGCATAGTCCAGCACCCCTTCCAGAGTGGTCCGGGCGGTGTTGATGGCATCCAGGGCACTGGGGCCGCTGTCTTCGCCCCCTTCCAGGTAGTGATGGGCTTCCCCCACTGCCTGGAGGATTTTTTCCTGGTTGCTCAGCTTCCGGACCGTTTCCCGGAGCTGATCATCTTCTCCCGGCTGGATATGGGCTTCGTCAATTTCCTTGATTTCTGCTTCCAGCCGCTCCAGGTCTTCGGTCTGGTGGGCATCCTTCAGCAGCCACTTTTTCACCGTTTCCCTGGCTTTGTCATAGGCCACGAATTTTTCCTGGTATTTTTCCAACAGGGTCTGGAGCCCTGGTTCCAGGTGGTCCAGGATGGTGAGAGCCGCCCCGGGGGCCAGCAGGGTCTGGTTCTCGTGCTGACCGTGGATGTCCACCAGCTGGCTGGCCAGACGGGTGAGCACGTACACCGGCACCTGCCGCTCGTTTACAAAGGCCTGGCTCTTGCCCCCGGCAGTGACCTTCCGGCGGAGGAACAGGGTGTCTTCCCCCAGATCCAGATCCAGTTCCCGGAGGATGTCATGGACATTTTCCAGCCCCTCGATGTCGAACACCGCCTGGATCCAGTAGGAATCCGCCCCTTTCCGCAGGTAGTCCCCGCTGGCCCGGCTGCCCAGTACAATGCTGAAGGCGTCGATCAGGATGGATTTCCCGGCGCCGGTTTCCCCGGTGAACACATTGAACCCCGGGGTAAAGTCCACCCGCAGATGGTCGATCAGGGCAAAATTGTGCACTTCCAAGGAATTCAGCATGTCAGCGTCCTTTCTTGACCATGAGCCGCTGCTTCACCGTCTCCACATGGTCCTTGGAATCCACGATCAGGAGCACCGTATCATCGCCCCCTACGGTCCCCAGCAGTTCCTTCCAGCTGAGATGGTCCAGGGCATAGGCCACAGCCTGGGCAGTGCCCGGCAGGGTATGGAGGACGATCAGGTTCTCGGCGGAACTGATGGTAAGGGTGTAGCCCCGGAGGGTGTCCTCCAGCCGTTCCGTGGTCAGGATCTTGCTGTTTTCCGAAGGGAAGGAATATTTGTACCGTCCGTCCTCATCGGGGATCTTGATCAGCATCATTTCTTTGATGTCCCGGGACACGGTGGCCTGGGTCACGTTGAAGCCAGCCTTCTTCAGAGCTTCTGCAAGATCACTCTGGGTTTCGATCTGCTGGTTCTTGATGATGTCTTTAATGGCTTCCTGTCTGGATATTTTCATGGTCTTTCCGCTTGCCTCCTAAAGAATGGTCTGACCTTCATTTTTCAGCATCCTGTCCTGCCAGGTCGCATAGTAGGACAGGGGATTGATGCGCACGAACCGGGCATCACAGGGACTTTTTTCGATCAGGGCCCGCTGGTTCCAGGCCAGATGGCTTACCGTCATCCCGTCCGCGGAAATCAGGATGGTTTCGTAAGGAGGACGGGGGGCGATTTCAATGGCATGCTCCATGGGGATCACCAGAGGACGGGCATGGAGGGCATGAGGGCAGATGGGGGTGATGATGCTGGCCTTCAGGCTGGGATGGACCACCGGTCCCCCTGCCGAAAGGGAATAGGCCGTAGACCCGGTGGCGGTGGCAATGATCAGCCCATCGGAAGGGGCGTTGGCGGTAGGTTCCCCGTCGATCTTCAGACTCAGCCGGGTAAGCCGGGACCGGTCCCCGCTTTCCAGCACCATGTCGTTGAGGGCATGGGCCTTGCAGATCATCTTCTCTCCCTGCCATACCGTAAGCTGGAGCATGTTCCGTTTTTCCAGGATGTATTCTCCCGCCTTTACCTTCAGCAGGGCCTTGTACAGATCCGGAGCCCCCACTTCCGTCAGGAATCCCAGTTTCCCCATGTTCACCCCCAGCAGGGGGATGTTCAGCTGGGTCACGTACCGGGCAGCCCGGAGGATGGTCCCGTCTCCCCCCAGGGTCAGAGCCATGGAAAGCTGGGACAGACTGGCCGGGTCTTCCTGGTCATAGCCGGGTACTCCGTAGCTTTCGGCGATTTCCCGGGGGAACACCACCGGGATCTCTTCCGCCTTGCAGAATTCCACCAGCTTGGGCAACAGGGCCCGGACCTTCTCTTTGGGCAGATTGGGGAACACCCCCAGCCGCAGTCTTTTTTCCATTGTGCCACCCCTCATTTCTCCATTTCTCCTGGTTCTTTTTATTTTTCCAGGGTCTCATGGGAAGCTGCCACCACTTCCCGGATCCGTTCCGGTGTTACGGTGTCTTCCCCTTCTTTCCCCATGTAGAACAGGTATTCAATGTTCCCTTCCGGTCCCCGGATGGGCGAAAAATCCAGTCCCCGGGCCGCAAAGCCCAGTTCCCGGGCCTGGGCGATCACCTTTTCGATGACTTCCAGGTGCACCGCCGGATCCCGGACCACGCCTTTTTTCCCCACTTTCTCCCGTCCCGCCTCGAACTGGGGCTTGATCAGGGCGATGCCGAAGCCGTCGGGCTTCAGGATCTTGTAGGCACTGGGCAGCACCTTGTCCAGGGAAATGAAGGCCACATCAATGGTGAACACATCCACCAGTTCCCCCAGGGAATCCGCTTCCAGGAACCGGACATTGGTCCGTTCCATGTTCACCACCCGGGGATCCTGCCGGAGCTTCCAGGCCAATTGGCCATAGCCCACGTCGATGGCATAGACCTTGCTGGCTCCGTGCTGGAGGGCACAGTCCGTAAAGCCTCCGGTGGAGGCTCCCAGGTCCGCCACCACCTTCCCTTCCAGGGAAATGGGGAACACCTTCAGGGATTTGTCCAGTTTGTAGCCGCCCCGGCTCACAAAGGGCATCTTTTTCCCCAGCAGGGTGATCTTGGCATCGGGCTTCACCATGGTGCCGGGCTTGTCGATTTTCTGGTCGTTCACCAGCACTTCCCCGGCCATGATCACCGCCTGGGCCTTGCTCCGGGATTCAAAGAATCCCTGTTCCGTTAAAAACACATCCAAACGTTCTTTTTTCATAGTTCCTCTTTCCAGGCTTTGGCAATCACATCTGCCGCCCCTTCCGGATCCAGTTTCAAATCCTGGAGCAGCCGTTCCCGTTTCCCGTGGGGCACGTACAGATCCGGGATCCCCAGGTTCAGCACCCGGCAGTCTTTCAGCCGGCCCAACCGGTTCAGGGCATCCAGCACCCCTTCTCCGAAGCCTCCCGCCAGGGAGTTCTCTTCCAGGGTCACCAGCAGCTTTACCTGATGGCTGGCTTCTTCCAGGGCTTCTTTGTCCAGGGGCTTTACGAACCGGGCGTTCACCACCCCGGCGGAAAGGCCCTGTTTTTCCAGGATATCCGCCACTTTCCGGGCTGTATCCACCATGGTCCCCACCGCCCACAGGTCAATCTGATTTCCTTCCCGGAGCCGCCGGCTCTTCCCCATGGGCAGGGTGTGGATTTCCGAATCCAGGGGCACTCCCAGCCCGGACCCCCGGGGATACCGGAGCACGGAAGGCCCGTTGTATTCCAGAGAGGTTTTCAGCATGTGCCGGAGCTCGTTTTCGTCCCCCGGGACCATCATCACCATATTGGGCATCAGCCGCAGGTAGGACAGGTCATAGGCCCCGTGATGGGTGCTGCCGTCGTCCCCCACCAGCCC
This sequence comes from Acidaminococcus sp. HCP3S3_H5, assembly GCF_052122235.1. Taxonomy (NCBI): domain Bacteria; kingdom Bacillati; phylum Bacillota; class Negativicutes; order Acidaminococcales; family Acidaminococcaceae; genus Acidaminococcus; species Acidaminococcus sp. HCP3S3_H5. Next base: position 289,903 of record NZ_JBQKCS010000001.1, read on the forward strand.
GGCCCGGTCCAGACACAGGGTAAAAGGCAGGTTCTGCATGGCCACATCGTGGAGCAGCTGGTCAAAGGCCCGCTGGGCAAAGGTGGAATACAGGGCCACCAGAGGATGGTACCCGTTGGCCGCCAGCCCGGCGCCCATGGTCACTGCATGCTGTTCCGCAATGCCCACGTCAAAGAACCGGTCCGGGTAATATTTCCCAAATACGTCCAGGCCGGTGCCTTCCGGCATGGCGGCGGTAATGGCCACCACTTTCCGGTTCTTCTCTCCCAGTTCCACCAGGGCATCGCTGAACACTTTGGTATAGGTGGCAGGAGCCTGGGGATTGGAGAATTTCTTCCCGGTGGCAATGTCGAAGGGGCCGGTGCCATGGAAAGCGTTGGGCCGCTCTTCCGCCGGTTTGTACCCTTTCCCCTTGGTGGTGAGCACATGGATGAACACCGGCTCATCCAGCTGCTTGGCCTTTTCAAAGGTTTCCATCAGGGCAGTCAGGTCGTGGCCGTCCACCGGTCCCAGGTATTTAAAGCCGAAGTCTTCGAAGAGCATCCCGGGCACAAAGAAGTACTTGAAGCTGTCCTTGAGACGGCCCACCGCCCGGGCCACACTGCTGCCGATGGAAGGCAGCCCTTTCAGGAAGTTTTCCACTTCCGTTTTCACCCGGGAATAGGTGGGATCCGTCCGGAGTTCCGTAAGATAGGAAGACAGGGCCCCCACGTTTTTGGAAATGGACATTTCGTTGTCATTGAGGACCACGATCAGCTTCTTGTGGAGATCCCCGGCGTTGTTCAGCCCTTCCATGGCTTCCCCGCCGGTAAGGGCTCCGTCCCCGATGACGGCAATCACATTGTAGTCGTCCCCGGCCAGGTCCCGGGCACAGGCGATTCCCAGAGCCGCCGAAATGGAGGTGCTGGAGTGGCCGGTGCCGAAGCAGTCATATTCGCTTTCCGTCCGTTTGGGGAAGCCGCAGAGGCCGCCGTACTGCCGGAGAGTGGGGAATTTGTCCAGCCGGCCGGTCAGCAGTTTGTGGACATAGGACTGATGGCCCACATCCCAGACGATCTTGTCCCGAGGCATGGAAAACACCTTATGCAGGGCGACGGTCAGTTCCACCACTCCCAGGTTGGGGGCCAGATGCCCTCCGTTCCGGCTGGTCACTTCCAGGATCTCCTCCCGGATTTCCTGGCACAGTTCCGGCAGCTGGGCATCGGGGATTTTTTTCAGGTCCGACGGTGCATGTATGGTTGGCAAGAGTTTCATAAGGGTCCGTCCTCCCCCGTCCTTATTTCTTCCGGTTGTACAGATAGCGGGTGATTTCCACCAGGGGCTGGGCCTTTTCGCCCAGGGGCGCCAGGGTCTCTTCCGCTTCTTTCAGGGTCTGGGCGGCCATTTCTTTGGCTTTTTCCAGACCGAACAGAGACACATAGGTGGATTTGTGGAGTTTTTCGTCGCTGTGGGCCGGTTTGCCCATAACCTTGGCATCCCCTTCCACATCCAGGATGTCGTCAGTGATCTGGAAGGCCAGACCGAAGAGAGCGGCAAAATGGGTCATGGTCCGGAGGGTGTCCGGATCCGCCCCCCCCAGCATGGCGCCGCCCCGGACCGCAGCCACGAACATGGCCCCGGTCTTGGCTTCGTGGAGCTTCTTCATCTGTTCCAGGGTCAGCTGCTGGTCTTCAGAGGTAATGTCCAGAGCCTGGCCGCCTACCATGCCGGTAGGGCCGGCGCATTTTGCCACCAGACGGACCACCTCCAGGAGCACCTTGGGATCCACTCCCCGCTGTTCCAGCATCACTTCAAAAGCCTGGGTCAGCAGGCCATCTCCGGCCAAAAGGGCCATGGCATCCCCGAACACCTTGTGGTTGGTGAGGCGGCCCCGGCGGTAATCGTCATTGTCCATGGAAGGCAGGTCGTCGTGGATCAGAGAATAGGTATGGATCATTTCCAGTCCTGCGGCCACCGCCACAAAATCCGTACCGTTGGCCCCCACCGCATCTGCTGCCGCCATGAGCAGGATGGGCCGGAGCCGCTTGCCCCCGGCCGCCACAGAATACATCATGGCCTTGTCCACCGGGGAAATGCTCCCCACTCCCAGGCGCACCTGGAGATATCCGTTGACCAGAGCCCCACGGCTCCGTAAATAACTGCGCAGTTCCATTATTCCTTCTCCTCCGGAAACAGGGCCAGGGCAAAATCATCCTGGCTGGTTTCCACGATTTTTTTCACGTCCTGCTGGACTTTTTTCAGCTGGGCCGCACAATTCCGGCTCAGTTCCATACCTTCTTTATAGAGAGCCACTGTCTCATCCAGGGACAGTTCCCCGCTTTCCAGCTTTTCCACAATGGTTTCCAGCCGTTTCAGGCCCTCTTCAAAGGAAACCGTTTCTGCTTTCTTTCTGGGCATTATGCTTTTCCTTCCTTGACCGTTTCCACCTGGGAGACTGCCGCTCCCTGAGCGAACCGGGTCACCAGGGTATCACCGGGCCGGAGATCCGACGCCTGCCGGACCACCTTTCCCTGTGCATTTTCTGTTATGGTATAACCCCGCCGGAGCACCCCATAGGGATCCAGGGCCCCCAGCTTGGCGGTAATCACTTCCAGTTTCTGCTGCCGGTTTTCCAGCAGCCGGTCCCCGGCCTGTTCCAGCCGCTGGCTCAGGCTGTCCAGGGTCTGGCCGGCATTTTCCCACAGCCGTTCCGGATGGAGGAACACCCATTCTCCCTGGAGCTGTTCCAGAGCCCGGGTGCTGTCCTGGAGCCGGGTTTCCATGGTCCGTTCCAGCCGGCGCACCAGCTTGGCCAGATTTTCCCGGTCCCCGCTCCGTTCCGGCACTGCCAGTTCCGCGGCTGCAGAGGGAGTGGGAGCCCGGAGGTCTGCCGCAAAATCGCTGAGGGTAAAGTCGATTTCGTGACCCACGGCAGAAATCACCGGGATTTCCGAAGCGGCGATGGCCCTGACCACACCCTCATCGTTAAAGGCCCACAGGTCTTCCATAGAACCCCCGCCCCGGCCTACGATCAGCACGTCCGCCAGTTTGTGCCGGTTGAAGAACCGGATCCCCCGGATGATTTCCGGAGGGGCTTCCGTGCCCTGGACCTTTACGGGATACAGCCGGAGCTTTACGGAAGGATCCCGGCGGCCGGCCACGTTGATGATGTCCCGGACCGCTGCCCCGGCAGAAGATGTGACGATGCCCACCACTTTGGGATAGGCAGGCAGGGGACGCTTCCGGCCGGGGTCGAAGAGCCCTTCGGCGGTGAGTTTTTCCTTCAGCTGCTCATAGGCGATCATCAGGTTCCCGGCTCCCAGGGGCATCATCATGTCCACGTAGAACTGATAGACCCCGTCCCGTTCATACAGGTCGATCCGGCCCACCCCCAGCACCTGGTCCCCGTTTTTGGGCAGCTGCTTCAGGCGCCGGGCCGCACCGGCGAACATAACGGCTTTCAGCAGGGTCTTGCCGTCTTTTAAATTAAAATAACAGTGACCGGAAGGATACTGGCGGAAGTTGGACACTTCCCCCTGGATCTGGAGGTTGGCGAATTCCGGTTCCTTCCGGAACAGCCCCTTGACGATCCGGGTCACTTCCGACACCGTATAGATTTTTCCAACGATCATGGTTCCTCCTGCCTTTCCCGGAGTACGGCGGCCCAGGCATTGCCCACGGCACCGTCCACGCTGTACCGGGGATCCGGGGCCCACAGGCCGATCTGCCGCCGGCTGAGGAAAGCTTCCAGCTGATGGCGAATTTCTTTGTTGGCGCTGACCCCTCCCACCAGGAGCACCTGGGAAAGGGCTTCCTTCTGGCACACCCAGCCGATGGTCCGGGCCAGGGCTTTGCCGATGGCCTGTTCCACCCCCAGGGCCAGGGAAGCCGGATCCGCCCCCTGGTCAATGGCCCGGAGAGCCTGGGTGCAGGGCCCGGACAGGGACAATTCCCCCTCCTGGCTCCATACCTTCAGAGGATGGGGTTCCGCTGCGGTCTCTCCCAGTTTCTCCAGCCGGGCTCCGGCGGGAAAGGCCAGGCCCAGAGCCACCCCCACCCGGTCGATGAACTGGCCGGCGTGGAGGTCGATGCTGGTGCCCCGGGGTTCCAGAGTGAATTCCCCGTCCTCCTGGCGCTCACACAGGAGGAGGTCCGTGGTGCCGCCGGAGATGTGGACCAAAAGGAACCGGTCCGGGGCCGTTTTCCCCACGGACCAGAGACCGGCATACATGTGATTGTGCTGATGGGTAAAAAAATGGACCGGCACACCCAGCACCTTTCCCAGGCTCCGGGCCATCCCCAGTCCCACCAGAAAGGCGGGCATGTAGGAATCTTCCCGGGGCCGGGGTTTGGCGCTGACGCCGATGGCCGCAATCCGGCGGCCGTCCAGTTCCAGGGCTTCCAGCAGATCCGGCAGATTCCGGGTATGCTGGTAGACCATTTCCGACTGGGCCAGGCCCCGGCGACCCGGTTTCACCGTCAAAAGCCGCCGCTGGTCTCCCATCAGGTTCCCCTGCCGGTCCATGAGCGCCGCCGAAGTGGTGTAGCAGCTGGTATCCAGCCCCAGGACCGCTTCCTCAGCGGCCATGCTTCTTCACCAGGCTCCCCAAAAGGCCGTTGATGAAGGCGGGAGAATCATCCCCTCCGTAGATTTTGGCCAGTTCCACGGCCTCATTGATGGCCACTGCCGGAGGCACCGGTTCCGGGCTGCAGAACATCTCCCAGGATGCGATCCGCAGCAGGTTCCGGTCGATGCCGTTCATCCGCTTCAGGGTCCATTTGGCGTCCAGGCCGTTCAGTTCCCCGTCCAGGGCTTCCCGGTTTTCCCGGACCCCGTTCACCAGTTCCAGGGCATAGGCCAGGTCCTTTTTCCGGGTATCCTGGATGTCTTCTTCCTCCGCCATGGTCTTCACCGTTTCTTCCGGAGACTGTTCCGGAGAGAATTCCAGGGCAAACAGGCTTCTCATTGCAATGGTACGTGCTTCTCTTCTGCTCATATGATTGGTAAACTCCTTTTATTTATGGTACGGAGGCAGCAGGTTGTCCAGCAGATCCACCAGATCTTCCCCTGCATCCATTTTGTAACCGATGTAAAAACCCAGGCCGATGCAAAACAGCAGGAACACCGCCCGGAAAAAGCCCAGGAGAAGGAACAGGATGCCCACCACCAGGCCCACCGAAGCGCCTATGATCCGCCACCGGCTGGTTTCAAACAGTTTGCGTAAAATTTCCTGCCACATGGTCTTCCACCGCCTATTCCTTGGCCTTGATGTGCTTGAAGTACACGGACACTTCCGCCACTTCCACGCCCACCACGTTCATGATGTTCTTTTTCACCGTCCGCTTCACTTCGTCGGTGGTGTCCGGGATGTTGATCCCAGGCTCGATGGAAGCGTTGATCCGGACGCTGAGCTGGTTGTCCTTCAGCAGCTTTACCCGGCATTTGGCGCCGAACACCCCGTATACATCATTGGTGAACCCGGAAATGTAGTCTTCCATGGCCCGCTGGCTTACATGGATCTTCCCTTCCCGGTCGTTGTCAAAGGTCAGGTCGTTGCTGCCGCCCCGGCTCCAGCTGGCAAACAGCAGCCGGAGGCTCACCAGGAAAATCACCACCCCGCCGATGGTGTATTCCCAGCGTCCGGGGACCCGGGCGGCAAACTCTGTAAGCTCATGGACCGGGATGCCGTTGACGCTGACAATGACAATCAGCACCGCCACTGCTGCCATAATGATGGTGTACATGGTCAAAATGATCCGATCGAATATGCTCATGCTTCTCCCCCCGACGTTTCCTGGCCTTTGGGGTCAGATTCTCCTTCCGGCGGCCGGACCGGTTCTGGAGCTTCCTTTGCTTCTGGCTGTGCTTCCACCGATTCCCTGTTTTCCAGAGTTTCTTCCCCGGCAAAGGCGCCTTCCGGCAGGGACGGTCTGTCAGCCGGTTCTTCCTCCCATTTCTTCATCAGTTCATCCGTATCGTCTTTCTCCGCAAAGGCCTTTTCTTTTTTCTTCTTCACGCCTTCCACATGGATGTCCACCCCTGTGACTTCGTAGCCGGTCATGTTCTCCACGGCTTCCTTGACCTTTTCCTGGAGCTTGATGGCCACATCCGGGATGTTGAACCCGTAGGTGATGATCACATGGACCTCCACCCGCACCGTATGACCTTCCGTATAGACCTTGATGCCCTTGGAGAAATTCTGTTTGCCCAGCATGTCCGTGAGCCCTTCCCGGATGCCCCCGCTCATGCCGTAGACCCCGTTCACCTCTGAAGCGGCCAGCCCCGCCACAATGCTCAAGACTTCGTCGGCCACCTTGATGGCTCCCATATCGTCCGCGTCCGGACTGTTTTCCAACTGCGCCTGCTGTTTTACTTCTTCGTCGTTCATAGGCTTCTCCTCAAACGCAAGTTTATTCATTTTAATTATTTTATTATACCATATCCCGGGAAATGTGGGTAGGGCAGGGCTCTGCACTCTGCGCTCTTCACTCTTCACCTTACATATAGTATGATATAAGAAACGACAGAAAGCAGGTGATGGACATGACTTCCCCCTTCTGGTTCTTTTTGCTGTTCTGCCTGGCTCTGCCTGGAGCTTTGGGAGAAGGGGCCCCGGTGGACCCTTCCCAGGCTGACCCTCCCGAACAGGAGGAAAAGCGGACAGCCCCCTGGCTGGAGCTCCACGGAGACTACCGATATCTCTACGGCAAAGGCCGGTTTGCCGCCCGGACCCCCGCCAACCTGAAAAAAAGCCGCTGGCCCCGGAGGGACCAGGATGTATTCCTGCTCCAGCGGCGGCTGCGGCTGTTCCCGGTGGTCCACACCAGCCAGGAGACCCAGCTGAAATTCATGATCGAAGACAAACGGAACGACAAGGACCATACCCAGGACCATCACCCCTCCCTCTCTCGTGCTTATCTCCAGCACGAAAATGACCACACCAAATGGGAGCTGGGCCGGTTCAACCTGTATCTCATGGATGGGAACGTGATCGACAAACGGGTGGACGGGATCCGCACCAGCTTTGGGAAAAAGACGGACCCCGCCGGACGGACCACATTGTTTGCGGGCCAGACCACCGGAGACGACAACCTCCATCGGAAAACCGGCTGGTTCATCCAGGGAGAAAAACAATGGCGAAAACTGAACTTCCGGTCCGCCTTCCTGGATTTCCGCAACCGCCAGGACCAGCCTGCCAGCCTGCCCGCTCTCCAGGCTTTTGGTCTGGAACCGGAATCCAGCGGCAAAGGCTTTGACCGGCAGCAGATCTGGACCACTCGTTTGGAATACCAGCCCCGGGACCGATGGCTCTTCGACCTGGAACTGCTGGGGTCCAAAGGCTCCCATGGACAGGATGGATACCAGGAAAAGAAAACCGGCTTTGTGGCTGCGGTGACCTATGGGGAACTGGATGAACGGAAGGGCGGCACCTGGGAAACCTGGCTCCGGTACTATGACCAGCCCCAGTCCAGCATCCTGTACCATACCATGGACGGGGATACGGGATTTTTCCAGCGTCAGGGGTTCCGGGGCTGGGGCATCCGGATGGATTATGTGGTAGTCCCCGGCCTGGTCTGGGCCCTGGAAGGATTCCGGCTCCAGAACAAAAAAACAGGACCCTTCACCCGGGATTTCCGGGAGTGGGTCCTGGGGACCAGCGTGACAGCGTATTTTTAACCAAACCCTTCTTTGAGCCCCGCATAGTTCTCATAGCTGTCCCGCAGCATATGGATGACCTGGGCGGGGTCTTTTTGCAGCCAGTCCTGCCGCTTTTCCGGCATGATGGTGAACCAGGCCGGAGCTCTCAGGAGATTGTTCAGGGATCTGTACAACTGCTGTTCGGGGATTTTCTTCAGTTTCCCGGTCTCTGGCTGTACCTCATAGCCCTGTTCCCTGCCCTCTCCTTCGGCATTGACCAGGATTTCCAGCTGCCCGTTCCAGTCCATATCCAGCACCGCAAGGTTCACCATGCCCTCCCATCTGGGGACCCGGTCCCACTGTTCCCGGTTGGCCAGAAGGATCTGGAGCTGGTACCGAAGAGCACCGGGGGCCAGGGGCCGGGGTTCAGAGACACCGCCGGGCCACTCATGTCTGTGGGGAAGGTCCCGTTCACAGGCCAGAGCCGGAGCTGCTCCCAACAACAGAACGAGCAGTCCCCAGGCGGCACGTTTTTTAATGGATCCATCCATTGTTCCCCCTCCCTTCTTCGGCTCTCTTTACCTTTCAACCATCTGGCTCACGGTTCCTCCTGCCAGGTCCATATCATTGATCCTTCCCTGGACATTCTTGAAGGTACAGTCGATCAGTTCCAGCCGGGACTGGGCCACGGCGAAAAGGGGGAGATTGGTGCTGGTGTCTTTGAACAGGGTCTGGATGATCTTCATATCCCTGCACTCGATGGCATTGATCAGGCCATAGGTGCAGCTGCGGATCACACTGTCCCGGAGGGTAACGCTTTCACAGCCCAGGGCTTCGTACCCATAGGTCCCGCACCCGTACAGGTCCAGATTTTCCAGCCTTGCGTCCTGCACCAGATCCAGTTTCAGTACGGCTCCGCTGCAGCGGCCAGCCTGCAGGGAATGGCCGACCCGGAGATGGGCCAGCCGGAAGTTCTGACAGTTCCGGAAATGCAGCACCGGAGTATAGGGATCCTCTGTTACGATTTCTGCCGTGATCTTCTCCGTATCCTGGCCCCGGATGGTGAGATCCTGGAATCCGGCCAGCTCCAGGTCCTCATAGGCCATATACAAGCCTGGAGGGCTGAGGGGATTCCATGGGAATCTGTGGATCACCTGCTCCGCAGCGGTGCTGGCCAGCCAGGTGGACAGGTTGTAGCGGCCTGGTGCCAGGATGACTTCCGTATGGTCATCCAGGGCCTCCATCATTTCCTGTACATTGTGGACCAGGACGGTTTTCCGGGGAGCAGCAAAACCCCCGGCCGTCAACCCCAGAACCAGGACCAGACACAGCAGCAGAGCCCGTATCAGGTCCGTCCATAATTTACCGATCCGTTTCATCAACTGTCACCTCCCTATTCCTCCCGCACCACCAGGCTGCCGTCTTCTCCGCTGAGCTGGAGGATCTTCCGATGATACCCCTTCCGGTCGTAATAGGACAGGCCGGTGGCCCGGGCCGTCCCTTCCAGATTTATGGGGTAGTTGTATCGGGTACCCGGTTCCAGGTTCCCCAATGGTTCATCCGTTTCCACCTGCCAGGTCACCTGACCGCTGTCACTGACCTCTGCCACCTGGAGGGTGAGCAGGTGCACATCTTCCAGGGTCTCTCTGGGAATCACCGCCAGCAGGGGTTCTCTGAACTCGCCGGGCTGAATCAGGGAAAATTCCACGCTCCCTTTGCCCCACCAGGCCAGGGACTGCCAGGACAGCGTTTCCACCTTGCCCATCCGTTCTTTCTGAAGTTCGAAGAACTGCCCCGGTGTCATGGCCTGTTTCTTCGACAGGGCTCTGTCCGGGACTCCATGGTTGTTCCAGTACACTTCCTCCTTCTCCTCAACCGGGTCCCAGTTGGTGAAGGTACAGCTTTCGCACACCAGGTTCCCGTCCCCGTCGAGATGGTACTCGCCCAGGATGGAAAGCCCCGCGCCTCCGGCTCCCTGGTTCAGGAACCGCCCGTTTCCCAGATAATACCAGGCGTCCCGGTACCAGCCGCTGAACACCCGGTGGGGCCGGCCCTCCCGGAGGGTGAACAGGTTGGTGATCCTGTTGTCCTGGCCCGTCAGCAGTTCCGGCTCCCCGTTCCCGTTGCAGTCCAGCAGCTGGTACTTCACCTGTTCCAGCCCCTGGGCCGGGGACAGTTCCCGGATTCCCTCCCAGACAGCCACCAGGTCCTCCCGGTCCTCTCCATAAGAGTCAGGGTCTCTGCCTCCCTGGATCATATCATACAGGGTGTCCAGTTCCCGGCCATAGATTCCTTCTCCGCTGGAAGCTCCTGCCAGGACCGGCAGACCAGTAAGAAAAGCCATGAGGCACAGACAGGCCAGCGGCCTCCAAATGTCCTTTCTTTCCATGGCTCCTCCTTTTCAGAACTTTCCGCCGCCGCCCCCATGATCCTCATCGGTACTGTCGGCCTTGGCGTTTTCGCGGCTCTTCTTCGGCTTACGATGGACCGTCATGTACAGGTAGTTGTCCGCATTTTCTTCCAGCTGGAAGCTGTCCCGGTCCAGATAGACCCCGGCTTCCAGAGCCGGCATCACATTGTTCATCTGGCCGATGAGGATCCGGCGCACCAGGAATCCGATGCCCAGGGACACCGCCGCCCCAATGGCCAGGGCCAGGGGATTGAAGGCGTCGGCCGGATCATAGGGTTTGCCTTCTTTCTGGTAGTAGGCCAGCAGTTCATCCGTCCCTTTGGCAAACTGGCCGAAGGCTTTCGGATAGTTGTTCTTTTTCAGGGCCGGCAGGAATTTTCCGCTGAGGGCCTTGATGCCGGCTTTGTCGGTGATCATTTTCCGCATGCCGTTGTCGGTGGAAATGTACCAGTCCCGTTCCTTCATGGACAGGAGCAGTACCATATTCCCCTTGAGCCTGCTGTCTTTGATCTTGTCCAGCAGTACATTGGCGAACTCTCCGGTTTTTACGCCTCCGGTGCTTTTCACCGTGACCACCGCCAGCCGTACCTGATATTTCTGGTTCACCTGGTCCAGGGACTGCTGGAGGACTTTCTCTTCCTGGGGCCGCAGGAGATCAGCCTGATCCAGCACCAGGGCAGAGGCTGCCGATGCGGAAACGGCCATGCCCACCAGAAGCACCAGGAGTGCCAGGATGCGCAGTAACTTCTTCATGATGACCTCCTTACGTCAGAAACATCTTTGCCACAAAATACAGCGCCGGTGTGAGGATGGCCGCCACAGCCCCCATGATCATCAGGGATTTCTGGTTGTCATAGGGCAGTGTCCCCACCATCTTCCCGGTCTGTCCGTTCATCATAAAGGTGTAGGGTTTGTCCTGATACCGGGTGGTCAGGATCCACACCGGAGCCAGGGCATAGGCCACCTGGTCTTCTTCCTTCCGGACCACGCTGTCCTTGAGGATGGTCCGGTCATAGCCCCTGGCCTTGACGGTTTCTTCCAGCACCCCTACGGCGGACCGTTCCACCCGTTCATCGGCCCGGGGCACGGAAGCTTCCGCATCCACATCGTATTTATCCGCCAGGAAACCGGTGAGATAGGCCGGGCTGAAGGGCACCATCTGGGAATAATCGAAGGGTTCGATGCTTTCCATGTAGGTATCGTCCATTTTGCTGGACCCATCCACCGGAATCTTGTGGAAACTCATCCGGCCGCTGCGGATGCACTGGAACACCCGGGTTTCCGTAATGATCTCATCGCTGGTTTCCATCACATTGTCGTCTTCCCCCTGGAAGTCGGCACTGGCATGGATCTTGGAATCAAAGAGCCAGAAGGGCACGTACATGGGCTGGATGTCCTGGATCCGGTTGTTGGCCGTAAAGGCCGCCGGCAGCAGGCGCTTGCCCTTGTAGAATTCCTTCAGGGCCGCCACTGCATCTTCTTTGGTCTTTTGGAAGGGGATCACGTAATCCGGCTTCAGCATGCCGCTGAACCGGTTGGGAAGCATGGTGGGATTCCCGCAGTAGCAGCATTCGGTAGCCAGGGTGTTTTCGTCACAGACGATTTCCGCCCCGCAGGCGGAACAGGTGAAGGCTTTCAGGATGGCAGCTTCTTCCGTGCTCCATTCCTTGCCCGCCATTTCCGTATTCCAGCGTTCTTCTTTGGCCTCCTGGGCCGCTGCCGCCCGTTCCTGCTGCCGGGCAAAGAGGGCTTCCATCTGTGCCACGTCCAGTTTGGTATCGCAGTAGGGGCAGACCACCTGGCTTGCCCCCGGCTGGAATTCCAGGGGCCCGCCGCAGTTGGGACACTTGTAGGCAACAGAGGTATCGGTCATTTTCACTCACCTCCTGTTTCAGGTCTTGTCGTTGTCGTCAAAAGGATCTCCGCACTGGGGGCAGAATTTCGGGGGATGATGGGGATCGGGGGGCTGCCAGCCGCATTTGTCACAGCGGTACAGCGGTGCATCCTCCGGTTTTTTGGCTCCGCAGTTCATGCAGAATTTTCCCTGGTTCACCGTGCCGCAGCCGGGGCAGGTCCATCCCTGGGGCTGGGCTTCCGGTTTGGGAGCGCCGCATTCCATACAGAACTTCCCGGTATTCCCTTTGTGGCCGCAGGCGCAGTCCCAGGTCCCTGCCGGTTCCGCCTTTTTGGCGCCGCAGGCCATGCAGAACTTCCCGGTATTGCCCTTCTGGCCGCAGCTGCAGTCCCAGCTATTGGGAGCCGCCGCTCCTGGGGCAAACCCATTGGGCTGACGTGGTGCTTCTGCCGGCGGTGGGGCCGGCTGCTGGGCCGCCGCCTGGCCTGCCAGGGCCTGGAACATGTTCGCCCCGGCATTCCCTGCCATATTCATGCCCATGAACCCGAAGGCGGCTCCGGCGTTCTGGTTTCCTGCCGCTATCCTCATGGAATCGGTGCTGGAATCCACCACGGCCCCCATGGCTATCCGGGGATCGCTGCCCATGGTCATGCCCATCTGGACCTTCTGGATCTTTTCTTCATCCGCTTCATTGGCTTTGATATTGCTGATCCCGAAGGAAACGATTTCAATACCCCGGAGGTCCCGCCATTTTTTGCTCAGGACATCGTTGAGGGCTTCCGCCAGTTCAAAGGTATGGGCCATGATTTCCGTGTAGTCGATCCGCTGAGCGCTGAGCTGGGCAAAAGCCGGTGCCAGGGCCATGAGCAGTTCGCTTTTCATCTGGCTGTCCAGGGTTTCCCTGCGGTATTCGTCGAAATCGTTCCCGGCCACGTGGGTATAGAACAGGATGGGGTCCGTGATCCGGTAGCTGTATTCTCCGAAGCACCGGAGCAGGATGGTCAGCACCTGGCCAGTGGTGTCATCCTTCACCTTGAAGGGGATTTCGCTGGGAGTCCCGTATTTGTTCCCGATCAGTTCCTTGGTATTGAAATAGTATACCCGCTGATCCTTACCGGTATCCCCGCCGAAGGTGAACCGTTTCCCCATCTGTTTGAAGATTTCCTTCACATTGTCTTTCAGGTCTCCGGTAAAGATGGACGGTTCGGTGCTTTTGTCGTAGGTGTATTCCCCCGGTTCTGCACACAGATCCACCACCTTGCCGTTTTCCACTATCATCATGCACTGGCCGTTGTTCACAGCGATCCGGGATCCGTTGCTGATGATGTTGTCGTCGCCCTGGTTGGAGCTCCGGCTCCCGGTCCGTTTCTGGCCTTTCATCATCAGGATGTCCGGTGCCATCTGGCAGTAGAAAAACTCTTTCCATTGATCGGCCAGCACGCCGCCTACAGCGCCCATCCCTGCTTTGATCAGTCCCATAATTTACCTCTCTTTCTTCAATCCGTTCCTATTTTCCATATCTTCTACACTCTTCCCTCTTTTCTCCCCTACAGATCCATCCGGTACAGTTTGGCTTCGCCTTTCTCCCGGCTGATCCGGCGGTAGATCAGGATGGAATCGTTTTTCATGGGGGTGAGGATTTCCATGGTCAGTTTGGGTTCTGTCTTGAATTTCCCCAACAGCTTTCCATCCTTCTTGCGGTAAATCCAGTAGATGCCGCCTTCTTGTCCCAGCACCACCCGGTGCTCGGTGACCACGTACCCACGGCCTTCTTTGGTAAGAGGTCCCTCAAAGGACTGGATCAGCTGTCCGTCCTGCAGACTGTACTGCCGGACCACATTTTGATTTTCACCCTTGTCGTTTTTCATATACCCCATCAGGTATAATCCGTCCTTGTCCGCCCATTGTTTCTTGATGTTCAGTCCAGCCTTCCTTATCGCCTCTACGGTAAGGAGTTCCTTCCCCTTGGTAAGGGTCCCTTTGTCCAGGATCCCGGTCCAGTAGTCCCATTTTTGGGTAAAGACCACATCCTTCCCCTGATCGATGGGAATCAGAGTCGTGCCGGTGAAATCGGTGGGCACCATGGTCTTTCCGTCGTAATAATGCCAATAGGAAGCTTCATTTTTCTTTTCACGACTTTTATAATCCCCTTGTTTGTGCCAGTCATAGACAGTTCCGTTGGATACCACCAGTTTGTCCCGCCAGTAGGCCCGTTCATCCAGCACCTTCAGGTCACTGAGCGTCTCATCCTTGAAACTGACAGACCGGAGTTTGGTCCGGTATGTTTCGTCCTTGTTGTCGAAGCCGAAGAAGTAAATCCGGTCCCCGTCCACCGCCAGGGTGTCCGTCCACAGGATCTGGTCCTTGAAGGTCAGCCCGGTATATTCATAGATGTTCACCGTCCGGCCGTCTACTTTAAAACTGGATGCCACCGGGGTGCTGATTTTCTTCCGCACCGGCAGGTCGGCGTTGGGGTCTTCAGGGGTTCCTCCGCCCCCGTTTCCCCCACCGCAGCCGGATGCCAGGACACACAGGGTCAATGCTCCCAACAGAATTTGTTTCCATGTCTTTTTCATAGTATGCTCCTTTCTCCAGATATCCGTTCGTTCTCTTTCTGCTTTTATTGTACAGAATTTTCAGAAGGAACACACTGTACTAAAGTACAGGTTTTGGTAAAAAAGAAGTCAGACCCAGCCCCTTAAGGGCCGGGTCTGACTTCTTATTTCCTATTTACTTGAATCCGTCCCTGTCCTTCCGGCTTCCGATAGGCTTCGCTGACGCCCTGTTTCTGGACGTAATCAGCCAGGATTTCCACGTCGGACAGGCCCGGTTCCGCTACCAGGGTGGTGTCCCGGAACATGGTATAGCCGTTGCCCCCGTCGCTGAGGATGTAGCTGGTCCCGGCCACCAGATAGTCTTCCGCCGGATCCAGGGGTTTGCCGCCGATCATCACCTGGCGGACCCTCCGTTCCCCTTCCACCCGGGCGAAATTTCCCTGGTCATCCAGTTTCATCGGTGAGGGGATGGCCGGATCGTAGACAAAGGTCAGCCCGGATACCTGGAGGAACCCGCCGTTTTCTTCCGGCGCATGGGATACGCTCAGTTCCAGGGCATCCAGCAGCTGCTGGCCGGAAATACTCCGGAGCACCGCCTGGTTCCCAAAGGGGAACAGGGTCAGAAGGGTCTTCCGGGTCCAGGCGCCCCGGGGCAGACCGGACCGGAAGGAGCCCCCGTTGATCAGGGCCGCATCCGCCTTGAAACAGGTCCGGAAAGCATCTGCGGCAAAATCCCCCAGATTGGTTTCCTTCTGGCGCACAGCCCGCTGGCCCTCCAGGGAATCCACCAGTTCCACAGAGGATTCTCCCACCTTCTGGGACAGGGCCCGGTCCACTTTGGCCATTTCTTTCCGGACCAGTTTCTCCACCTGGGGATCCGGCTCCATCAGCTCCCGGACCAGTTCGCCCCGGATGGTACCGTCATCTTCGATGACCATACGCCCCAGACTTTGGAGTTTGGTGCCGGTCTGGGCCACCGGGATCATTTTCCCGTTCCGGTCCGGATAGAACACTTCGTACTGTTCGTGAGAATGGCCGTCGATGAGCCCGTCCACGCCGGTTACATGGGCCAGGAGTGCCCGGCTGCTCCATACGGGGATGGAACCGTCACTGCCCAGATGCGCCACCAGGATCACCGTATCCGCCCCTTGTTCCCGTGCTTCCTCCACCGTATCCTGGACCTGTCTGTAAAGCTTCACCCCTGCTTTGTCCTCACAGAATCCATAGATAAAATGGCCTTTTCCGTCCTGGAAGAACCGGGGCGTGGACGACACCAGGGTACCGGGGGTGGTGACCCCGATAAGCGCCACCTTCCGTTCTTTGAAGGGAAAGATCCGGTAGGGGGCCAGGACGGGTTTCCCGGTATCCAGCCGGACGAAGTTGCAGCTGGTGTACCCGCAGTCCAGTTTTTTGGCCAGGGACAGGAAGTTGTCCATGCCGTAATCGAATTCATGGTTGCCGGGAATGGCAAAATCATAGCCCGCCCCATTCAGGATCCGGACCATGGCCCGTCCGTCGGTGAGTTTCCCCAGGGGTTCCCCCTGGATGGCATCTCCGGCGTCCAGGAGCAGGGTCTGGGGATTCAGGGCTTTCTGTTTCTTTTTATAAGCCGCCACCCGGGCCAGGGTCAGGTTCCTGTCCACCCCGCAATGGATGTCGTTGGTGTGGAGCAGCACCACCTGGGCCCAGGCCTGGAGAGGCAGCAGAAGGGCAAAGAGGGCGGCAGAAGCGCCGGCCCGCAGGAATTTCTTGCGGTTGAGCATGGTTTTCTCCTCTCTTTTTTACAGCCGGTCAAATACTTTTTCCACCATGGGCCACAGCCGGTCCTGATCCACGGCAAAGACGATCCGGGCCTTCTGGGTACCTTCCGGTCCAAAGCCCCGGTAAGCCAGCGTATCTCCATAGCCCGGTCCGTACTGGTCATTCACATCCACCGGCAGGGTTTCTTCCCGGGTGATCACCAGGGGATCGATGACCACGGCAGCGGCCAGCACATCCCAGATATAGCTGGAAAAGCCCGGATCCTGCTGGAACAGAGGCCCTGCCCAGTAATCCTTCCACATGGCACGGGCCCAGGGCTGGGTGATTTTCCCCGTAAGCACCTGATATTCCTGCCGGCTCAGTTTGGCCGTATTGCATACATCCAGCGGCAGGAACACCTGTTCCGTCCAGGGTGCCCGGTACACTTTCCGGGCCGATTCCGGATCGATCCATACATTGAATTCTCCGTGGGGCATCACATTGCCTTCCACCATGAAGGCTCCGGCCATGTACACCACCCGTTTCACCTTTCCGGCAATGGACGGATCCCGGTCCAGGGCTGCCGCCAGGTTGGCTCCACTTCCAATGGCCACCAGGGTCACCTCTCCAGGATTCTTCCGGATGGTCCGGACAATGAAATCGGCTGCCGCCTCCTTCCGGGGCTGCAGTTCCGGTTCCCGGTGGTACCGTTCCCGGTATACCTGCTGCCAGGAAGCCGGACGGGGATAGCCGGCGGCTCCTTTATGGCTGTCGAAATTCTGTCCGTACAGGCGTTTTTCTTCCGCCATATGGGCAAACCGGTCTTTCCGGGTGGGTTCATTCACCCCCATAAACACCGGGATATCCTTCCGTCCCATCCCTTCCAACTGACGGATGGCCGCTGCGGTCCCGGTTTCCACCCAGGTGTTCCCAAAGACGATGGTCACCCCTTCCAACTGGATGTTGGGGGCCTGGGCCAGCATCATCATGGCCACCCCGTCATCCAGCAGTTCCACCATATCCGTATCCAGGATCACCTTTTCCTTCTCAGCCGCCAGCCCCCGCCCCAAAGGGGCCAGGACCGCAAGCGCCAGGATCCCCACAATACGAAAGAATTTTCTGAAATCATTCTGTATCTTCATTGTCTTCACCTCCTGTCTCCAGTATACCGGAAGCAGGAGATTTCCGCACTGTACTAAAGTACAGGGTTGAGAAAAATGGAGGGGTTTTGCACAAAAAGTACAACACCCCTCCATTTTGTCAGCTGTCAACGGTCAGCGGTCAGCGGCCGATAGAAATCAATTTTCAAATTGATTTTTAAACAGCATAAACCGTAGGAGGCGCAGGCCCGGCGCCCCGCAGAACACATGGTCAACTTCTGATTTGGCGGGCAGCCGGGCCTGCTGCCCCTACAGGTACGATTTATCCAATTGTTGCCCTTGTTCAAAGCCAGTTTACTGGCTTCCTTCGGCAGTTGACAGTTGACTGCTGACAGGGTCTGTTGCCCCAGCAACAGACCTACTCCCTCCCCGCATACCCTTTCTCTGCCGCTTCCACAGCCAGTCCCACCAGGCTTTTGTGGCCGGTTTTGCTGAGCATGTTGCTGATGTGGAAGCTGACGGTCCGGCGGGTCAGCTGCAGCCGGTCGGCGATTTCCTGATAGCTCAGGTTCTGGCAGACCAGGTGCAGGATCTGGATTTCCCGCTGGGTCAGGGTGGCGTTGTAAAATCCAAAGGTGGTCCGTTCCTGTACATCCGGGAACAGATGCTCCCCCTCCATGGTACGGTGGATGCAGTCCACGAACTGGTCTGCAGCACTTTCTTTGTAGATGAAACTGTCCGCCCCCGCCTCCTGGGCCAGTTCCACAAAATGCACATCCTGGAAACCGGTCATGATGATGACTTTGATCTGGGGAAAATGCTTTTTGATCTTCCGGGTACATTCGATCCCGCTGGTCTTCCCTTCCATGCAGATATCCATCAGTACCACATGGGGCTTCAGCCGGACGCAGGCTGTTTCCACCATTTCCGAAAAGGGCAGCTGCCCCACCACCTCCAGGTCTTCATACGGTTCCAGCAGCCTGGCCAGCCCATCCAGCAGGATTTTCTGGTCATCCACCAGCAGAATACGGATCATCGTTCGTCCCTTCCTTTTCTTCCATCCCAAAACGGATTTTCAGTATAAAATGAGGGGTCCCGGAAACGTCCAGTTTCCCGCCCCGGCTTTCCACTTTTTCCCGGATCCCGGTAAGCCCGCCTCCTGCCTGGACGGGTCCGGTGCAGCCCAGTCCATTGTCCTGGATCAGAAGGTTTTCTTCGTCCAGGACCAGAGCCACCTGGCTGGCCCGCCCATGGCAGACGGCATTGGTCAGGGCTTCCCGGATGATCTGCACATACAGTTCCCCTTTCCATTCCTCCTCCGGCAGATTTCCCCGCACGGTGACCAGTACCCCCAGCTTCCGGTACACAGAAACCAGTTCAGCCAGCCGCACCTGGGGTTTCACCCGGATTTCCTGCCGCACATCAGAAAGCATGTTGACCAAAAGGGGCATGATTCGCTGGTAATCGGCGAAATCCCTGTTGTTCAGCACCTGCTGGAGCAGGCTGATCCGCATCCCCATCAGATCATGGATCCGGATCCGGATTTCCCGGAGGGTTTCCCGGCTCTGGATTTCCTGGACATGCTGGAGCAGTTCCTTCAGCTCAGCATTTTTCTGCTGCAGCTGCCGGTTCTGCTGGTCCAGGGACTGGTTCAGCCGCTGGAGTTCCGTGACATCACTGGCAGTCAGCTGCCAGTGGGACTGCCCCTGGAAATAGATCTTGACCCGCTGGAACAGCAGCCAGCGGCCGTCCGGCAGCCGGAAAAGCAGCCCTCTGCCCTGGTTTTCCCGATGCAGCCCGGGCCTGCGGACTTCCTGGAGCAGGTGCCACAGCATATTGCCGTTCCGGATCCCCACCCCCAGGACACTTTCCGTATACCGGAACAGGGCCCGGTTCATCAGCACCGGTTCGCCGCTAGCCAGCGAGATCAGGACCCCTTCCTCTAAAGAATCAATGGCTTCCTGGATGGAATACTCCGTGATCTGCATCCGTTTTTCCTGGATGGTTTCCGGCAGGAGATCCAGGGACCGCACCAGAAAAAGCCCCAGGGCCAGGCCCATCTCCCAGGGATAGCTCCCGTCGAAAAAGGGCAGGATCGCCATTCCGGCCAGGCACAGGGACAGACACCTGATTGAATCTCCCTGCTGCCACAGGGCCAGCACCAGGAGACTGCCGCCAAGGACCAGACGGAACCCCGTACCATAGGGCTCTTCCCGACCCAGCTGGATATCCTGGATCAGATCGCTTTCCAGGAGGATCAGGAGGACCAGGATCACCCCTTCCAGCGCTTTCCGGCGGCGAAACCGGAACCGGGGAAGGGGCTGGAGGAAATAGATCAGGAGGCTCTGGCTCATCAGCCCCACAAAGCCCAGCAGCACCAGCACCCGGTGGAACAGAGGTCCCAGCTTTACAAAATCTACCATGATCCGTCCCCCTTCTGGTGCTGAAGAACCAGACTGCTCCCGTATTCCAGTTCCCGGCAGAACAGGCCCCTGCCATAACGAGATTGATGCTGCGCCACAAATTCCCGGACCCAGGGCCGGGGATCCCAGAGCAGGGACAGCTCCCATCCCTTCTCACTTTCTTTGAAGCAGCAGATCTGGGAACTTTCCCCCTGGCGCACCGCCTCTTCCGAAGCCTCCTCCAGCAGCTGGAAGAAAGCCAGGGACGTTGTCACCGGCAGCTGCCCCTCCAGACGATCGTCCACCAGCGTCTTCAGTCCGGTCCGTTCCAGGTAATGGCAGAGTTCCCGGACCGCCAGCTGCAGTTCCCGGACCGGCAGGCTGTTGTCTTCCCGTCCCCGGAGCAGCAGGACACATTCTTTCTTCAAATAACAAGCCAGCACATTGAGCCGTGCCACCATCTGCCGGATGCCCTCTCCTGGTTGGGCCTGCTCCAGGGCCCGGGCATACTGCAGGAAAAGGGGCCCTTTGCTCTGGAGTATGCCCTCCACTTCCTCATAAATCCGTTGCCGGGTCTGCTGATGGATCCGTTCCCGCCGGATCTTTTCCCAGTTCCGCCGCAGCCGGTAGACCCGCTGCAGGGTCTGGGCCGTCAGTTCCAGTTTTTTCTTTTTTTGGCGCAGTTCGCCCATGTCCTGGTACCATACCACCTGTCCCCCGGAAATGGGCATGGTCCTCCGCTGCCAGTCTCCGTCCGGAGGGACGGGCAATTGTTGGCACTGGTACACCGTCCGTCCCTGCCGGTCCAGGATGGTCAGCCCCAGGCGGGAATGGAGAAAGCAGTCCCGATACTGGCTGTTCCCCGGCAGCAGCCGGGACCGGAGCAGGGCTTCCATCCAGAGGAAACCGAAAAATGCCGTCCACAGGACCAGTTCACTCCGGAAGATCCAGGAAACCCGCAGGATATAGCCGGCAATGTATCCTCCGTACAGCAGGATGACCGTAAAGGGCTGCCACAGCCTCTCCAGACTGATTTTTTCCCGGAAAGCCCTCCAGCACAGCCACCCATTGGCCAGAAGCAGCTGGGCCAGATAACTGAACAGGATCAGGTAATACACAAAGCCATAGGTATAGATATCCTGGTGGGGATTGGTACTGGGCTGGATCTGGAACACCAGCTGATGCCAGTCATTGGTCAGGGCCAGCCCGGCTAAAAGAAGGTCAACAAGCAGCAGGCCCTGGAGCCAGCGGGGAAGAGCCCTGTCTTCCGGTCTCCGGTTGCTGGCATAGCTGATCCAGACCACCAGAAAAGCCAGCAGCCCCATGCAGGGATAATAGCCGTACCAGAGCAGGCGGGCCAGGGCAGCCCAGCCGGTAATCAGGGTCAGCCGCAGCAGCCGGATGGTCAGCCAGACCAGCCACACCCAGATGCTCCAGCCCACCGCCTCCCGGGCCCCCAGCTGGAAGATCCGTTCCCGGAGGGACCCACCCCACAGGATCACCCCGATCATTATGATCAGATACAATACAGGCAGAGGAATGCCAAACCGGGGTTCCTGCAGGAACGGCAGGAGCTCTGTCATTTCCTGTAAAAATTGCTCCATGGTCCCCTCCCTCCTGTCAAGCTAAGTGATTAGCATGACTTTTTCCTCATTATACCATGAAGGAAAGGGAAAGAAAAAGGGACTGCTGCCTGCGGTATGCGGCAACCAGTTTTTGCAGCATATTCAAAAATTTGCCTGCAAATTCAACATTTGGCTCCAGCCTTCAGGCTCCAGACTTAAGCCGCTATGCGTCTCTACGACTAGGGGGTTGTTGCACAGAACGTGCAACAACCCCATCCCGGCCTCCCTCTTCACTCTTCCCTATTTTCTTTTTTCACGGTACAATAGAAAGAGGAATCTGATAAAAGGAGGCCTTACCATGCTCGTCCACCATCTGTTGTCCTTTGGTGAACCGGACCGGCTGGCGGTCTTTGACCAGGGCCGTTCCTATACCTACCTGGATCTCCGTACTCTGGTCCGTCAATGCCGGAATGCCCTGTATGCCCAGGGGATCCGGCAGCAGACCCGTGTTGCCATTTTTTCCCGGAAAACCGTCCACTATATCGTTGCTTATCTGGCCCTGGCTTCCCTGGGCGCCATTGCCGTACCCATCAACAGCCAGCTGAGCCAGCGGGAAGTGGGATTCATCCTCCGGGATTCTGAGTCCAGTTTACTGCTCTATACCGGTAATCCTTTTGCCTGGAACGCCCTGGAAGCCACGGCGGATCTGGAGGGATCCATCCGCCAGCTGCCTCTGGACGGGTATCTGGACAGCCCGGCCCCGGAAGCGCCGTCTCTTTCGGAAACCTTCACGGACCAGGAGCCTTTCCTCATCATCTATACTTCCGGCACCACCGGCCGGCCCAAAGGGGCTCTGCTGTCCCACGCCAATGTGACCTGCAACGCCCGCCAGTTCCAGGAAATCCTCCGCATCACCCCAGAGGACCGGGTGCTGGCGGTGCTGCCCCTGTACCACTGTTTCTGCCTGATCACCGCCTTGATCAATCCACTGCTGGTGGGAGCCTCCCTCTTCCTGTATGACAGCGTGAACCTGAAGGACATTGTCCATTTCATCCGGGACCAGCAGCTGACGGTGCTGTACCTGGTGCCTTCCCTCTGTTCCCTGCTCATCCGCCGGGGACAGCCGGAGGACCTGACCTCCGTCCGGTACACCGTGGTGGGAGGCACCGCCATGCCGCTTTCCCTTCTCCAGGCTTTTGAAGCCCGGTACCATCAGCCCATCATTGAAGGATACGGCCTTTCGGAAGCTTCGCCGGTGGTGTCCGTCAATCCCCCGGAGAAGGTGAAAAGCGGCACCATTGGCCTGCCCCTGCCGGAGATCCAGGTGAAGGTGGTGGATCCGGAGGGACGGGAAATGCCCCAGGGCAGCCGGGGCGAACTGCTGGTCAAAGGACCCAATGTGATGCTGGGCTACTGGCATCTGCCGGAAGCCACGGCAGATGCCCTGGTGGACGGATGGCTCCACACAGGCGATGTGGTGGTGGAAGATCAGGACGGATACCTGCGGATCGTGGACCGTCTGAAGGACATGATCATCAGCATGGGGGAAAACATCTATCCCCGGGAAATCGAAGAACTGGTCTATGCCTACCCGGGCATCGACGAAGCGGCGGTCATCGGCATCCCGGACAAGCTCCGGGGCCAGGCCGGATGCTGCTTCTACACGGTCCGGGAAGGGGAAACCGTGGACCCCAGGGCCCTGAAAAAATACCTGCAGCAGAATCTGGCCATCTACAAAGTCCCCCGGGTATTCCGCCAGCTGGAAGCCATGCCCCACCTGGCAACGGGGAAAATCGCGAAGAAGGAACTTAGATGAAAAAGGAGTACTGCACATGAGCGTGCAGTACTCCTTTTTTGTCAGCTGACCGTTGACAGGGCTGTTGCTCACGCAACAGCCCCATTTTTTTATCCCCTTACCAACCGGTAGTACTTCTTCTTCCCCTTCCGGAGCAGCAGGCTTTCTTTGCCGTCGAACAGAGTGTCGTCCACAACGGTGTCCACGTCGGTGATCTTGGCATCTTCGATGGACAGGCCGTTCTGCTGCATCAGCCGGCGGCCTTCGCTCTTGGTGGCGATCACCTTGTTTTCTGCCAGGAGATCCAGCAGACGGCAGCCCCATTCGTCCTTCCGGACGGTGATGGTAGGCACATTGTCCATGTTGCTGCCAGAACCGAACAACGCTTCCGTGGCGTTTTTCGCCTTTTCCGCTTCTGCTTCCCCATGGACGATCTTGGTCACCTCGTAGGCCAATACCTTCTTGGCTTCGTTGATTTCCGCACCCTGGAGAGCCCCCAGCCGCCGGACTTCATCCATGGGCAGGAAAGTCAGCAGCGCCAGGCATTTTTCCACATCCGCATCGTCGATATTCCGCCAGTACTGGTAGAAATCGTAAGGAGAGAATTTCTCCGGATCCAGCCACACAGCGCCGCCTACGGTCTTGCCCATTTTCTGGCCCTGGCTGTTGGTCAGAAGAGTGTTGGTCATGCAGTAGGCAGGCTGGCGGTCCTTCCGGCGGATCAATTCCACCCCGGCGATCATGTTGGACCACTGGTCGTCCCCGCCCAGTTCCATGACGCAGTTGTATTTCTTGTGCAGGGTATAGAAGTCATAGGCCTGCATGATCATGTAGTTCATTTCGAAGAAGGTCAGCCCGTTGTCGCTGGCCAGACGGGTTTTGTAGCAGTCAGCGGCCAGCATCCGGTTCACGGAGAAATGGACCCCTACGCTCCGGAGCATGTTCACATAGTTCAGCTTCAGCAGCCAGTCGGCGTTGTTGGCTACAATGGCCTTCCCTTCGGACAGGTCGATGAACCGGCCGATCTGTTTCTTGAAGCATTCGATATTGTGGTTGATGAATTCCGGGGTAAGCATCTTCCGCATTTCATTCTTGCCGCTGGGGTCTCCGACCATACCGGTGCCCCCGCCCAGCAGGATAATGGGACGGTGGCCGGCCCGCTGCATATGGGCCATGACCATCAGGGCGATGAAGTGACCAACATGGAGGCTGTCCGCAGTAGGGTCAAAGCCAATATAGAAAGTGATCTTTTCCTTTCCCAGCAGTTCTCTGATTTCATCCGGGTGGGACATCTGTTTCAGGTATCCCCGTTCTTCCAGTACATCCAATACGTTCATGGAACATCCTCCTGTAGCAATTTTCAACACAAAAAAGCCGGCTGGCCCGGCCGATGGCAGCCTGACCAGCCCGGTTCCTTATTTCTTGGGTATTTCAGACGTGCAATGAGGGCAGCGGGTAGCTTCCGGATCCACCGGCATTTTGCAGAACGGACACAGGGTGGGTTCTGCTTTGGGTTCTTCTTTCTTGAACCGGTTCATCAGGGACACCAGGCAGAAGATCACAAAGGCCATGATGATGAAATCGATGACATTGGTGATGAAGCTGCCATAGGCGATCACCGGCAGGTTGGCGGCTTTGGCTTCCGCCAGGGTATTCACCTTTTTGCTGGACAGATTGATGAACAGGTCAGAAAAATCCACGCCCCCGATCAGGATCCCCAGAGGGGGCATGATAATGTCGTTGACCACGGAAGAGACAATCTTCCCGAAAGCACCCCCGATGATAACACCGACGGCCATGTCCACCACGTTGCCCCGGAGGGCGAAGTCTTTGAATTCCTTGAAAAAGCTCCCCATCATTGTTCTCCTTTATTTTTTCGGCGGCAGGATTTCCAGCCAGTAGTTGTCCGGATCGGTGATGAAATAAATCCCCATAGCCGGGTTTTCAAAACAGATGCAGCCCATTTTTTCATGCTTGGCATGGGCGGCGGCAAAGTCGTCGGTTTCAAAGGCCAGGTGGAATTCATTGTCCCCCAGGTTGTAGGGTTCCTTCCGGTCCTTCAGCCAGGTCAGTTCCAGCAGATGGCTGGTCTGATGGTCCCCCAGGTACACAATGGTGAAATCCGGGGTTTCGATCCGCCGGGTCTCTTCCAGGCCCAGGGCTTCCTTATAAAAAGCCAGGGATTTCTGAAGGTCCAGCACATTGAAGTTGTTGTGGACAAATTTGAAGTTCATGGATTCTTCCTTTCTTCAGGCTGCCTTTTTCCGTTTGGAAATAATGGACAGGCAGGAACCGAACAGGATCAGGGCGATGCCCACGATCATGTTCACCGTAATGGGCTCATCAATCACCAGCCAGGCCATAAAGGCGGTGAGGATGGGTTTGATGTAAAAAGCCAGGGACGCGGTAGCAGGGTCCGTATATTCCATGGCCAGGAAATAGCTGGCGTATCCCAGCCCCGTCACCCCTACGGCGATGTAGGCCAGAGGCGGGATGTGGGCAGCGGTAAGGCCGCTGAGAATGGGAATGTCCGTAAAGACTTTCAGTCCCAGGGACAGCATCAGGTTCCGCACCGGTTCAAAGGTGGAGATCCCGATCAGGACCAGCATTTCCAAAGACCCGCAGATGAAACTCAGGCTGGTCATGGCAATGCCCCCGTAGCGTTGGGCGTGTTTCCGTCCGGCGATGCCGTACAGGGCAAAAGTCAGGGCAGACAGCAGGATCAGGATGATGCTCAGCTGGCTGCCGGACATGTTCACCGGGTTTACGATGCAGATGATCCCGGCAAAGCTGGCCATCAGGGAAAAGACGGTCAGTTTGTCAATGGGCTCACCCAACAGGAAATAGGCAAACAGCACCACGAACACCGGGTTGCAGCTGAAGATGACCCCGTTTACCGAAGCCTTGCCGTAGACAATGGCCATCTGATACAGGATCATGCTGACCACAACCCCCAGGAAACCGGAAAACAGGAAGAATTTCAGATCCTGTCCGTTCAGCTGGACGTTCTTTTTCTTCAGGGCGCTGAAGGCCATGGGCATCAGCACCAGTCCCCCGATCAGGAACCGGAGGAATGTGATCTGGATGGGATGGAACATGTTCCCGAAAAACTTCAGGGCCGTTTCCATAGTCCCAAACAGAAAGGCGGTTACAAGGACGAAAATATACCCCTTATTCATAAAATTTTACTTGACTCCTTCCAGGATAAAATCCAAAGGAAGCGTCGCGGAGGCGTTTCCTGGGTATAACAGATGGTTATTTCTCACCGATGATCCGGACTTCCGGCTCCAGCCAGACGCCGCTCATGGCGTGGACCCGTTCTTTCACGTCGTCCATCAGCTGGAGGATCTCCGTGGCCGTGGCATGGCCCCGGTTCACCACAAAACCGGTGTGTTTCTCTGATACCTGGGCATCACCTACCCGGTAGCCCCGAAGGCCTGCCTGGTCGATCAGTGCCGCTGCAAAATATCCTGGAGGTCTCTTGAAAGTGCTTCCCGCACTGGGGAAATTCAAAGGTTGTTTACTCACCCGTTTTTGGGTCAGATCATTGATCCGCTGCCGGATAGCTTCCGGATCATCCCGGGTCAGTTCCAGGGTGGCATCCAGAATGATGTCCCCGGTCTCCATCACCACAGAATGGCGGTACCGGAAGTCCATTTCTTCCCGGTCCAGGGTCCGGCATCTGCCCTGGGTATCCGCCACAGTCACCGTACGGACCAGGGTGCCGATTTCGCCCCCGTAGGCACCGGCATTCATAAGAATGGCGCCCCCCAGGCTGCCGGGGATCCCGGAAGCGAATTCCAGGCCGGACAGTCCTCCTTCTGCCGCCGCCGAAGCCAGCCGGGAAAGAAGCACCCCTGCTTCCACCCGGATGGTGGTACCTTCAATGGCCAGCTTCTTCAGGCTGCGGCCCAGTTTCACCACACAGCCCCGGACGCCTTTGTCCAGGACCAGCAGGTTGGATCCGTTGCCGATTACCGTAAGCGGGACGTTCTGATGGTGGATCTCCTGAAGGAGGCTGCACACCTCTTCCCGGGTCTCCGGTGCCACCAGAAGGTCCGCCGGCCCCCCTACCCGGAAGGTGGTGTACTGTTCCATAGGGGCATTGATCTGGAATTTCCCGGGCAGGTGTTCTTCCAGAAAAGAAAGTAAACCAGACATGGTCATCAGTCCATAACTTCCTTCAACGTATCACTGAGGGTCTTGGACAGGTCTCCGAACATCATCTGGAACCGGATGTAGGCCTGGATGTATTCTGCGGCCACCGGGTTCAGCTGGAGCACGTTGTACAGTTCCTGCATTTTCTTCACTTTGGCATCATCAGGTTTCTGGCCCTGGTACTGGGCGATTTCCAGTTCCTGTTTCTGCTTCAGGAAATCCTTCACCATGGATTCTGCAGAAGAATCCGAGGCCAGTTTCCCTTTGGCTTCCACCAGCACTTTATATTCATGGGATTCCTTAATGGCTTTGCAAAGATTGTTCATTTCGTCATAAACGTTCATGGTCTGAACCTCCTAAAAATAGATTCATATCTTATTAATTTTACCATAAAAGGATAAAATTTGCAGACAAATTTTTCCAAAGGAAACGCAGCCGGCTCCTTTTCACTGGTTCAGCACCTGGTACCGGCTGCCGGCGTCGTAATCGAAATGCCACCATTCCATATCGCTGGCCGTAAAGCCCTGCAGGGTCATCTGCTGCCGGAGCAGGTCCCTCAGGTACCGCTGCTTCTGGGTCCCTCCGGCAAACTGGGCATACTGGGCCGGGGAGGGTTCGTCAAAATCCGAGATCATGGGTACTTCTTCTCCCGTGTCCAGGCTGTACAGGCTCACGTCGATGCTCCGGCCGGAATTGTGGGAATACCCTTCTTCCGCCTTGGGAAGCATATCTGCATGGTCCTTGCCCAAAGCCAGGGTGGCCAGTTTGAAATCCTGCCAGGACCGGTAGGCTTCCCACACCACCAGGCCGTATCCATAGGGCCGCAGTCCGTTCTGGACCCTGGCCAGGGCCTGGGCGGCGCTCCGGTCCAGCAGGGCGTTCTGGCGCAGCACCAGAGGCGCCCCGAAAAGATTGTTGTCCGTGGTGTACCGGAGATCCAGCTTTACCCCGGGTACGGTCTGGGCCACATCCACCAGGTCCGCAGTCTTGTCATAGGGCAGACTGGGTGGCACGGCTGCCGCCGCTTCCTTCCGGAGTTCTTCCATGGGGTTGGGAGGCGTCACCCGGACAGGTTTGCCGTTTTCCCCACCGGTGAATCGGCGGGTATAGCTTTTCTGGCCCAGGTTCAGGCTGATCCCCAGGCCGTTCTTGTCACGGTCGAACCGGACCGTGCTGTCCGCATCGGTGTTGGGTCCCACTTCCCGCAGGTCATAATTGTCGTAATGGTTCTTCACCAGCTGGTACACATTACTGCCGGTGTAATCCCGGTCCTGGCTCTGGAACCGGTACAGCAGCTGGAGCTGGCCCTTATTTTCCCGGACCGCCACCTGCTCTCCGTTTCCCTGATAAAAGCCCACCAGGGCCGCTTCTTCCCGGTTCAGTTCCTCCGGTTCCCAGGCTGCCGCCCGGGCCGTCAGTGCCAGCCCCACACAAAGACAGGCTGACAGGATTGCCGTTTTCTTAAACATCCCGGTTCTCTCCTTCCTGTTCCACCGTATCGTCCTCCGGCAGGGGATGGACGTTTTCCACCACTTCCGCCTCGTGGGCCCCGTTGGCATCCACCTTAGACGGAGGGGCACAGGGCGGGAAGGTGATCACAAAGGCCGTGCCCTTGCCCACCTTGCTCTGGACCTGGACCCTGGCCTTGTGCATCCGGATGATTTCCCTGCCGATGGCCAGTCCCAGCCCCGTCCCGGGAATATGCCGGGAATGGGATTTGTCCGCCTTATAGAACCGCTCCCAGATATAGGGAATGTCCTCTTCAGGAATTCCGAAGCCCTGGTCGGCCACGGTAAGCACGGTACCCTTCTGGCGGTTTTCCATCACCTGGAACCGGATTACCGAACTGTCCGGGGAATACTTCATGGCATTGTCCCCCAGGATCATCACCAGCTGATACAGCCGGTCCCCGTTGCCGTACACCAGAAGGCTGTCATCCACATACTGTTCCAACCGGATATCCCGTTTCTTGGCCCGGCCTTCCAGCATGTTCACCACGCTTTCCACCACTTTGCCCAAAGGGATGGGTTCCATTTCCTCTCCTTCACCCCGCTGGAGCCGGCTGATGTCCAGCAGTTCGTTGATCAGCCGTTCCAGCCGCTGGGTTTCGTCGTTGATCAGCTTCCGGTATTTCCTGATGTCTTCCGGATCCGTAATGGTCCCATCGGACAACGCTTCATTGTAGCCCTGGATAATGGTAATGGGAGTCCGGAGCTCGTGGGACACATTGGCCACGAAATCCCGGCGCATCTTTTCCATTTTCCGGCTTTTCCGTACGAACTGTTCCAGATCCCGGCCCAGGGAATTCAGACTCCGTCCCAGGTCCGCCACTTCGTCATCTCCGTCCACTGCCACTTTCAGGGAATAGTCCCCCAGAGCAATGGCCTTGGCGGAATTCTTCATGGAAATCAGAGGCTTCACCATCCGCCGGGTAAGCCCGCTGACAATAATCACACTGACGAACAGGGCGATGATCCCCACAATGATGGTGTAGATGTAAATATCCTTCAGCACCTTGTTCAGGCCTCCCAAAGGAGACGCCAGCAAAAGGGCCCCGGTCACTTCCCCCCGGGTGTCCTTCAGGGGGATCCCCACCATCAGCACCTGTTCCTTGTAGTAGGGATGATAAATCCGTTCATTGACCCGGTCCCCGCTGTACACTTTCGCCAGGGTTTTCCGGAACCGCTCGCTGTTGGGGCCTCCTTCCTGGATCTGCTGATCGATGGCCGCCACGCTTTTCATCCATTTTTCCCGGCGCTTGGCTTCCCGTTCCTGTTTGGAGGAATCTGATCCATCATGGACCTGTTCGTATTCCGTACCAGTTTCCGAAGCCCCGATCAGGTCGAACTGGTTGTTGAACACCCAGATCCGGGCCCCCACCAGCTGGTCCATGGAAGTAAGATATTCCCGAAGGATGGTCTTGTCCATGTGCGTGGCGTCGAAGTACCGGATCATCATGGCCACCTGGCCGCCTTTGTCATTGAGTTCCAGTTCCTTGGTCCGGAAGAAATAATCGGTGATCAGGTAGCTGAGGCCTACGGAAATTCCCACGATAATAGCCAGAATCAGGCCCATGTAACTGTACATGAGCCTGGTGCTTAATGACTTCTTCACTTTTTGACCTCAAACTTGTAGCCCACACCCCAGACGGTCATAATGTCCCAGGTGGAATCCGGCGGAATGTCCAGTTTGTGCCGGACCCGCTTGATATGGGTATCCACAGTACGGGTATCCCCGTAGTAGGTGTAGCCCCAGATCTTTTCCAGCAGCTGGTTCCGGCTGAACACGATCCCCGGATTGGAGGCCAGGCACCAGAGCAGTTCCATTTCCTTGGCGGTGAAGGTGATTTCCCGGCCAAAGGCAACCACCCGGTATTCGCTGAGATTGATCATCAGGTTGGGATATTCCAGCACCTGTTTGTTCTGGCTGTTCATGGAGGCGTTGGTCCGGCGGAGCACCGCTTTCACCCGGGCCACCACTTCCCGGGTATTGAAAGGTTTGGAAATGTAGTCGTCCGCCCCGATCTCCAGTCCCAGGATCCGGTCGTCATCAGAATCCTTGGCCGTGAGCATGATAATGGGAATGTCGGAAATCTTCCGGACCTGTTTGCACACTTCCAGTCCGTCCAATACAGGCATCATAATGTCCAGCAGGATAATGTCCGGCTTGCCGGCCTGGACCTGGACCAGGGCTTCTGCCCCGTCCGCCGCTTCAATGACCTTGAAGCCCTCTTTTTTGAAATAAATGCTTAAAATCTCACGGATCTGCGGTTCGTCATCCGCGATCAATACGGTCTGTTGTTTGTTCATAGAAAGCCCTCACTCTTCTGGCAGAAAGCTGCCGGATTGAAAGAATCCCTTCTTCCAGGACCCATAACTGAGTGTCCAAAAGCGGCACTCCATTGGTTTATTATATCATAAAATGTCAACAGAGGGGGACCGTTGCCTTTGCAGCAGTCCCCCTCCTGGCTCATTTCTTCGACCGGAGCCGGAGATATTCTTTTTTCAGAGCATCAAAGGTTTCGTCACAGATATCGTGTTCGATTTTGCAGGCATCGTGTTCCGCATGTTCCTGGGAGACGCCCAGGGATATAAGGATGTGGGTCAGCACCTGGTGCCGCTCATAGATCCGTTCCGCAATATCCCGGCCGGTTTCCGTCAGGTTCACAAAGCCCGATTCGTCCACCGTAACCAGGCCCTCTGCCCGGAACTTTTTCATGGCCACACTGATGGTGGGCTTGGAATAGCCCATTTCGTTGGCAATATCAATGGAGCGTACCAGCCCCAGACGATTTTTCAGCACCAGGATGGTTTCCAGGTACATTTCCGTGGATTCTGATTCATGGTATTCCATACGTTTTCACCTTATTGCTGCAGCATCGGAGATGCTGGTTATTTTGGTTAGTGTTTACATTCTATTCTACACTATGTTCAGCAATTGTGCAAACGGGGAAGGATCTCCGGTATGTGTCAACAAGTTCTCAGTAAAACCTTCATCACAGTATAGTTATTCATTCATGTCCGAAAGTAAAGAGTGAAGAGTGCAGAGTGAAGAGCATGGGCCCGTAGAGGACGCACAACAGGCGGTTCGCCAGATGTACGAGTCTCCGACCCCAACGCTGTAGGGGCGGGCCTGTCAGGCCCGCCCGTCCCGGCCGCCCAGAGGGCAAAAAATTCTATACCCATACACCCGCGTGCTCCACCCCAGGAGCGACAACACCCGATGTTGTCCCGTAACCAAGGAATCCAGATGTGTCCCCCTTTCAGGGGGACACAGAAGAGGGGCTGCTGCATGCGCAGCAGCCCCTCTCCTCAGGCTGGAGACTTTCCCTTTCCTTACATCAGTTTCCGGAACATTTCGATGACCTGTTCCTTGGTGGCTTCTCTGGGGTTGCCGGGATAGCAGGCGTCGGCCAGAGCGTCTTTGGCCAGCTGGTCCAGGTCTTCTTCCCGGATCTTTTCGTTCTTTTCCGGGATCCCCACGTCCTGGGACAGCTTCCGGACAGCGGCAATGGCAGCATCCCGGTATTCTTCCTGGGTCATGGAATCCACTCCTTCCACCCCCATGGCTTTGGCGATGGCTTTGTATTTGTCGCCGGTGTATTCCTTATTGAATTCCATGGAAATGGGCAGCAGCATGGCGCAGGCTACTCCGTGGGGAGTGTCATAATGGGCGGACAGGGTGTGGGCCATGGAATGGTCGATGCCCAGGCCCACATTGGAAAAGCCCATGCCGGCAATGTACTGGGCCAGGGCCATGCCTTCCCGGCCTTCTTTGGTGTTGGCCACTGCGCCCCGGAGGTTTTCGGCGATCAGCCGGATGGCTTCGATGTGGAACATGTCGGTCATTTCCCAGGCGGCTTTGGTGGTATACCCTTCAATGGCGTGGGTCAGGGCGTCCATGCCGGTGGAAGCGGTGAGGCCTTTGGGCATGCTGGACATCATATCCGGATCCACGAAGGCCACTACAGGCATGTCATGGGGATCCACACAGACGAATTTCCGTTCTTTTTCCACGTCGGTGATCACGTAGTTGATGGTCACTTCCGCAGCGGTACCGGCGGTGGTGGGCACAGCCAGGATGGGCACGGAAGGATTCTTGGTGGGAGCGCAGCCTTCCAGGCTCCGGACGTCAGCAAATTCCGGGTTGGCGATGATGATGCCGATGGCCTTGGAGGTATCCATGGAGGAGCCGCCGCCGATGGCGATGATACAGTCAGCGCCCGAGGCTTTGAAGGCTTCCACCCCGTGCTGGACGTTGGCAATGGTGGGATTGGGTTTGATGTCGGAATAGACGGTGTAGGGAATGTTGGCCGCATCCAGCAGATCGGTGACTTTGGCGGTGACGTTGAACTTCACCAGGTCCGGATCGGAGGCTACGAAAGCTTTGGTGAACCCTCTGTTCTGGAATTCGGTGATGATGTCTTTAATGGCACCGCTGCCGTGATAGGAAGTACCGTTCAAGGAAATTCTGTTTGCCATAAAAAAACTCCCCTTTCTTTTGTTACGGAATCGGAACACAGTCCGTTGTTCTTTGATTCCATTGTAAAAAAGAAAGAGAAGTTCCACAAGTGACACTTTTCCTCATCTGTCACCTTGACTGTTCAGTCATTACCGGAGCAGGTCACAGCGGACGAAAAGGTCCGTAAGAGCAGGCGGCATGGCCTGGAGCATCAGGTCCGCCAGCTGTTCCGGAGCTGCATCCCGGGTTCCCCGTCCCACCCATTTGGCGGTCATGTAGACGGAGGCCTGACAGTACATTTCCAACAGGGCCAGCACTGCCCGCTCCAGGTCTTTCCCGGTCTTTTTCCGGTACAGGTCCTGGTAGAACCCATAGATTTTCCGGAAGTCGTGGTCTTTCAGATTGTTCTGCTGGTCCGACTGGAACGCCGCCCGGAAGAACACCTTTTCCGCCTGGATATAGCGGAATTTCCGGACCAGGCCTTCGTAAATGGTCCTGCCGTAGCCCATTTCCCGGAAGGAATTGGCCAGCAGTTCATCAAAGTACCAGTTCACCAGATCATATTTGTCCAGAAAGTGCCGGTAAAAGGTCTGGCGGGATACCCCGGCCTCCCCGGTGATTTCCTTTACGGTGATGTCTTCCAGGCTCTGCCGGGCCATCAGCCGTTTCACCGCCTCTGCCAGCCGGTATTTGCCCCCGGATTCCCCGGTATGCTGTGATTCCTGTGGTTCTGCCATTGGGTCCGTCCCTCCCTGCTATGGTGTACAGACCCTATTATAGCAAAAAAAGGGGGGTGTGAAAAAATGAAGAATCATTTTTTCACACCCCCTGGTCTCAGGCCGTTGACCCTTGACCTTGTTTACTTCAACAGCCCGCTTTCTTTCCAGGCCCGGGTGACCTTTTCTCTTTCTTCGTCGGTCATGGGGCACAGGGGCAGACGGTAGGGCCCCGGGTTGAAGGGTGTCATCAGTCCTACGGCTTCTTTGATGGGGATGGGGTTGCTCACCAGGAACATGCTCCGGGACTGGAGGACCATGGTCTTGTTCAAGTCCCGGGCCTTCTGGACTTTACCCTGTTCGAAGCTCTGCATCATCTCCTGGATCAGTTCTCCGTTCACATTGCTCAGGACGGAAATCAGCCCTACGGCGCCTACGCTCATAAAAGGCAGGATCAGGGCATCGTCCCCGCTGTAAATGGAGAAATCTTCCGGCACCAGACGGTACAGGTCTTCCACCTGGCTTACATTGCCGGCAGCTTCTTTAATGGCCACAATGTTTTTGCATTCATGGGCCAGACGGGCAACGGTGGCAGGCAAAATATTGCTGCCGGTCCGTCCGGGCACGTTGTAGATCACAATGGGCAGGCTGGTATTGTCTGCAATGGTCTTGAAATGACGGTAGAAACCTTCCTGGGAGGGCTTGTTGTAATAGGGCCCCACCACCAGGACTCCATCGGCGCCCACTTTTTCTGCCAGTTTGTTCATTTCCAGTACATCCGCCGTGTTGTTGGAGCCGGTGCCTACGATCACCTGGCCTTTGCCTTTGGCTCTTACCTTGGCGATGACTTTGGTAAACAGTTCTTCTTTTTCTGCATAGGTCATGGTGGGGGCTTCCCCGCTGGTGCCGCTGACCAGGATGGAATCAGAGCCGTGGTCCAGCAGCCAGGAGGCGAATTCCGCCGTCCCGTCCGCGTTCAGGGAGCCGTCTTCGTTGAAGAAGGTCACCATTGCTGTAATCAGTCTTCCGAAATAAGGTTTCTTGTTCATGCTAACCACCTTTTATTGTTGGAAAGCAGCGTGCAGGGCATTGACTGCTTCTTTTACCTGGGATTCCCGTACAATGGCGGAAATCAGGTTGTCAGAATCTGTAGTTTGAAGGATCTCGATGCCGGCTTTGGCCAGAGCGTTGATGAACCGGGCCATGATGCCAGGCACACCGCCCATATGGGAGCCCACCACGGTCACTTTGGCGCAGTCTTCCACTTTGGTGTACTTGCAGTTTTCCGCTTTCAGCACTTTTTCCGCATCAGCGGCAGCAGCACTGTACACGGCGAACATCAGGGAATGGGGCTGGAGGCTCATGGTACCGATGCTCACTCCGTTTTTGGCCAGGGTGTCGAACAGTTCAGCCCCGTCATTGGTTTCCAGGTTCACGGAGAAGAAGGCGATGTTGTTCTTGCTGGCCACCCCGCAGGCATGTTTTTCTTCCAGGGAATCGGTTTCTTCCATTTCCTTGGGCTGGTCTTCCTTGCTGATCAGGGTACCAGGGGCTTCGGAGAAGGTGCTCTTTACCACCATGGGGACCCCGTAACGCATAACGATTTCCACCGCCCGGGGATGGATGACCTTGGCGCCCTGGTGGGCCATTTCACGGATTTCATCATAAGAGATCTGTTTGATGATGTGGGCATCCTTTACAATCCGGGGATCGGCGGTCATGACCCCGTCCACGTCGGTGTAGATTTCCACCTTGTCCGCATGGACGGCTACCCCGAAGGCGGCGGCAGAGGTATCGCTGCCCCCACGGCCCAGGGTGGTCACGTTCTTGTGATCGGCGGTTACCCCCTGGAACCCGCAGATTACAGGGATGATCCCCTGTTCCACCAGTTCCAGCAGGTTGTCCGGTTCCACCGTGCGGATTTTGGCATTGCCGTATTCATCATCGGTGATCATGCCGGCCTGGCCCCCGGTAAGGGCTTTAGCCTTCAGGCCTTTTTCCTGGAGGGTGGCGGCCATTACCGTGGAGGAGATGATTTCTCCGCAGGCCATCAGAAGATCCAGTTCATGAGGAGCCGGGTTGGGGTTCACACTTTTCAGCATATCGATCATGGTATCCGTAGCAAAGGGATCTCCCCGGCGTCCCATGGCGGACACCACCACAATGGGAGAATATCCCTGGGCAATGGCTTCCTGGACTTTGCCCACCACTTTTTCACGGGTGGCAGGCGTAGCAACGGACGTTCCACCGAATTTTTGTACAATGATTTTCATTTTAAACTCAGGCTCCCCTCGAATATCTCGTTTGGTTTTCTCTTACAGCCAGCCGTTCTTCACCATGGTTTCCGCAATCTGCAGGGTGTTCAGGGCAGCCCCTTTGCGGATCTGGTCCCCTACGCACCAGAAGTTGAAGCTGTTGGCCGCGGATTCATCCCGTCTCAGACGGCCCACATACACATCGTTCTTGCCGGAGGTGTACAGAGGCATGGGATAGATCTGCTGGGAAGGATCGTCCTGGAGCACCACGCCGGGGAAGCCGGCCAGAGCCTTGCGGATGTCTTCCAGTTCCACGTCATGTTCCAGTTCCAC
Source organism: Acidaminococcus sp. HCP3S3_H5 (assembly GCF_052122235.1). NCBI lineage: Bacteria > Bacillati > Bacillota > Negativicutes > Acidaminococcales > Acidaminococcaceae > Acidaminococcus > Acidaminococcus sp. HCP3S3_H5. Next base: position 326,366 of record NZ_JBQKCS010000001.1, read on the forward strand.
GTTGACGGATTCGCTGTGGCTCCGGTATACGGGAACACGGACGGTGGTGGCAGTAATGCGCATTTCCGGATCGGAGAAGATTTTCTTGGTTTCGTTGACCATCTTCATTTCTTCCTTGGTGTACAGGTTGTCCAGGAAGATATCGATCTGGGGCACCAGGTTGAGAGCCAGCGGGAAATGTTTCTTGGCGCTGGCGCTGGGGAAAATCTTGGCGGTCATTTCTTCGCCCCGGGCAGCCTGTTTGATCTGGTTTTCCAGTTCGTCCAGCCCGTCTTTGCCGGCGCCGGAAGCAGCCTGGTAAGTGGAGACGATGATCCGTTTGATCCGGGCCAGATCGTAGATGGGTTTCAGGGCCATGACCATGATGATGGTGGAACAGTTGGGGTTGGCAATGATCCCGTGATGTTTGGTAATGTCCTGAGGGTTCACTTCAGGGACGATCAGAGGCACATCCGGATCCATCCGGTAGGTGCTGGAGTTGTCGATCACCACGGCACCGGCCTTTACGGCAATGGGAGCAAAGGTCTTGGAGATGCTGCCGCCGGCGAACAGGGCCACATCCACCCCATTAAAGGAGTCGGCTTTGGCTTCTTCCACTTTATATGTCTTGCCCCGGACGGTGAGTTCCTTGCCGGCGCTGCGGGCAGAAGCCAGCAGTTTCAGGTTTTTGAAGGGGAAGTCCCGTTCGTTCAGCAGATTGATGAATTCCTGTCCAACGGCGCCCGTAGCACCCAGAATTGCCAAGTTGTATTCTTTCATGATTTTCGTCTCCTCTTATCCTTAATCCAGAATCTGATCCAGTCCGTACACCAGGCCCTTGCGGTTTACCATGGTCCGGCAGCCCAGCATCACACCGGGCATGTAGCATTCCCGGCTCACCGGGTCGTTGCGCACCGTAAGGGTTTCGCCCATGCTGCCGAAGATGATTTCCTGGCTGGCCACGAACCCGGGCAGCCGTACGCTGTGGATCCGCATCCCTTCATATTCGCTGCCTCTGGCATGGGGCAGTTTCTCCACTTCATCGGGATTCCCCTGCTGGACAAAGCCGCCCCGGACTTCCGCCAGTTTCTGGGCGGTAAGGATGGCCGTGCCGCTGGGAGCGTCCAGCTTTTTGTCATGATGCATTTCGATGATCTCCACCTGGGGGAAGTATTTGGCCACTTCTGCGGCGATTTTCATCATCAGCACCGCCCCCATGGCAAAGTTGGGACAAACCAGGATGCCCACGTTGTTCTTTTCCGCCAGGCCCTTCAGTTCACCCAGGTTTTCCTGGGTGAAGCCGGTGGTGCCTACTACGGCGTTGACCCCGGCGTTCAGGATGATCCGCAGGTTCCCCATGACCACATCCGGCCGGGTGAAGTCCACCACCACATCGGGCTTATGGGCTTCCAGGGCCTGTACCAGGTCCGTATCCACCGGGCAGCCTTCCACGGTTTTGTCCTTGCCGAACACGTCCACGGCGCCCACCAGTTCCATATCCTTCTGCTGCAGGACCGTTTGTACCACTGTATGCCCCATTCTGCCCAGGGCACCGTTTACCATCACTTTGATCATTCTGTGCATCTCTCCTTTGTTGATCCTTTGGGAGACAAAAAAGCAGGTCATCGAGGCGAGCCCAATGACCTGCAAGAAAAGAAGCCGCTCCTGCCGTGGCAGGGGACTTGGTTCCGTTCCCATTGATAGCTCTCCACCCAAAGGCGACAGTCTGCAGATTGTTCACCTGCATCCCAGCATAAGCGCGCACCCGCAGCTTTGCTTCGGCGGTTCCCCTTTCATTCCCCTCAACGGTGTCCCTCAGAGAATTACTGATGTTTTCCGCGCCTCTATCTTTTGTTTAGTTATGGTAACAGTATAGGAGTTTATCTTCAACTTGTCAACCTTTATTCACTACCGAAGACAACTTTTTTCAGTCCCGGAGCCCTTTCCGCAGTTCCGCCTGGGTCCGGCTGAAGAAATTTGTTAAATCTTTTACAAACTGCTGGGAATATACCGTGCTGTCAATGGTGCTCCGTTTGGCAAAGATGGCTTTCTGCTGGGCCAGGTTCTGGCCTTCGTAGCCCCGGAGAGCTTCCACCAGCCCATCATAGGTGGCTCCGTAGCTGTAATCCGGAGTGGCTTCCATCTGTTTGCCCAGGGCCAGGTAGAATTCATTCCATTCTTCTTTGGAAAGGTCCTTTTTCAGGGCCGTCAGGCAGCCCCGGATCAGGTGAGCCTTCAAATAAATATATTCCCGGAGGGCCGTTTCCCGCTGTTCCGGGAACAGTTTGAACCATTCATACAGCTGGTAGCCGCCCCAGTCTCCCATGGTGTCCACCAGGCCGATCATTTTCTTCCATTTATTGTCCGTCATGGTCATCCCTCATTTCGTGGTGCTGCCGAAGCCGCCGCTCCGCTCCTGTTTGGGAGCCCTGGCGTCATCATCGGCCAGCAGATACGTATAGAAAATCCCCTGGGCCACCCGTTCCCCTTTTTCCAGGGTCACGTCCTGGCTGCTGTCATTGGCCAGGGCCAGCAGCAAATGGCCTTCGTTGTCTGGATTGTTGTAGTAATCCGCATCCACAATGCCTTCGTTGTTCACCAGGCGCAGGTGGCGTTTCACCGCCATGCTGGACCGGATGTGGATGCCCAGGTATTCGTTGTCCTGCATGTAGGCCTTTACTCCGGTGGGGACCATTTTCTGGCTGTGGGCCGGAATGGTCACGGTTTCCGGCAGATAAATGTCGTACCCGGCACTCCGGGCGGTCTGCCGGCTGGGCAGGGGGAAATCCACCTCTTTATAGGAAGAGATTTTTTCAAATCCGCGGATTTTCATGTTTCACAGGCTCCTTTTTGTTCTCCAGATTCCAGGCCTGGATCTCTTTTTCCAGGGCGGCCACAAAGGTCCGCTGAGGAATGGGGAGAAATTCTTCTTTGATCTTTTTCTTTTCCAGGCTCTTCCCTTTCCGGGTCAGCACCTGGATCTGGTTGATCCGGTAGGTGTGGTCAGCTTGGTTGATTTCCACATCCATAATGCATTCTTTGGCCGAATCATCCTCTTTCAGATCCTTGGCATACAGGTGATCCAGCAGCCGGATGAACGAGGGATTCTTCAGCACTGCCCGGGCTGTGGCCTGGGTCAGGGACGGGGTCCTGGATTCCTGGCGGAACGAGGCAAGGTCCGTATAGTAGGCTCCGGAAGTATTTTCTCCCAGAAGGCTCCAATCAGTGGGTTTGGCCGCCAGGGCATCCCCGCTGCCCCAAAGGACAAAGCAGGAAAACGCCAGGGCCAGCAGTTGTTTTTTCATAGGCCCACTCCTTCACAGTTGGTTTTATTCCTTCATATTATAGGATACCAGGTTGCAAGTCAAGGGGTTGGACTGGCAACAGTTCCCCACCACCCCATCATCACCGCCCCGGCGGCTCCGGCTTCTTTCAGTTCCGGGACCTTTTCCGGGGTGATGCCTCCCAGGGCGTAGACGGGGATGGGGCTTTGGGCGCACACCTGCCGGAGCTGTTCAAGGCCCCGGGGCGCCAGACCCGGCTTGCACCGGGTGGGATAAATATGGCTGAAGGTGCAGCAGTCCGCCCCCAGCCAGGCTGCCTCCAGCACCTCTTCCAGACTGTGGCAGGAGGCCCCCACTTGCCCTGGGAATTTCTGCCGCCACCTGTGAGGCAAGGCCCGGAGCACCGGCATGGGCAGCTGGATTCCCTCCGGCTCCAGTTCCAGCGCCGCTTCCACAAAAGTATGGAACCAGCAGGGAACCCCCGCCCGGCGGCATTTTTCCAGCACCTGCCGGCCCAGGGAAACATATTCCTCCAAAGAAAGGTCCTTTTCCCGCAAAATCACTCCCGCCGGACGAAGGGTCAGGATCCGGTCCAGCTGGTCCAGAAAGGGCATGGAGTACAAATGCCGGTTGGTGATGCAGAAAAGGGGAAACGACATGGGAAAGGCCTCCTTGACAGGGATTTTATGTTGATTATAGCATAAAAAAGGGCCTGCCGGATGTTCGGCAGGTCCTTTTTATCCATTCAAAGCCAGCTGTGCTGGCATCCAACGGCCATTGACTATTAACCGTTAACAACCAAATTCACTTTTTCCACAGCCCATGGAGGTTGCAGTAAGCGTAAGCGAATTCCACTTCATCCCCATCCACCAGGGCGAACACGGCCTTGGGAGCATCCCCCGGCTTCAGTTCTTTTCTCTGGTTCCCCTGTTTGGTGTGCAGGGAGATCCATTCAATGTAATGTTCCGGCTGCATGGGATGGAGCACGGAACCAACGGTCACCGTTACGATATTGCCGGAAACTTCCACTACCGGCACATGTTTTTCCTGAGCGGCGTCCGTGGTATTGGGCACCAGTTCATCCATCTTCTGGCCGCAGCACATTACCGGCACGCCGGTTTCTTTCACAACAGCGATGATCTTCCCACAATGAGCGCATTTGTAGAATTTCTGTTCCATAAAAAATTCCTCCTCACAAGCAAATGGTATGGTTGTCAGCCTTCGTCGACAATCTTTTCTGACAAGTCCATGATACCATAAAAACAGGAGGAAAGAAAGGGGATAATGTGATATAATAGTAAATAAATAATAATTCTTTGCTTAAAATATTATCTGCTATTTGAAAGGAGGCCCCTTATGGGATTTTTCACCAAAAAGATCACTGTTTATAAGGAAAAAGGCTGCAAAGCCCACTGGCAAACTGCCAAAGAAGCCCTGAAAAACGCCGGCATTTCCTTTTCCTCCACCTCCCTTCCCAGCGAAGCCCCCGCCTGCGGCTGCGGTGCCAAGCTGGATATCCGGGATTTTGGCCCTAAAGGAAAAATCGACCGGGATATGTACTACATCGATGTGGAAGAAAAAGATGTGGACCGGGCCCGGGAAATCCTGGCCTCCCTTGACGGAGCCACATGGGCATGATAAAATACAATGTACACACTATACCTGGGGATGTACCGGTTTCGACGGGGGTAGATGGTGTGCGATAAGCGAGCTGGGATTCCGCCAACCCCATTAAACGGTGGAAACGCGTTATAAACGCAGACGATTCTTACGCTTTAGCAGCTTAAATTGCTAACGTCTTTCCTCTTCATTCCTGCTGAAGAAGAATAGACGACACTTGCAGGATACCTGCCATCCAATTCTCGGAGGATGACAGGGAAACCCATCGAGATAGCAGGTCGACTGGCCCGTCTGCAGGCAAGCCGGCTGCGAAACAAAATATGCAGTCTGCGCTCGGAGAAGTTCGCATGGCAATTCTTTCGGACAGGGGTTCGACTCCCCTCATCTCCACCAATGCTTATTACGGGAACGGGTTAGCGTCACATACTGTTAAAAACCTTGTAAACATGCGGGTTTTGGGGTTTTTAAACCAGTTTGGACGTTTCACACCGTTCCTTTTTTCATGCCTGTTTTGCCAACTTTTTGCCAACTTTTCAAAAATCAGCAGAGCAAAATTTGCGCACTTTTTCAAAGTCTGGAAAGCCGCGTTCCACACCGGCTGCCAGAGCCAGGGCCATAGTTTTCACATTCTTCATCTTGCATCTCTCCTTTTTGTGCATAAAAATAGGGCAGCCGGTTTCCCGGTGCCCTTGTATAACACTATGAAATTCAGGCAGAAGAAAAGCCCGCTGCCGGAGCAGGGGGATTTTCTTCGATAAAAATCAGTTTGGATTTGCCCATTTTTTTGCTTCGTCAAAAGCTTTTTTTAACGTACCATTTTCATCATCTTCAACAATTTCAAACTTACCAGATACCTCACTATCCAGCAAACGAGGTTCGTTAATCAAATAAACATAGTCTTCTCCCGAATCATCTATGATTTTTATCCAAGGAACCTTGACCCCAACAACTGCATAAATTTTATTACTTGTAAACGCATCTACCCCTTGATTGGGGCCAATATACCTAACTTTCATCTTATTTTCTCCTCTCAACAGGCCATCCTTTTACTTTAAAGTCAATACTTTTTATCGTTTTTACATTAGCCAGGCATTGCCGTTTTTCTCAACCTGGCATGATGCGTTTGGCCACATACCGGCTTTTCTCCTGTATGGCGTTCTGGAGGGCTCTCTGGGCGGTTTTTTCTCTGCCGCCGCTCCATCATTCGTCCGTGCATACGGGATGACCGGGCGGGATTGCTTCGCAGCCCTTGGTCATCCCCTACGGATTTCTACCGGCCAATCGGTTAGGCTCCGCAGGGCCGGTCGCAGCGGTTCGGTCTCGAGTCTCGAGACAAAAAAGGGATGTTGCCCGTGCAACATCCCTTTTTCTTTTACATCCCCTGCTTCTTGATGAAGGCCCGGATGGGTCCGAACCCTTCGATTTTGTTCAGGGTGTCTCCCTGGGTTACCAGCAGGGTGGGTGCGCTCTGCACCTGGTATTTTTCCGCCAGTTCCGGATGTTCTTCGGCGAAGATCTCTGTAAAGGCGGCTCCGTGTTTTTCCAGTTCTTTCACAGCCATTTTGCAGTTGGGGCAGGTGTGGGTCCCGAACAGGATCCAGCCTTTGTCCCTGCCGGCGCTGACCACCTGTTTGGCTTCAGTGGGAGCCGGTTTCACCGCCGGTTTGCGGAACTGGGGCCGCTGGCCTTTGGCTTCTTCTTTGTTCAGATAGGATTGGCCCAGGTCATAGACTTTCCGGTCCTTGAATTCCTGGATCTTCCCGTCGTTCCAGTTCTGCACCGGCCGATAATATCCGGTGATCCGGCTGTAGACTTCGGTCTTCTTGCCGCAGTAGGGGCAGGTGTACTGTTCCCCGTTCAGATACCCGTGTTCCCGGCAGATGCTGTAGGTGGGAGACAAGGTAAAATAGGGCAGCTTGTAGTTGTTGGCAATCTTCCGCACCAGACCGGCGGCAGAGTTCCAATCCGGCAGTTTTTCGCCCAGGAAGGCATGGAATACGGTACCGGAGGTGTACAGGGTCTGGAGATCATCTTCCATATCCAGGGCGGTGAACAGGTCTTCCGTATACCCCACCGGCAGATGGGAGGAGTTGGTGTAATACGGGGTTCCGTGTTCGTTGGCGGTGATGATGTCCGGATACTGTTCCTTGTCGTGCTTGGCCAGCCGGTAGGTGGTGGATTCCGCCGGAGTGGCTTCCAGGTTGTACAGGTCTCCGTACTGTTCCTGGTAATCCTTCAGCCGTTCCCGCATATGGGTCAGCACTTCCTTGGTGAATTCCAGGGTTTCCGGATGGGTCAGGTCCTTCCGGAGCCAGTTGGCGTTGAGCCCCACTTCGTTCATGCCAATGAGCCCGATGGTACTGAAGTGGTTCTTGAAGGTGCCCAGGTACCGTTTGGTGTAGGGATAGAGCCCGGCATCCAGCAGCTTGGTGATTACGGTCCGTTTGGTCTTCAGGCTCCGGGCGGCAATGTCCATCATATGGTCCAGTCGGCGGTAAAAATCATCTTTGTCCTTGGCCAGGTAGGCAATCCGGGGCATGTTGATGGTGACCACCCCTACGGACCCGGTGGATTCCCCGGACCCGAAGAAGCCCCCGGATTTCTTCCGCAGCTCCCGGAGATCCAGCCGCAGCCGGCAGCACATGCTCCGGACATCGCTGGGTTTCATGTCGGAATTGATGTAGTTGGAGAAGTAAGGAGTGCCATATTTGGCGGTCATTTCAAAGAGCAGCCGGTTGTTTTCCGTATCGCTCCAGTCGAAATCCTTGGTAATGGAATAGGTGGGAATGGGATACTGGAAGCCTCTCCCGTTGGCGTCCCCTTCGATCATGTTTTCGATGAAGGCCTTATTCACCATATCCATTTCCTTCTTGCAGTCCCCATAGGTGAAGTCCTGTTCCTTACCCCCCACAATGGCAGGCACGTCTTTCAGGTCGTCGGGGACGGTCCAGTCCAGGGTGATGTTGGAAAACGGTGCCTGGGTACCCCACCGGCTGGGAGTGTTCACCCCGTAGATGAAGGACTGGACGCACTGCTTCACTTCCTTATAGCTCAGGTTGTCCTTTTTCACAAAAGGCGCCAGATAGGTATCAAAAGAAGAGAAAGCCTGGGCTCCGGCCCATTCGTTCTGCATGATGCCCAGGAAGTTCACCATCTGGTTGCACAGGGTGGACAGGTGGCTCGCGGGAGAAGAAGTGATCTTCCCGGGGATGCCACCCAGTCCTTCCTGGATCAGCTGTTTCAGGCTCCAGCCGGCGCAGTAGCCGGTGAGCATGCTCAGATCGTGGATATGCATGGCAGCGCTTTTGTGGGCGTCAGCCACTTCCTTGTCGTAGATTTCATTCAGCCAGTAGTTAGCGGTAATGGCTCCGCTGTTGGACAGGATCAGGCCCCCTACGGAATAGGTGACCGTGGAATTTTCCTTTACCCGCCAGTCGTTGACATGGAGGTAGTTGTCCACCAGTTCCTTGTAGTTCAGCAGGGAGGAATTCACGTTCCGGATCTGCTCCCGCTGTTTCCGGTACAGGATATAGGCCTTTGCCACATCGGCATAGCCGGAATCGGACAGTACCTTTTCCACACTGTCCTGGATGCTTTCCACGCTGATCAGATTGTCCTTAATCTTGGGATCGAAGTCGGCAGTGACTTGCAGAGCCAGCATGTTGATGATGCTGGGATGGTAGTTTTTGTGAAGTGCTTCGAATGCTTTGGTAATGGCACTGCTGATCTTGGTCACGTCAAAATCAACGATCTGGCCATCGCGTTTTACCACTGAATACATGGCTCCATTCCCTCTTTCTCTTGATTGCTCTTCCAAAATGCTCTTTCATTGTAGCCCGTATTGGAACGCTTGTCAATATATGGTGGTAATATACAACGTTGTATACTAGATGTTGTGTCATACGCCCCGCAGTCCAACCTTGTCCGCCAGGGGCTCCAGCAAGGCTGCATACCGTTCCAGGGATTTTTTATCCGGAGCAGTGAAGCCGGCAAAGGGGACGGTGTCCCGGTCCTTGAAAGCCTGGAGATAAAAAGCCGGGATCTTTTTCCCTTTTTTGGCAAGGAGCGGCTCCAGGTAATCCCGGATTTTTTCAAACGAACGTTCGGTGTGGAGCTGTTCCACAACGGTTGTACGAAGCTCGAAGGGGACGGATCCGGAAAGGAGCTTATCCAGGCTCCCGGTCACCTGTTCCAGAGGGGATACCTCCCGGCCCACAGTAAGGGCGTAGTCTTCCGGAGCGTTTTTCCAGTCCATGGCCACGTAATCCACCAGGTGCCGGTTCAGGATCTCTCCCAGAAGGTCCGGATAACACCCGTTGGTATCCAGCTTCACCAAAAGATCTTTTTCCTTCAGCCGTGCCAGGAAGGCTGCCAGATCAGGCTGGAGACAGGGCTCTCCTCCGCTGACCACCACACCGTCCAGGATGCCCTTCCGGGCGTCCAGATAGGCCATCACTTCCTCCATATCCTGGGAGGGCATTTCGCCTTCCAGGAGCTCGCTGTTGTGGCAGTAGGGACACCGGAGATTGCATCCCCCGGTAAACAGGGTGCAGGCCACTTTCCCCGGGTAATCCACCAGGGATACTTTCTGCCAGCCGGCAATGTGCATGTTTCTCCCTCCCCTCCTGACAAATCGGTATCATTATATCACGGCTGAAAAAATATAAAAGACTTGACAAAAACGTGTGTTCATGGAACGCAAGGCGGGATGCGGGTTTGGGAAATTTTCTCAGATATGCGAAAAGAGGACCCTCTGGAGCAGGATCCTCTTTGTGTGATTGGATATTCTGTTGACTATCCTTGCGCTTACAGCCCCATGGCCATTTGCATGGTATGTGCAATGTCCAGGAACTTACTGATGATGATGGCGTTGGTGATGTTGCTCAGGAACCCACCGATAACCGGTACCACGAAGAAGGCCAGTTTGGAGTAACGGTACTTCTTGCACACGGCCGTCATGGTTACCATGGATACGGGCACGGCACCCAGGCCGAACCCGGTATGACCAACGGCGATGACTGCTGCATCGTAGTTCTTGCCCATTCCGAAGAAATCCACGAAATAGGAGTAGAAGATGATGAAAATGGCCTGGGCCATGCAGAGGATGAACAGCTGGAGGCCCATGCCGGCCAGGGTCCACAGTTTCATGGAAATGATGGACATGGACACGAACAGACCCAGGGAGAAGTCCCCAACGGTATCGATGCCTTCATACAGGGCCGTATGATCTGCGCCCTTCTTGGCGTCGAAGAACAGACGGATCAGGATGCCGGCAAACATGCAGCATACGTGGATCGGGAAGGAGATGTGCAGGGCTTTCAGCACGGTGAACACGGCACCGCCAACCCCCAGGGCGAAGCACATCAGGTACATGGCCTGGACCACATCCCCTTTGTGCATCAGGTTGCCCATGGTGGACTTCCCGGATTCTTCTTCCATTTCACCCTTCCCATCCAGAGCAGGATCTTCCAGGTGATGTCTCCGGACGATGAACCGGCCAAAAGGCCCGCCGATGATGGCGCCGGAGATCAGACCAAAGGTGGCTGCAGCGATGGCGGCTTCCATGGCATTGCTCTGGCCGAACTGTACGGCGATGGGAGCAAAGGCTGCGGCGTTGCCGTGGCCCCCGGTCATGGGAATGGAACCGGTCATCATGGACAGCAGAGGCGGAACCTTCAGTACAGAGCCCAGGCCCAGGGCGATACCGTTCTGAAGAGCGGCCAGGACGGCAGCGGAAATGCAGAACAGCACCACGTATTTGCCGCCGGTTTTCAGCAGGCTCAGGCTGGCTGCCGCACCGCTGGCGGCAAAGAAGATGCAGTAGAACAGGCTGTTGGCTACCTTGTAGTCAAATTGCAGTTCGCAGATGCCCGCGTTGTAAAGCAATAAACTGATAATGGCAAAAATCGTACCGCCGACAACTGCACCAGGCAGGCAGTACTTCTTCAGGAACGGGAATTTGGCTCTCAGCCAGTCGCCGAACCAGATAGAAAGTACTCCCAATGCCAGTGTGTGGAACATGGATAATTTGATAATCATCCTCTCCATAATGAACCCCCCTTAAAGATATAAAGTATGATTCCAGATTGGCTGTCCCGCTCCAGAAGGGACAGCCGGTTTACATGTTCAATTTTAGCAAAGAAACTGTGAAATCTCAAGGATATTTTCCGAATATTGTTAACTGTAACTGTATTTTTATTATTTCCAATAGTCGTTTGTGTGTATTCTGTATACATATAAAAAAGGGGTGTTGCACCTTCCGTGCAGCATCCCCTTTTCTGTCAGCGGTCTTTTCATATACAAAAAAGCGGTCCCCTGGAGTGGGACCACTTTTTGTTTCGCTGGATTTCCTGCTTCGATCAGAGAACGAAGTTGGAGAAAATGGACAGGAAAATCGGGTTGTAGATATCGTCGCAGATAACGGACCAGGACGGATACAGAACCCAGGCAACGGTGTGCCAGCCGTATTCTTCCATAACGGCTTTTTCGTTGGCCACAGCGTTGGGGCCGGAGCCGCAGCCCCAGCCGCAGTTCCCTGCGGTCATAACAGCAGCACCGTAATCCCGGCCGAACACGTTGTAGGAAACCAGGATGCCGAACAGAGCCATAAAGATGGCCTGTGCCAGGAGAACCACACCCATCTGGCCGGCTACAGGAGCCAGGGCGGTGATGTCGATGGTCATCAGCACCAGAGCCAGGTACAGTTCCAGAAACATATCCTGGATGGCGTTGAATTCAGGCACATAAGTATCTTTGCCCATGGATTCCAGCAGGTTCCGGCAGATGGCGCCGGCGAACAGGCAACCGATGAATTTCGGCATGGAAATCATAGGGATGTTGTCCAGCAGGCAGTAGATGGGCATACCGATGGCAGCGAACAGCAGGGAATAAGCGAAGGCTACCACCATTCTCTGGTTGTCCAGTTTGTTGATGGTTTCCTTGGTTTCCTTCTGAGGCTGATCGTTGGGGTCAGCTTTCAGGTGATGCCGGTGGATCAGGAAGGCAGCTACAGGGCCGCCGATCAGGGAGCCCATGATGTTGCCCATGGTGCCGGCTGCCACCCCTACGGTCGTGGCATCTGCCGCGCCTCTGGCTTCAAAGATCGGCCCGAAAGCGGAAGCGGTACCAACACCGCCGGACATGGAAGCGGAAGAGCACTGGAGAGCCAGCAGCGGATGCAGGCCAACCAGATTGCCCACCACAACCCCAAGGATATCCTGGAGCGTGATCAGCAGGCAGGCAGCCACAGCAATGGCGACCACCAGCTTGCCGCCGGCTTTCTTGATCAGCTGAGTGCTGAACCCGTAGCCCACGCACAGGAAGAACAGGTTCTGGCACAGGTCTTTCATGATTTTGGTATCAAATTTAAAAGCAATGATACCGGATCCTTTGATGATGGCAATAATAATGGAAATGATAATACCGGAAACAACAGGTGCCGGGATGGCATATTTTCTCAGTACCTTGCTGTGGGCCACCAGGAACCGGCCCAGGAAAATCACGATGGCCGCAATGCCCAAGGTAGTCAGATACTCGAACTTGAACGTTGCGACGCTCCCTGCTTTGGCTGTCAAAGTACCGAAGTACTTCATAATTGCAGGCGACATACAAAAGACCCCCTCTGAAATAATAAAAGATTATGAAACCTTGCGCAACAGCACTGTCCCCTCCAGAAGGACAGTCCCTCGTTACGGCTATCATTGTAGCATACTTCCGATTAAATAACAAGAGAATAATCAGAATATTACTAACTATAATTTTGACCTTATTCGTCTTTTAACGAAATCGTGTGTACACTGAATATACAGTATACAGTATTTTCCTATAAATAAAAGTGATTGGCCTGCAAGTATGATGACAAAAAAATTGGGGCTGCTGCCGAAGCAGCAACCCCAATTTTAGACCACCGGATCGATCAATCCCCGGTTCCTCATTTCATTGGCTTCTTCCCGCAGCCGCTCAATCCGCTTTTCTGTAGGCGGATGGGTGCTGAAAATGGCCTGGGCATCTTTGGCGGAAAACGGGGAAATGATGAACATGTGGGCAGTGGCTTCGGTGGCCCTGGGCATGGTCCGGGTACGGGCGTACCCTTCGATCTTTTCCAGAGCGTCCGCCAGGGCATCCGGGTCCCCGCTGAGCTGTCCCCCGGTAAAGTCAGCCATGTATTCCCGGGTACGGGAAATGGCCAGCTGGATAATGGCCGCCGCCAGAGGGGTCAGCACCAGCATCAGCACCCCGGCCATGGGGTTGTTCCGCCGGTCATCCCGGTCTCCCCCGAACCAGAAGGCAAACCGGGCCATGACGGAAATGATCCCGGCCATGCCGGCGGCAATGGTGCTGATCAAAATGTCATTGTGCTTCACATGGCTCATTTCGTGTCCCAGGACCCCGGCCACTTCCCGGGGGGTAAGCATTTCCATGAGCCCTGTAGTAACGCACACCGCCGCATGTTCCGGATTCCGTCCGGTAGCAAAGGCATTGGGCAGCATGGTATCCACCACATACACCCGGGGCATGGGCAGCTGGGCCCGGCGGGCCAGGCTTTCCACAATGCCGTACAGCTGGGGAGCGCTTTGAGCGTCCACCGGCTGGGCCCCGTACTGGGCAATGACCAGTTTGTCACTGTACCAGTACAGCAGCACATTGGAAATCAAAGAAAAGGCCAGCATCACGGTCATGCCGCTGCTGCCGCCGATATAGTCGCCGATCAGCAGCAGGAGACCGGTCATCAGGCCCATTAAGAGTGTGGTTTTCATCATGGTTTTTCACCTCGTTACGCTCTGGGATGGGTTTTGTCGAAGACTTTTTTCAGCCGGTTGTTGGTAAGATGGGTATAGATCTGAGTGGTGGAAATGTCCGCATGGCCCAGAAGCTCCTGGACCGTCCGGAGGTCCGCCCCGTTGTCCAGCATGTGGGTGGCGAAAGAATGCCGGAGGATGTGGGGTGTAAGAGGCTTCTGGATCCCCGCCTTCACTCCGTAAGCCCGGATGATCTGCCAGAACCGCTGACGGGTCATGCCGGTGCCCCGGATGGTCAGGAACAGGCTGTCATCGTCCTTCCCGTTCTTCACAAAAAGAGGCCGCACTTCCGCCAGGTACTTTTTCAGGAACTGGATGGCGTACTGTCCCAGAGGGATCAGCCGCTCCTTGGATCCTTTCCCGTAGGCGATCACATACCGGGTCTCCAGGTTCACACTGGCCCGTTTCAGGTTCAGCAGTTCGGAAACCCGCATGCCCGTAGCGTACATCACTTCCAGCATGGTCCGGTCCCGGAAACCTTCCGGCTGGGTCAGGTCGGGAGCGGAAAACAGCTGCTTCACTTCCTCCAGGCTCATGACCTTGGGAAGCACCACTCCCCGGCTCCCTGCTTCCACCACTTCCGAAGGATCCTCTTCCAGGAAACCTTCGGCGGTCATAAAGCGGAAAAAGGCCTTGAGTGCCGCCAGTTTCCGGGAAGCAGAGGTGGGGGCGTACTGGTGCTGCTTCAGCATCCGCATGTACCCCAGGATATCTTCCCGCTGGACTTCTTCCAGGGGCTTTTTGATCCAGCCTGCAAACAGACGGAGATCCCGGCCATAGGATTCCCGGGTGTTGTAGGCCAGCCCCAGTTCCACTGTCAGATATTCCAAAAACAGATTGATTTCTTTTTCCAGTTTATTCCTTAGTGACACCCTGATCATTCCCTTTTTTCAGCACTAGAATTGCTTCGTTTTCCAAGGGAGCGATGGTGGAGATGGCATGTTTGTAGATCAGCTGCTGCTTCCCTTCACTTTCCATGATGACAGTGAAGTTGTCGAAGCCCCAGACCCTGCCACGGACCTGGAAGCCATTAAGGAGATACACCACAATGGTCTTTTTTTCGCTGCGTACTTTGTTCAGAAAGCTGTCCTGTAAATTCAATGGTTTATTGTTACCTGTTGTCATAGGTATTCCTTCTCTCTTGTTGGGATTTGGCACGGAGTCTGCCTGGGCAGCATCCGCCTTGAGCTTCAGTGGCCGAAGGGCCGCTTAACGCCTCAGGGTTCCTGTTGCGGAATAAACTTCTGTTCTGCCAGGGCTGCCAGCATGGCTGCGACACATTTCCCGTAATCGGGAGGATCGTCCAGCTGGAACCACTGGATGTAGGGCATTTTCTTGTACCAGGTGATCTGGCGCTTGGCAAAGTTCCGGGTGGCCTGTTTCAGTTTGGCGATGGCTTCTTCTTTTGTCCATTCACCATGGAAATACTGAAGCACCTGCCGGTACCCGATGCTCTTCATGGACTGGGCCGTTTCCGGCACCCCCATGGCCACCAGCTTCCTGGTTTCTTCAAAAAGGCCCTGTTCCACCATAAGATCAACCCGCCGGTTGATCCGCTCATACAAAGAATCGCGAGGCATTGTCAACCCGAATACGACCGCCTGGTAGGGACTTTCAGTGGCCTTGGCCGTGGACACCCGGTCCCCGCCCCGGATCGTTTCGATTGCCCTTATTATACGCCTTCTGTCGTTAATCTTCAATTCATTGGCCTTTACCGGGTCTAATACTTTCAGCTTGTCATGAAGGGCCTCATTCCCTTCCCGGTCGGCGAATTCCTCCAGCTGCCGGCGCAGGGCAGAAGATTCGTCCACCCGGGAAAAATCGTAAGCTTCCAGCAGGGCCTTAATGTACAGGCCGGTGCCTCCCACCAGGATGGGCACTTTCCCCCGGGCATTGCAGTCCCGGATCAGCCGGTCCGCCTGCTGCTGGAAATCCACCACGGAAAATTTGCCGTCCGGTTCCAGGATATCCACCAGATGGTGGGGCACCAGGGCCAATTCTTCCGCCGTGGGTTTGGCGGTGGCAATGTCCATGTGTTTGAACACCAGCATGGAATCTCCGGAAATGATCTCTCCCCCCAGTTTTTGGGCCAGGGCGATGCCGCAGTGGCTTTTGCCGGTGGCAGTGGGGCCGATGATGGCAATGACTCTGGGTTTATTTTCCATCCTGGTCCCCTTCCTCCCGGAGGATGATACCGTACCGGAGCTTGCTGTATTTGCCTCCCTGGATTTCCCGGGCTCCCAGGCTCCGGAGCAGGTCTTCGTCCCGCTCCTTTACCACCACCCGGGGGGCCAGCCGCAGGGCGTCCCGGATCATCCCGGCATCCAGGGGCTTGTGGTAGGAAGCGGGCCGGAGCGGCTGCATGCTGGCAGAATTCCCCACCGGTTTCCGGAACATGGGGTCAAAATAGACCACATCGAAGGAATCGGCAGGAAAAGCGGGCAAAAGGTCCTCCGCCTTCCCCAGCCGAGGTTCAATCCGCCGGAGGCTGGCGGTAATGTCCGGGTCCTCGATCTCGTAGTGCTGCAGTCCCTGGGACACAGCCCAGTACAGCACCGGGGAGGCTTCCAGCCCCACCACTTTCCCGGCAGGGCCCACCAGGAAGGAGGCCACCACTGCATCTGCCGCCAGGCCCAGGGTGCAGTCCAGTACACGCATGCCGGGCCGGAAGCCGCAGGCCTGGGCCAGATGGTCCGACCCGCCCCGCTTCAGGTTCCGGATCCGGGGCACCCCCATGGAGGGATGGTATTTCAGGATCCCTTCTTCCGTATACACCTGGGGTCCCTGATGGGTGGCCACCAGCACCGCCTTCAGCCCCCTGTCCCGAAGCAGCTGGTCCAGGGTACCGTGGATGGGCCGGGGAATATAGGGCAGATCCAGGGTGCGGGCCCAGCTTTGGGCTTCGTTGTACAGTTCGGTGCCGCATTTCCGGATGGCCGTCACCGCATAGATGGACATGAATGGATCGCTCCTTCCTCAGGTTCGTTTGAACATATGGTACAGTTCGTCGCTGGTCAGCTGGATCATACAGGGCCGGCCATGGGGACAGGTAAAGGGATGCTCCGTGTTGAGAAGCTCCAGGATCAGCTGACGCATCTGCCGGATGTTCAGCACTTCCCCGGCCCGGATGGCGCTGTGGCAGGCGGCGTAATGGAGCACGCTTTCCCGCAGGTCGCTGGCCTTGATTTTTTTGTTTTCCGACAGCAGCTTCAGGATGTCTTCAATGAACCCTTCCGCCTGGCTGCTTTCCACATCCGCCGGCAGGGCGGACACCCGGAGGGAGGTTTCTCCCGCCGGTTCCACATCCACCCCCAGCTTCAAAAATTCATCCCGATATTCCTCGATCAGGTCCACATCGGGCCGGGTCACATTGAGGAAGAGAGGGAGCAGCAGCTGCTGGGAGGGGATTTCCTGCTGCTGGCGGATGAATTTGTCGTACATGATCCGCTCGTGGGCGGCATGCTGGTCGATAAGATACAGGGCAGTTTCCGACTGGGCGATGATGAACACCCGGTCCACCTGGCCCAGAGGCCAGATCAGGTCCACACCGCTGGCCAAAGCGCCGTCCCGGGCTTCTTCCGTAAGGGTCTCATCGCTGAGAGAAGCCTCTTCTCCCGGTCGGGATGCCGGCAGAGCCTCCCCTTCAGGAGCCGGATTCCCGGCACCGGCCGTTTCCCCGGAGGCTCCCAGGTCGTCCCGGCGCTGGGCTGCAAAGAATTTCGCTGTGGTGTCTTCGGAAATGGCATCTGGGACCTTCCACACCGGCTGCCCGTAGCTGCCGGAAGGACTGGAGGCATAGCTCCGTCCGAAGGCGCTGGTCCGGGGCTGGTACCCTTTGTCGCCCCCCTGGAACAGGGGCTTCTGTTCCGGTTCAGGGGCTCTCCCGGCCGGAACTCCCGCCAATGGCGGTTCCATTTTCCGGAATCCGGGCTGGGCCAGGGCCACGGACCCGTCCCCTTCCCTCTTCCCGGCCATGGGCTGGGTAAGAGCCTGACACAGACCATGGTACACCGCCCGGTACACGGCACTTTCATCCCCGAATTTGATCTCGCTTTTCTGGGGATGGACGTTGATGTCGATGAGGTGGGTATCGATGCCGATGTTCAGCACCGCAAAGGGGAACCCGGCCTTGGGGATCTGGGACTGGTAGGCATGGTCGATGGCCTTGCTCACCATACGGTTGTTGATGCACCGGCCGTTCACGAACAGGGTCTGCCACTGGCGGGTGCCCTTCAGCAGAGTGGGACGGCTGATGAACCCTTTCAGGGTGATCCCGTCCTGGGCATAATCCACCGTCAAGAGTTCCTTGGTCACTTCTTTCCCGTACAGGGATTCAATGGTATCCACCAGGTCCCCGCTGCCCGGCGTGTTGATGACTTCCTTGTCGTCCCGGGTAAGGACCAGGTGCACATCGGGCCGGGACAGGGCGATTTTGGAGAGGATGTCGCTGATGTAACGGCCTTCGGTATTCACCGTCCGGAGAAACTTCCGCCGGGCAGGCACATTGTAGAACAGGTCCTTTACCGTAATGGTGGTGCCCACGTCGCCCCCCATGGTTTCCACGTCCAGGTCCTCTCCTCCGTCAAGGGTGATCCGGGTGGCGAATTCCGCCCCGGTCTCCCGGGTGAGCAGGGTGAAGTGGGATACAGAGGCGATGCTGGGCAGGGCCTCTCCCCGGAATCCCAGGGTATGGAGGGTCAGCAGGTCGTCCGCTTTCACGATCTTGCTGGTGGCATGGCGCAGGATGGCCATCCGGGCGTTGGCTTCGTCCATGCCGGACCCGTTGTCCCGGACCCGGATGAATTCCGTCCCCCCGGCGAAAATGCTCACTTCTATGGTATCGGCGCCGGCATCCAGAGAATTCTCCACCAGTTCCTTCACCACGGAAGCGGGTTTTTCCACCACTTCCCCGGCTGCGATCTGGTTGGAGGTGTTCTGGTCCAGCAGCTGCACTTTGACACTCATCAGCTGCGGCCTCCTTCCCGTTTGGCTTCTTCCTGGAGCTTGTACAGGGTGTTCAGGGCTTCCAGGGGCGTCATGGTCATCACATCCAAGTTCCGGAGGGTGTCTCCGATCACGTCTCCGAAGAGACTGGGCTGGAGATTCTCTTCTTTGGGTGCAGGGGTTTTGGCCGGAGCCGGTGCCGCCGGTTTCACGGCCGTTCCCTGGGCGGTGTATTCTTCCAGCAGTTCATCCGCCCGTTTCACCACTTTTTCCGGCAGCCCTGCCAGCCGGGCCACATGGATCCCGTAACTTTTATCGGTGCCCCCGGGGACGATCCGCCGGAGGAACACCACTTCCTTCCCTTTTTCCTTTACGGCCACGGAATAGTTTTTGATCCCCGGATCCAGCTGTTCCAGTTCGATCAGTTCGTGATAATGGGTGGCAAAAAGGGTCTTGGCCTTGATTCTGTCGTTGATGTACTCCACCACCGCCCGGGCAATGCTCATGCCGTCGTAGGTGCTGGTGCCCCGGCCCACTTCATCCAGGATGATCAGGCTGCGGCTGGTGGCGTATTTCAGGATGTTGGCCACTTCGTTCATTTCCACCATGAATGTGCTCTGGCCGGTGGCCAGGTCGTCGCTGGCCCCCACCCGGGTAAAGATCCGGTCCACCGGGCACACGTCCGCTTCCCGGGCCGGGATGAAGCTGCCCATCTGAGTCATGAGGGTCAAAAGGGCCACCTGGCGCATGTAGGTGGATTTCCCGGCCATGTTGGGGCCGGTAAGGATGATCAGCCGTTCATCGGTGTTGTTCAGATGCACATCGTTGGGCACGAACAGTTCCCGTTCCAGGAGCTTTTCCACCACCGGGTGCCGGCCGTCTTTGATGGTGATTTCCTGCCGGTCATTGAGCCGGGGGCACACATAGTTCCCCTTGAAGGCAGCCATGGCAAGGGAATAGAGCACATCCAGCACCCCCAGGGCCCGGGCGGTTTCCTGGACTTCCACCAGATGGCCCCGGATATCCTGGCGGATCTCGTTGAACAGGTAGTATTCCAGCTGCTGGATCTTTTCCTTGGCGCTGAGGATTTTGTTTTCGAATTCCTTCAGTTCCGGCACAATGTACCGTTCCCCGTTCACCAGGGTCTGCTTCCGGATAAAGGTATCCGGCACCTGGGACACCTGGCCTTTGGACACTTCGATGTAGTAGCCGAAGACCTTGTTGTACCCCACCTTCAGATTCTTGATGCCGGTCTGATCCTTGATTTTCTGTTCGAAGTTCAGCATCCACTGGTTGTTGTTTTCCGCAATATCATGGACTTCGTCCAGTTCGGCGTTGAAGCCTTTCCGGATCATGCCCCCTTCCCGGACGGTAAAGGGCGGGTCGTCCACAATGCCCCGTTCCAGTTCATCCAGCAGGTCCTCATGGAGGCTGATCCGGCTGTCCAGGGTATGGAGCAGACCCTGGGGCACCTGGTCCAGCAGATTTTTCACCTGGGGCAGGGCCCGGAGAGCGGTCCGCAGGGAAGCCAGGTCACGGGCGTTGGCGGAACCCACTTCGATCCGGGACAGGATCCGTTCCAGGTCGGTGATTTCCCCCAGGGCATCCCCCAGGTCCGTCCGGAGCCGGGCATTGTCCACCAGGGTACCGATGGCCTGCTGCCGGAGCCGGATCCGGGCGGTGTCCAGAAGGGGTGCTTCCACCCACTGGCGGAGCTGCCGGGCCCCCATGGCGGTGCGGGTGTAGTCCAGTACATCCAGCAGGGTGCCGTGGCGGGTGCCGTCCTTCATGTTCTTCACCAGTTCCAGGTTCCGGATGGCGGTGGCGTCCAGGTTCATCACCGCATCGGTGGTGATTTCCCGGAGCCGGTTGATCTGGGCCAGGTCACTTTTCACATTTTCGTGGATGTACTGGAGCATGTGCTCCACAGTGCCCCGGACCAGAGGGATTTTTGCCCCCGGGCTGTCACTGCCGAAATGGCGGGTGAAGTAATCCAGTTCCGGGATGGGGTCCCAGTGGTTGATCATGCAGTCCGGCAGCTTCTGGACCATTTTGTCCAGGAGGGTACCGAAAGCTTCGTTGGGTTCGGTAAGCACCAGTTCCGCCGGCTGGATCCGGTACAGCTGGTCCAGCACTGCTTCTTCCCGGTCTTTGCCCCGGGCGGTGTACCAGGCACATTCCCCGGTGGATACGTCGGCGTAGGAAAGGCACAGGGTGTCCTGATTCTGTTCCAGGCAGGCCAGGTACTGGTTGTGGTTCTCTTCCAGCACCGCGTCGCTGAGCACCGTGCCCGGGGTCAGGATCTTGGTCACCTGGCGCTTCACGATGCCCACGGCTTTTTTCGGATCTTCCATCTGGTCGCAGATGGCGATTTTGTACCCTTTCCGGATCAGCTTGGCCAGGTACCCGTCCACCGAATGGAAGGGCACCCCGCACATGGGCATGGAACTGGAAGCACCGGCCTTTCCTCCGGCCCGTTTGGTCAGGGTCAGGTTCAGTTCCCGGGAAGCGGTAAGGGCGTCTTCATTGAACAGTTCGTAGAAATCCCCCAGTCGGAAGAACAGCAGCTCGTCCTTGTGCTGTTCCTTGATTTCCAGATACTGCTGGAGCATGGGTGTAAGGGCGGTCATAAGGCAGCACGACCTTTAAGGAGCCAGGTCTGGGCGGTTTCGATGGTCACCGGGACCACATCTCCCGGGTTGAAGAACCGCTCTCCCACCGGCCACAGCACCAGTTTGTTCCCATCGGTGCGGCCGCTCCACATTTTGCTGTTGTTGTGGCTGAGCCCTTCCACCATCACAGGCAGGGTGCGTCCCACCAGTTTCTGATTGTGTTTCAGGCTGTGCCGGTTCTGAAGTTCCATAAGCCGGTTCAGCCGTTCCTTCTTCACCTTGTCCGGCACCTGATCTGCCATGGTGGCAGCCGGGGTCCCGGACCGTCTGGAATAGATGAAGGTATAGGCGGCGTCGTAGCTGACGGTATCGAACAGGCTCAGGGTCTCTGCAAAATCTTCTTCCGTTTCCCCGGGGAAGCCTACGATGATGTCAGTGGTAAGCACTGCCTCCGGCACATATTTCCGGATGGTGTCCACCAGTTGCAGGTAGGATTCCCGGGTGTAGCCCCGGTTCATGGCCTGCATGATCCGGGTGCTGCCGCTTTGGACAGGGATGTGGAAATGCTTGCACACATGTTTGCTTTCCGCCACAGTGCGGATCAGTTCCTCGCTCATGTCACGGGGATGGCTGGTCATGTACCGAACCCGTTCCACCCCGGGGATGGCGTCCACCTGGCGGAGGAGAGCGGCAAAGGCATCCTTTTCTCCCCGGTCCTTGCCGTAGGAGTTCACGTTCTGGCCCAGAAGGGTGAATTCCCGGTAGCCCTGGTCCACGGCATGCTTGATTTCTTCACAGATGGCATCGGCGCTCCGGCTCCGTTCCCGACCCCGGACATAGGGGACGATGCAGTAGGTGCAGAAATTGTTGCAGCCGTACATGATGGGTACCCAGGCGGCATAGCTGCTTTTCCGGACGAAATGCCCCTCGAATTCCCTGGGCATTACCGTCAGATCGTTGTACATCCCCGCCTTCCGGTCGTTCTGCTGGAGATAATCCTGCAAAATGGCGCTGAAGTTGTTTACATGGGCAGTGCCGATAAGCAGGTCCACCTGGGGATACTTTTTCAAAAAGTCCTCCCCGTCTTTTTGGGCCATGCAGCCGGTAACGCACAGGACCTTGGAAGGATCTTCCCGTTTGATCTGCTTCATCTCCCCGATTTTTCCCAGGATCTTCTTTTCCGCGCTTTCCCGGACGCAGCAGGTGTTGATGAGGATCACATCCGCATCGTGATAGTCTTCCGTATAATGGTACCCCAGGTCGGACAGCTGCCCGGCATAATGTTCCGAATCACTCTCGTTCATCTGACAGCCGTAATTCAGAATGGTGTAACTTTTGGTCATTGGTTTTCTGTTTCCCTTCTATATAGAGTAACTAATCGGTAGTAAAAAGTCTCAATAGTTTATTATATGATGAAATGAAAAAAAAAGGAAGGGGTGGTTCCCCTTCCCTCTGCACTCTTCACTCTCCACTCACATCAAGGCATCCCCGGGAAACTGGTCACGTACTTGATCCGGATGTCCGGAAAACTGGTGACGAACTGGATGGTAAAGTCTTCGCCGTATTCCACGAACTGCCATTCCCCGATGGCGGACGGAAAATGATCCACCACTTTCACCTTCAGATCCGGAAAACTGGTGACCACTTGGACTTTGATGTCCGGATTGTATTCCACCACCCGTACTTTGCCGGCCATGCGGATACCGTTAAAGGTTCCGTCAGCACTGATGGGAGAAGAAGCCAGGGCTGCAGAAGCCCACAGCAGGCTCAGGAGCACCGTCAGGAGACCCACCAGGTTCCGTGTCATTTTTTTCATCCCAATCCCTCCTCTGGCTGAATATTCTGTATCCATTATACCATAAGAAGGGGCTGTTGCCCATGCAACAGCCCCTTTGTCAACGGTCAGCTTTGCTGCCCCCTACTTCTCCGGCCCTGCCTCGTGGACATGGGCGATGGGGATCCATTTCTTCTGGGGAAAGAATACGGAGCAGACGGCCACCAGGGACAGGAAAATGCAGAAGAACCCTCCTGTAAGGATCCCGGGAAGCATTTTCTTCACCGGCAGATCTCCGGCTTTGATGGCGCAGGTGCCCATAACAAGGCTCAGCACATAGAGCATGGTCCACCAAAGGATGTCCTTGCCGGCCAGAGGTGGAAGTCCATTCAAGGCCCGGTTTCCCACCCACAGTACATTGGTGAGGAAATAGAACCCGAACACCACGCACATAAGCATGGGGACGAAATTATCGATGAGCCGGGCGTCCGGCCGGGCCCGGAAATGGGCCAGCCATTCCTTCCGGTACAGCCGGGCAATCTGGTAGTTCCCGGTCATCCACCGGCGGAGCTGGCTCACCATGCCCCGGAGGGTCACCGGCTGTTCGTCATAGAACCGGGCTTTGTCCTGGTATTCAGAGAAGACACCCTTAAAATTCTGCTGCATGGAAAATTCCATGTCTTCCACAATAGTCCGGGTATGCCAGCCGTCCGGTTCCAGCAAAGAAGCATCGAACCCGAACCCGGTGCCGGAGATGATCCCGGGCAGATCCACATTGTACCGGGGTTTGCTGAACAGATCCACACTGAGCCAGTACATGCTGTACCACTGGGAGATCAGATTGTCAAAGGGGTTGAGAGGCAACCGGTTCCCCATCACCAGCCGGGCGCCCCGGCGGAAACTCCAATCCAGGGCGGACAAAAATCCCCGGTCTGCCATATTGTCCGCATCAAAAATCACAATATGGCTGAATTCCCGTCCGTACTGTTTCCGGATCCGGGGGATGCCCCAGCTGAGCACCGCCCCTTTCCCGGTCCGGGGTCCTTCCTGCCTTTCCAGCACGGTTACATGAGGGTACCGGCGTCCTACCTCCGCCGTGGCATCGTCACAGTGATCCGCCAGCAGGAACACCCGGTACAGCTCACCAGGGTAGTCCTGATCTTCCAGGCTCTGGAACAGTTTGCCCACCACATTGGCCTCGTTATGGGCACACACCAGCACGGCGAACCGGCTGGGTCCCGCCACCACCGGCCGTTTTTTCCGCCGGGTCACAAGGCCCAGGAACACGGTGCTGCAGGTCCAGAGAAAGGTCAGCACCAGCAGCAGCTGGACAATGAAGGTCAGTACATACATCATGGAAAGTTCCTCACACAGCCGTCAGGATGAACAGGAGCGCCGCAAAGATCCCCATTACATATTCCACAATGATCAGTTCAAATTCATTGGGGAAGATAAAGGCCAGCCCCAGCCCCAGAAAGCCTCCGGTAAGGGTGATCCGGAGCATGGCCACCGCCATGCTCCGGGTGGTGCCTTTGCTGTCCCGGATCCGGTTCCACAGGGCTTCTCCCGCCCCCCGGAACATCCGGGGTGCCGCCTGGCTGTACACCAGAAAGCCCCCCACCACCGTAAACACCAGGGAAGCCAGGAAGATCCGGGGATAGGATGCCGGGAAGGGCACCACCTGGTACAGGTCCCCGCCCACCGCAGGGAACACTGCCATGGGTACGGCTCCGATCAGGCTCAGGATAAAGAACATGGTAGCCGTCCGCTGGTCTTCCACACACAGGTAGGGTTCCTGGGGAGACCGCATCCCCTGCCACACCCGGAAGGGCAGATAGGCGGACAGCAGGGCCCCCAGGAATTCAATGGGGATGAAATTGGAGTTGCCCCCGGTGAGGGCCATCCCCGCTGCTGCCCCCAGAGCCGCTGCCACCGCCCCGGTCCGGCCGAAGATCAGCCCGTAGGGTACGGACAGCATGGCCTGGATCCGGAGCCCGCTGAGGCCCGGCACCACCTGGTAGAATTGAGAAACCGCAAATAAAACTGCATACAGAAAGAACAGGACCGCACCTGTCTTCACACGTTCACCCATTATGATTCCCTGCTTTCGTCATTTGTTTCGTTGTTTGTCTTCTTTTTGCCGGAGTTCCTCCCACAGTTCCCCGATGGTCCGATGGAGCACCGGGTGGACCACCTGGGCCCCGATGGCTGCCAGAGGCTCCAGCACAAAGCTTCGGTTGGCCATGTCCGGATGGGGCAGCACCAGGTCATGGCTGTGGATCTGCTGATCTCCGAAAAGGAGCAGATCCAGGTCGATGTTTCGTTCTCCCCAATGGCGTTTCCGCTGCCGGCCCATTTCCAGCTCAATGGCCAGAAGGGTATGGAGGAGACTTTCCGCATCCCCCGGCCACTCCACTTCCGCCGCTCCGTTGAGGAATTCCGGCTGGTCCGTCACCCCATAGGGTTCCGTGGTAATAAGGGGAGATACCTGGATCACCTGGATTCCATGGTGCTCCATCAGTTCCAGGGCCCGGCGGATATTCTGTTCTTTGTCCCCCAGGTTGCTGCCCAGGGCCACATAGGCTACTGACATGCCCGGATCGCCTCCAGCATCCGGATCAGCCGGACATTTTCCTTCACATCGTGGACCCGGACCATCTGGGCGCCAGCGTACACGGCGGCAGCCGAAAGGGCCATGGTCCCTTCCAGCCGTTCTTCAGTGGGAAGCCCACCTAGCACCTTGCCGATGAACCCCTTCCGGGAGCCGGCCAGGAGCACCGGGATCCCGTGTCCGGTCATTTCCCCCAGCCCGCTGCACAGTGCCAGGTTCCCTTCCAGGTCCTTGGCAAAGCCCAGGCCCGGATCCAGGATCACCTTGTCCTTCCCCAGTCCCGCTGCCTGGCAGGCTGCCGCCCGCTCCAGCAGATACTGAGACACTTCTCCCGCCACATTGTGGTAGGTCTTCAGTTCGTCCCCCATCATGGTCTTGGGGGTGCCCCGCATGTGCATGAGCACCAGGGGAGCCTTGGCCCGGGCAGCCACATCCAGCATCCGGCCGTCCCCGGTAGCGGCGGTAACGTCGTTGATGATATCCGCCCCGGCTTCCAGAGCCGCTTCCGCCGTCTCTGCATGGTAGGTATCCACACTGAGGATGCTCTCCGGGAAATGCTTCCGCAAAGCAGCCAGAGCCCCGGTTACCCGGCGTTTTTCCTCTTCCGGAGTCACCGGATCCGCTCCCGGCCGGGTGGATTCTCCTCCGATATCCAGCAGGTCCGCCCCGTCCCGGAGCATGGTTTCCGCCTTGGCCAAAAGGGCCTGTTCTCCGCTGATCCGGGAACCGGCATAGAAGGAATCCGGGGTCACGTTCAAAATCCCCATGACCCGCATTTTCTCATAGGTCAGCTTCCGGCCGTCGGCCAGTACCGTCACCAGGGTCCCCGGTTCCAAAAACTCCCACAGATCGTCCATAATGGCCTGGATCCCGAACCAGTTGGCCATGGAGCCCAGCTTCTTCACCAGGTCCCGGTACTGCCGCCGGTTTCCCAGAAGGATCACATCCACCCGGTCCAGGCTGCAGTTGATGGTGCCCTTGGGGTTCACACATTCCCCTCCCAGAGCCAGCATTTCCTGTTTCAGGATGTTGGCGGCGGGAGTGCGGATCTGGAGCAGTTTCAGGGGCAGCACGGAAGCCTTGGGTTCCATAAGCTGGATGCCCATGGGATGGACTTCGATTTTTTCCATTTCATAACGGATCCGTTCAGGAGGAATGGTCAGATACATGTCACACCTCTTTTTCTACTGTAGCAAAGGCATTGTGGTTGTGGATGCTCTCCTCGCTTTCCACCGTGACCGTATACCAGTCGATCCGGGGATCGGCATTGAGCTGCAAAGCGATTTCCCGGACCGCGTCCTCCACGAACCGGGGATTCTCATAAGCCATTTCTGTGACGCATTTTTCATCCGGCCGTTTCAAAAGAGAATACAGAGGAGTGGAAGCGCCTTTTTCCGCCATATCCACCAGTTCTTCGATCCACACCGGCTGGGAAGAACGGATGCGGATCCGGGCCCAGGCCCGCTGGTTGTGGGCCCCGTATTTACTGATTTCCTTGGAACAGGGGCACAGGGTGTGGATGGGTACATCCACGCCCACTTCCAGGGAGAAGGTGTCCCCTTTTTCCGCCTTGAAATGGCAGTCCACGTCCAGATAGCTTTCGATGCCGCTGACAGGAGCCTTTTTGGTGATGAAATAGGGGCAGGAAAATTCCAACAGGGCCTTCCGGGCTTCCAGTTTCTGCCGGAGCCCGTCCAGCACTTCTTCCAGTTCGTGGGGACGGATGGGGCCCACCTGCTTCAGGCATTCCACGAAACGGCTCATGTGGGTGCCCCGCTGTTCCTGGGGCAGATCCACTGCCAGGGCCACTTCCGCCACCGTATGCTGGCTGCCTTTTTCCCGGTCCGCCAGCACAATGGGCCACCGGAGGTTCCGGATGCCCACATGTTTCAGTGCAATGTGACGCAGATCCTGCTGCGCCTGGACATCTTTCAGCATGATTCACCCCGGTACACAATGCCGCTGGTCTTGGTTTCCCAGACCTGGACTTCATAGAGGGCATAGTTGGCCCCGGTGAGCGGTTCCTTCAGTTTGTTCCACACCCAGACAGCAATGTTTTCCGCAGAAGGCTGGGGCAGGATGTCGTTGAGGCAGTGATGGTCCAGCTGGTCCACCACCAGATCCTTCACCGTGTGCTTGAACTGGACAAAATCCAGCACCATGCCTTCCTGGTCCGGATGGCCTTCCACCTTCACCACCAGCTTGTAGGTGTGGCCGTGGAGATGTTCACATTTGCCGTGGTAATTGGGCAGATAATGGGCTGCGTCAAACTCAAATTCCTTGATACAGATCATATGGTTCCCTCCTGAAGATCAAAATCGTTTTGCCGCAAAGCTTCGTAAAGGACAATGGAAACCGAATTGGCCAGGTTCAGGGACCGGGCTTCGGAAACCATGGGGATCCGCACACATTCCTCCCCATGGGCCAGCCGGAAGTCTTCCGGGAGGCCGGCGCTCTCCTTGCCGAAGATCAGCAGGGAATCAGGTCCGTAATGGACCCGGCTGTAGGATTTGTGGGCGTGGGTGGTCAAGAGGAAGCGGGGGCTGTCCGGATAGGCGGCCAGCACTTCTTCCACGGAATCATAATAGTGGATGTCCACCAGGTGCCAATAGTCCAGACCGGCCCGTTTCAGGTATTTGTCATCCACGGAAAAGCCCAGGGGCCGGACCAGATGGAGACTGGCTCCTGTGGCGGCGCAGAGCCGGGCAATGTTCCCGGTATTCCCGGGGATTTCCGGCTCCACCAGTACAATGTGCATCATTTCAATACGCCTCCATCCCAGTCATTGCCGGAAATGGCGATGATTTTTTTCATTTGTTCGTGGAGATTCAGGATCTTCTCCGCATAATAGCTGCCGGTGGCCCATTTGCCGTTGAGCTGGGACCAGCGGGTGTAGAAGCCGTTCTGGACCTTGCCCTTGTACACCAGATAGTACCGGGGGTCGATCACCGGGGTGGCCGGCAGCCGGTCGGTGGTATAGGCCATAAGATGCTGGACATGGGCCCGGACCCCGTCCCTGGGGGTGGGAAACCAGGCGCCCTGGACCGTAGCGCTGGTGGTCCCCAGACCGCAGAAATTGTTCTGGGCCGGGACCACCGTGCCCCCGAACCGGAAGAATCCGGTTTCCAGCAGGGCCTGGCAGAACACGATGTCCCACCGGAGCCCTTCCCGGCTGGCTTCCTGGTAGTACAGATCCACGATCTGTTCCGGGGTGGCCTTGATGGGCAGTTTGGGATTGTACCGGCGGAGCAGCACCACCGCCTGGTCCCGGGTGGCTTCGCCGGGTCCGGCAATGGTCACTTCCTGGTAGTTGTCCGGCAGTTCCCAGATCTTAGCCCTGGTGGTCAGATGGTTGATGATGATCTGCAGGCTGGGATCCGTGATCACCCGGTCCTGATTTTCCAGCTTCAGCAGTTTGTCCGGGTCCGGCCACCGGGGCAGGGTAAGCTTTTCTCCCACTACAGCGATCATACCCTTCCGGATCACTAGGCTGTCCTGGTCCGCCGGCCCCAGATCCCGGATCACCGGAGTCCTGGGCCGTTCATTTTCTCTGTCCCGGCGTTTTTCCTTTTTGGGAGGTTCCGCCGTATGAGTCTTTTCTTCCCGGGCCGGTTTCTTCTCCTGCAGGTCCCGGGCTTTTTTCTGTTTCCGGTCCTTTTTGTCCTCTTCTTTCCGGTGCCGCCGGATCCGTTCCCGGAAGCTCAGGGGCTTTTTCTCCTGCTCCTCATCTGTTTTCCGGACTTCTTCTTTTCTCTGTACTTTTTCTTTCTTGTCCTGTTTCTTTTTCTGGACATGGGACAGCGGTCCGTCAGTTTCGTCCAAAAGAACGGTTTCCGCCGGCTTCACACCCTGTTCCAGGGGAGAGGCCCAGGCGGTGCCGGTCCCCAAAAGGCCGGCCAGTACAAGGCCCAGGGCCAGCCGTTTCTGTTTCTTGTTCAATGGGTCATACCTCGTTACTCAATAGATTTTTGGGAGCCAGGCTCCCCTTCCCCACTGTCTTCCTTATTTTTCCCCAGTTTTTTGCCGGGGGAACACCCACAGGCTCACCAGCATCACCACAGCAGCCACAATGATCCCCAGGCTGGTGGAATTCAGGATGCCGATGCCCTTGCCTCCATTGAAAAACTTCAGCCCCAGCACCACAGCCACCCCCAGCACGGCGGAACAGAAGGCCCCCCGGGTGGAGGCTTTTTCCGTAAACAGGCCGAACAGGAAGGGAGCTGCCAGAGATACGGTCATCAGGGAATAGAAAATGGCCAAAGCGGTAATGATGTTGGCCATGTAGCAGGCAATGAAGATCCCGGCGATGCCGCAGACCACCGTCAGTTTCCGGCTGACCTTCAGCAGTTCCTCATCGGAAATATCCGGACGGAAGAAGGTTTTGTACAAATCCTTGGATAAAGAAGTGGCCAGCATATACAGCACCGTATCACAGGTGCTCACTTCCGCGGCAAAAATAGCAGAAAGAGCCAGTGCGGATACCCCGAAAGGCATCATTTCCTTCATGGCCTTGGGCAGGGCCAGTTCCTGGTTCCCCAGATCCGGAAAGGCCGCATAGGCGCACATGCCGATAAGCATGGGCAGGAAAGCGAACGCCAGTTGGACGATGCCGTTCCACAGGGTCCCCACCCGGACGGCTTTTTCATCTTTGGCCGCATAGACTTTCCCGATGAGCCCCGGAGAGATGCAGAAAGCCGGGGTCAGCATGAGGAAATACCCCACAATGGCGGTGGTGCCCATGCCATCCCAGGCAAAATACTTCGCCGTCAGGGCCGGATCGGCCATATGGCTGGCCACAGCGGCCTGGAGTCCGCTCCATCCTCCCACATACTGGAGGGCAAAGGGTGTGGCAATGCAGAATCCCAAGAGGATCACGATCAGTTCGATAATATTCACAATGGCGGCACTTTTGATGCCCCCGGCGGAAAAGTACAGAGTCACAACCACCGCGGCGATGATGATGCCGTAGAGTTTTTCAATCCCCGCCACCACATTCAGGATCCAGGCAATGCCCAGCAGCTGGCCGGAAAAAAGAGCCAGGGTGCCGATGGCCATCATGGTGGAGGTGACTCCCCGGAAAGCGTGGGAATAGCGGAAATCCAGATAATCCCCCATGGTGTACAGATTGTACTTCCGGGCCACTTTCCACACAGCCGGCCCTACAATGTAGGCCAGAATCAGAGACCCCAGGCCGCTGCAGCCGATCCACCACCAGCTGGAAACCCCGAATTTGTACGCCAGTCCCGTTACCCCCACTGTGGAACCTGCTCCGATGTTGGCTGCAATCAGGGTTGTGAACAAAAGCCCCGCATTGAAGGAGCGTCCGCCCACAAAGAAGTCCGCTGCACCTTTCACATGTTTCCCCACCAGATGACCCAGGAGGATCAGCAAAAGCGCATAACCTACAATGACCCCAAGATACAAATTCATGAAAATCACTCCAAGCAGTTTATAGTAAGGTGCGACTGGAACTCAACAATCATCATTGTACTTTACTTGAGGCGTATTGTAAAGGAGGGGGTGACGCAATGCGTCACCCCCTCTGGTTGTCACTGGTCACTGGCCGAGAGACCAGTGACCGAGGGTGTGAACCTTTTCACACCCTTTTTTTTACAATTCCACCGTCTTCCCCGGTTCCACCACCAGCACTTTGCTTTGGGTGGTGGTTTCCACTTCCTTCTTGAAAGCTGCAGGATCCTGGGCGATGAGAGGCCAGGTGTTGTAGTGGATGGGGATCACCAGGGGCACATTCAGCAGTTCTGCCGCCAGACGGGCGTCTTTGGGGCCCATGGTGAAGTTGTCCCCGATGGGCAGAAGGGCCACATCGATGGTTTCCAGCCGGGGCAGCAGGGCCATATCCCCGAAGACACTGGTGTCCCCGGCAAAATACACGGTCTTCCCCCCGAATTCCACCATGAACCCGCAGGCATGGCCGCCTGCAATACCGCTGCCGTGGAAGGCGGGGGTCACCCGCACCCGGCCGAAGGGGAACTGATGGGTGCCCCCCAGGTGCATGGCATGGGACCGGAGCCCGTGTTGGGCTGCATCATTGGCGATTTCTGCCGTGGAAATGATCAGGGCATCCTGTTTTTTGGCGATTTCGTAGGCAGAACCCAGATGGTCCCCGTGATAATGGGAAATGAAGATCACGTCCGCTGCCACATCCTCCGGCTTCAGGCCTTCCGGATTCCCCTCCAGATAGGGGTCGAACAACAGGGTGGTCTTCCCGTCAGACAGGGTGAAACAGGCATGATGGATATAATGGAACTGCAGCATGGTGATTCCTCCTTATTGGATTTCGATGACTCTGGCTCCCTCCGGATCGATGTCCAGCACATGGAGAGCCGTTTCAATGTTCCGTTTCCGGAAGGGCGCCGCCATGGCTTCTCCCACCTTCCGGGCATCTCCCTCCGCCGGCACATAAGCCAAAAGGGTGGAACCGGCGCCGGAAATGATTCCATTGTAGGCTCCCGCCTGCCGGGCCCCTTCCAGGGCTTCTTCCGCTCCCGGGATCAGGGGCAGCCGGTAGGGCTGGTGGAGCCGGTCTTCCAGGGCCGTCCGCAGGAAGTGATAGTCCCCGGTCAAAAGAGACCCTACCAGGAGAGCCGCCCGGCTTACATTGTACACCGCATCTTTATGGGGCACTTCCTGGGGCAGAGCCGCCCGGGCCTTGGAAGTGGGCAGGGGGATGGAGGGCACCAGCACCACCAGCTGAAGGGGTCTGGCCAGGGCAAGCTTCAGGCTTTCCACCTTCCCCTCTTCCATAACATTCACAGTAATGCCCCCCAGAATGGCCGGAGCCACATTGTCCGGGTGGCCTTCGATCCGGGTGGCTTCCGTCACCAGCTCCTCTTTGGAAAGAGGGCTGCCCGCCAGGGCATTGGCCGCTGTAAGCCCGGCCACAATGGCAGTGGAACTGCTGCCCAGGCCCCGGGATACGGGAACTTCGATCCGGGTGGAGATCCGCAGGCCGGTGGCCGGTTTCCCCAGTTTTTCCCAAAGGATGCAGAAAGCTTCCGCCGCCAGGTTGTTCCGGCCCTGGGGCAGGGATTCCCCTCCCTGGCCCTCCGCTTCCACCTGGATGCCTTCTGCTTCCGGCACCCGTTCATAGGTGAACCGGTTGTACAGGGTACAGGCCAGCCCCAGGCAGTCAAACCCGGGTCCGCAGTTGGCGGAGGTGGCAGGGACCTGTACCGTCACTTTTTTCAACATATCTGCCATGGTCAGCGCCTCTTTCCTCAGTCCAGGGTGCTGTCTTCCACCCGGATGATGTTGCAGATCCGGGCTACCACAGCCAGTTTGGACAGGGCGTCGGCGGCTTTCCGCAGGGCGAACTCAGAGACCCCGTAGGTGATCACCACGATTTCCGCCAAGGTGCCCAGGGACCGTTTCTGGACAACGGTCTTCAGGCTGACCTTGTTTTCCCCGAAGGCGGAGGCAATGGTGGCCCAGACACCGGGCTGGTCTTCCACCAGCATCCGGATGTAGCAGGGAGAGATGATTTCTTCCAGGGGCAGCATGGGTTTGGCTTCGTAGCAGGTGCAGCCCACCCGGCCGGTGCAGCCGGCCAGGATGTTCCGGGTGCTTTCGATGATATCCCCGCATACGGCACTGGCCGTAGGCATCCGTCCGGCGCCCCGGCCGAAGAACATGGCTTCTCCTACAGGCTGGCCTTCCACATACACCGCGTTGAACACATCGTTCACCGTAGCCAGGGGATGGTCCTTCCGGAGCATGGTGGGATGGACCCGGGCGCTGACCCCTTTGCCTTCCTTCTGCTTGGCGATCCCCAGGAGCTTGATTACATAGCCCAGTTCGTCAGCGTATTCAATGTCCCGGGAAGAAATCTTGTCGATGCCTTCCACATACACATCGT
Organism: Acidaminococcus sp. HCP3S3_H5; assembly: GCF_052122235.1. Classification (NCBI taxonomy): domain Bacteria; kingdom Bacillati; phylum Bacillota; class Negativicutes; order Acidaminococcales; family Acidaminococcaceae; genus Acidaminococcus; species Acidaminococcus sp. HCP3S3_H5. The sequence goes on from NZ_JBQKCS010000001.1 coordinate 359,864, forward strand.
CCAGGCTCACCCGGCTGTTGAAGGCAATGGAGGCCAGGATGGCAATCTTCCGGGCCGCGTCGAAGCCCCCCACGTCGGCGGTAGGGTCGCTTTCCGCATAACCCTTGTCCTGGGCTTCCTTCAGCACTTCCGCAAAATCCATATGATCCTGGGTCATTTTGGTAAGCATGAAGTTGGTGGTACCGTTGATAATCCCCATGATCTTGCTGATTTTGTTGGCTGCCAGGCTTTCCTTCAAAGGACGGATAATGGGAATCCCCCCGGCCACCGCCGCTTCGAACAGGAAGTCCACATGGTTGGCCGCCGCCAGTTCGAACAGTTCCTTTCCATGGACGGCCACTACGTCCTTGTTGGCGGTGACCACGTTCTTGCCGGCTTTCAGCGCCGCCTCCATGTATTCCAGGGCCGGGTGTTCCCGTCCCATCAGTTCCACCACAATGTCAATGTCCGGATCGTTGACAATGTCTTCGATTTTGTCTGTGGTGGCCAGGGAGGCATCCAAGGCCCGGACCTTTTCCGGATGACGGGCCAGGACCTTTTTGATGCAGATTTCCGCCCCCACCCGTTCGGTGATCAGCGGCCGGTTCTGGTTCAGCACCAGGATCACACCGCCCCCCACGGTACCGGCTCCCAGCAGTCCGATGTTGATTTTCTTCTGTTCGTTCTTAGCCAATTCCCCTCATCCTCCTGTTGTAAAGGGGCTGCCGAAAACGACAGCCCTCTGAAAATCCTGCAGATATCCTGTTTTACCCCTTCCGGGAAGCCGGTTCCTCTGTTTTTCTTTCCCGGGTCAGTCCACCTGGCCCAACACGTCCAGCCGCTTCACTCCGTCAATGAGCCGGAGTTTGTCCATCAGGGCTTCCATATCGATGTTCAGGTACTTGGTCTCCACCGAAATGGTGGTATTGGCCACACCCTGGAGAGGCACACCCTGGTTGATGGTGATGACGCTCCCCCCATCGGCAGCAATCGTGTTCAGCACACTGGAAAGTACCCCGGGCTTGTGTTCCAGCAGCAGAGAAATGGTAATGACCTTTTCCTTGCTGGCATCGTAAAACGGGAAGACATAATCCTTGTATTTGTAGTAAGCACTGCGGCTGAGCCCCACTTTGCTTACGGCCTCGTTGACAGTCTTCATTTTACCCCGCTTCAGGATTTCTTTGACCAGGATGGTCTTTTTGATTGCTTCTGGAAGAATTTCTTCTCTTACCAAATAAAATTCTGATTTCTTCTCGTTGTTCATGTGTTATCTATCCTTTCCATAAGAATGTTAATCCTTCCTAGGAAGACATTATATCATAGTGCGTGGAATAATGCTACTCTTTCTTGGCAGTTCTTTTCATCAAATCCCCGATGGCCTGGCGCACATCCTTTCCCTGGAACAGCACCTGGTACAGCTGTTCGATGATGGGCATTTCCACCTGATGGGCCCGGGCCAGTTCCCGGACCACCGGCGTGGCGTTGATCCCTTCGATGACCATATGGGTGCCGCCGGTGATCTCCTCCAGGGTCTTGCCCTGAGCCAGGGCATAGCCGGCGGACCGGTTCCGGCTGAGAGGGCTGGTGCAGGTGGCAATCAGGTCCCCCACCCCGGCCAGACCAAAGAAAGTGGCCCGCCGGGCTCCCATCTTCACCCCCAGCCGGGTCAGTTCCGCCAGTCCCCGGGTGATCAGTCCCGCCTGGGCATTTTCTCCCAGCCCCAGGCCGGACAGCATCCCTCCCACCAGGGCAATGCAGTTCTTCACACAGCCGCACAGTTCCACCCCCACAAGATCCGTGGAGGTATAGGGACGGAAGTAGGGAGTCAGGAAGCACTGCTGGAGGAACCGGGCCTCTTTCATCTCCCGGCAGGCAATCACCGTGGCAGCCGGCTGCTGCTGGGCGATTTCCCGGGCCAGGTTGGGACCGCTGAGGGCAGCAATGGCCCGGGCCCGGGGGAAAGTTTCCTCCAGGATATCCGTCATCAGTTTATGGGTGGCAAGATCAAATCCCTTGGTGCAGGTAAGGATCACCTGGCTGCGGCAGTCCGTGATGGCCGCCACCTGCCGGGCAATGGACCCCATCCCTTTGGAAGGCACCACGAACACCAGGACTTCCGCTCCCGTGACAGCTTCCTTTAAATCCGCCGTCACCTGGATGGAGGGGGAAAGCCGGAAATCCGGCAGGTAATCCCCGTTGCAGCGGGTTTCCCGGATCTTTGCCGCCTTCTCCGGGTTCCGGGCCCACAGGCACACGTCCCGGCCGTTGTCCGAAAGGATCTGGGCCAGTACCGTTCCCCAGCTCCCGGCCCCAATCACAGCTGCTTTCATGGTTTCAACTCCTTTGCAAATAGAAAGGGCTGTTGCAGGTGCAACAGCCCTTTGGTCGCGGGTCTCGAGTCGCGGGCTTGTTGGTGCAAACCGAAGACCCGTTTTTTGATTCCAACCGATGTTACCTTATCATTCTATAGAAAAAGAACAACCGGATTCAGCGTCCAGGCTCGCGGCCCATGGCCCGCGACCCGTGACCGGGGTGTAAATCCTTTCACACCCCTATCATTTTTTCCAATGTCCCTGCCGGATCTTGCTTTCTGTGCCATTTTTCAGGCGGATCATGTTCTGGTAGTGACGGGCCACCACAACGATGGCACACAGGCCTGCAAAGGCCACCAGTTTCCAGTCATACCCCAGGTACCAGGCGGAAAAAGGAGCCGCCAGAGCCGCCAGGATGGACCCCAGGGACACATAACGGGTAACGAATACCGTTGCCAGCCAGATGGTCAGAGAAAACACCGCCACTTCCGGCATGAAGTACAGCAGGATCCCCAGACCGGTGGCCACCCCTTTGCCTCCCTTGAATCCACACATCCAGGAAAAGCTGTGGCCCAGTATGGCACAGGCGGCGCATACCAGCTGTACCGTCAGATCCGGAGAAACAAACCGGTTCACCAGGTACAGGGCCAGCACCCCTTTCAGCAGATCCCCCAGAAGCACAAAGGATGCCATCCGGGCCCCTACGGTCCGGAACACATTGGTGGCACCGATGTTGTGGCTGCCATAATCCCGGATATCGATGCCGCATACCAGCTTCACCAGCAGCAGCCCGCAGGAAATGGACCCCAGGAGATACCCGATCAGTGCACTGAGAAAGTAATCCATAATCATCAACCGTCCTTATGCCTCGTCCTCGTTCTTGCCCCGGACGATGATGTTGATGGGCGTGCCCTTGAACCCGAAGGCTTCCCGCAGCTGATTTTCCAGATACCGCTGGTAGGAGAAGTGCATGATCTCCGGTTCGTTGCAGAAAATCACGAAAGTGGGCGGTTTTACCTTCACCTGAGTGGTGTAGAGGATCTTCAGCCGTTTGCCTTTTTCCATAGGCGGCTGGTTCATGGCCACCGCATCGGTGACCACCTGGTTCAGCACGCTGGTGGAAATCCGCATGGCGTTGGCTTCCGCCGCATCCTTGATCATTTCCGGCAGCCGGCTGATCCGCTGCTGGGTCAGAGCGGATACGTACACCACATTGGCGTAGGGCATGAAGATCAGTTCGTGGCGGATGTTCTTGGTGAATTCTTCCGTGGACATCACCGTCTTGTTGGGATACAGATCCCATTTGTTCACCACGATTACGATGCCCTTCCCTGCCTCATGGGCATAGCCGGCGATTTTCTTGTCCTGTTCCGTAATTCCTTCCTCGGCGTTGAGTACCAGGAGCACCACGTCGCTCCGGTCCACAGCCCGGAGAGTCCGGATGATGCTGTATTTTTCGATGGGTTCGTCGATTTTCCCTTTCCGGCGCATGCCGGCAGTATCGATGAACAGGTAAGTCTGGCCGTCTTTTTCCACCGGCACGTCGATGGCGTCCCGGGTGGTGCCCGCCACGTCGCTGACAATGGAACGGGTCTGGCCGATAATATCGTTGAAGATGGAGGATTTGCCCACATTGGGCCGGCCGATGATGGCCACCTTGATCACGTCTTCATTGTCCTCGTCATCGTCGGATTCCGGAGGGAATTTCTCCACCACGGCATCCAGCAGGTCCCCCAGATTCAGCCGGTTGGAGGCGGAAATCAGGTAGGGTTCCCCGATGCCCAGGTTGTAGAATTCGTAGGCTTCTGCCTCCTGTTTGGGAGTATCTGCCTTATTCACGGCCAGCACCACCGGTTTTTTGGACTGGCGGAGCATTTTGGCCACTTCCATATCGTCGTTGGTAATCCCGGTACGGGCATCACACACAAACAGGATCACATCCGCTTCCCGCACGGCAATTTCCGCCTGCTGGCGGATGGAAACCGCAATGGAATCAGTATTCTGCATTTCAATGCCCCCGGTATCCACCATGGTGAATTTCCGGTCCAGCCATTCCGCGTCAGCATAGAGACGGTCCCGGGTCACACCGGGGGTATCTTCCACAATGGAGATCCGGCTGTCGGCAAATATGTTAAATAGTGTTGATTTGCCGACATTGGGTCTGCCGACAATGGCAACTATGGGTTTGCTCATGGAAAGAACCTCTTTCAGTTAAATTCATTTTTCCCCGTAGGGAAGAGCGCGGACCGCTGCGGCCAGGTCCCCGGTAACATAATACCGCACCTGCCGCAGGTCCTCCACTCTGGTACACCCGGTGAGGGTGTAAAAATCTTTCACAGCTTCCAGCAGCTGCCGGATCCAGTCTATGGCTCTTTGGGGTCCCCCGCCGTTCCGGACAAAACGGAGGATATTTCCAGCCATCCCCACAGCATTGGCTCCCAGCATCTGGGCCTTGAACACGTCCAGGGCCGTCCGGATGCCTCCCGAAGCGATAATGCCCTTTTGCCAGCCTTTGGCTTCCACCACTTCCAGAAGGGACAGGGCCGAAGGAATGCCCCACTCGATCAGTTCTTTGTTCCCTTCCCGGTTGCGGCAGCATTCAATGGCCGGGAAATTGGTGCCGCCGGCCCCGCCGGTATCCAGGATGGATACCCCGCAGTCCAGCAGCCGTCTGGCGTCTTCCCGTTCCATACCGCAGCCTGTTTCCTTCACGATTACAGGGACTTCCGACTGTTCACAGATAGCGGCGATCTGTTCCAGCCAGCGGGAAAAATCCCGGTCCCCTTCTTCCATGGCCAATTCCTGGGCACTGTTGAGATGGATCTCCAGGGCCTGGGCTTCCACCATGTCCACAGCCCGGCGGGCTTCCTCCGGAGTGGCCAGTGCACTGACGTTGGCAAAGATCACCCCGTCGGGATTCTCCTCCCGGACCACTTTGTAGGTGTCTGCATACTCTCCGGACCGGACGGCTCCGTACTGAGACCCTACGGCCATGGGACACCCGGTTTCCCGGGCGATCAGGGCCAGTTTCCGGTTCAGATGGGTGACTTTCTCCGCCCCTCCCGTTATGGCGTCGATCACCAGAGGGTGGGGCAGAATGCCCACCCCGGGCAGGCTGGTGGAAAGGTCCACTTTCCTCCGGTCCACCTGGGGCAGGCAGCGATGCATCACCTGCACATCAGAAAAGCCGGTGGCCCTTGGACCATCCTCAAGGTGCACGGCATACTTGATGTGATCGATTTTACGGCTCTCCCGGCTTTTCATCTGTATAAACCCCGCTTATTCCGACAGCTTATTTGTGAGCTTCTGCTTCGGCTTCCGCTTCAGCCAGTTTTTCACCCAGGCCCTGGGACAGAGTGCTCTTCTTGCCCAGATACTGACGCATTTCAGCCTTTTCGGCATCTTCCTTGGCTTTGGTGATGCTCAGGGCAATCTTCTTGTGTTCGGTATCCACACGCAGGACTTTCACTTTCACTTCCTGGCCGATTTCCAGAACATCTTCCGGTTTTTCAATCCGCTGTTCAGCGATTTCGGAAATGTGGATCATGCCTTCGTTCTTGTCGTTCAGTTTCACAATGGCACCGAAGGGCAGGAACCGTACCACAGTACCGGTCACTACATCGCCCACATGGAATTCCTTGGCAGCAGCCACCCAGGGATCTTCCTGGAGAGCTTTGATGGACAGGCTGATACGGCCTTTTTCTTCATCCAGGCCTTTGATGTACACATTGATCTTTTCGCCCACTTTGTACAGGTCAGCCGGTTTCACGCTGCGGTCCCAGGACACTTCAGAGATGTGCACCAGGCCCTGGACCATGGGAGCGATTTCCACGAACATACCGAAATCAACGATGCTCTTGATGGTCCCTTCCACAGTTTCGCCTTCATGGAAGGTCTGGAAAGCCTTTTCCAGGGCTTCTTTCCGTTCTTCTTCCCGTTTGGCTCTTTCTTCTTTATAGGCAGCGTTCTTGGCAGCCCGTTCTTCACGCAGGACGTTTCTCCGGGAGAATACCAGACGTTTCTTTTCCGGGTTGATTTCCAGCAGGGAAACTTCCAGGTCTTTGCCTTCATATTCCTTCACATCATCCACATGCTTCAGATCCAGATGAGAAGCAGGGATGAAGCCAGTCAGTCCATCATAGGAAACAGTCAGGCCGCCTTTTACAGCCCGCAGGCCTTTTACCTGAACAGTCTTCTTGTCAGCCAGTTCTTCCGGCAGTTTCAGCCAAGCCTGGTCAGCTTCAGCCTTGATTTTGCTCAGAACAACCAGACCATCCTGGTTTTCGCTGGCAATAACCTTCAGGGTCACTTTGTCGCCCGGTTTCACAGTGGGGGCTACGGTGTCCTTGGTCCCACCCAAAGTCCATTGGTCGAAGGCCACAGAACCTTCACTCTGATACCCGAAGTCTACCACGACCTCATCATCGGTCACCTCTACCACGGTAGCCTCCACAATCATGCCAATGTGCAATTTCATGCATTCCTGTTCGCCCAACAAACTTTCCATCGTTTCCATAGTTCCAATAGCCTCCTCAATAATTTCCTGCGGCGTCGATGCGCCAGCAGTGATGCCAATTTTTTGTGCTCCGGCCAGCATCGGTCCAGTGATCTCGCTGGCGTCCTGCAAAAGATAGGAACGGGGGTTGATTTCCCTGGCCAGTTCCCACAGGTGTCTCGTGTTGGCACTGTTCTTGCCGCCAAACACGAAGAAAGCATCTGTTTTCCCTGCCAGCTGCCGTGCGGCAGCCTGTCGTTCTGCGGTGGCAGTGCAAATGGTTCGCACGACTTTATAGTCGCCCGGACGTTTCTCCTGAGCCATTCGAAGCAGAAGGTTAAACTTCTCAGCTTCAAAAGTCGTCTGACTGACTACCCCAAACTTATCTTTTTCAGGAAGAGATCCAAGATCATCGGGTGTTTCGATGATCACAGAATCGCTGCCTGCCCAAGCCTTGATACTTTGCACCTCAGGATGACGCTTCTCCCCAATAATGATGACAAAACGGCCTTCGTCCGCCAGTTCGGCAGCCGTTTTCTGTGCTTTCCGCACATGAGGACAAGTGGCATCGATGACTTTCAGTTCCCGCTGGCGGGCCTCCTCATAAAGAGCAGGGCCCACACCGTGGGATCGGAATATGACTGTATCGCCAGCCGCGAATTGCGCCAGCTTCTCCTTGCATTCTACACCTTGCTGTTTCAGTTTTTCGACAACACGGGGATTATGAACCAATTCACCCAGAGTGGCAATACTATCATTATACCCTTTTGCTTGCAGTTCTGCAACGTGTATTGCTCTTTTTACTCCATAACAGAATCCGCAGGGGTCTGCAACATAGATTTTCATCCGTCAATTATCGCTGTGCGCGTCCATAAGAGCCTGGATTTCCTTCATCAGCTCTTCGCTCAGCTCCTCCACTTTCAGTTTGTTTCCCTGTTCGTTTTCCAGCTTCATGGGCTTGCCGAACACCACGGTGATCCTGGGCCAGAAGCTTTTCCGGCGTTTCAGGTCGCTGCCCAGGATGCAGGTGGGCACCACTTCCGCCTTCCCCTTCAGGGCAATGGCCAGAGCCCCGGGCTGGGCTTTGCCCAGTTTCCCGTCCCGGCTCCGGTGGCCTTCCGGGAAGATCCCCAGCACCTCTTTGTGCTTCAGGATGGTAAGAGCTGTCCGGATGGCATGGGCATCCCCTGCTCCCCGGTGGACCGGAAAGGCTCCCAGGCTTTTGTACAGGGTTCCCAGCACCGGTACGAACAGCTCACTTTTGGCCATGAAATGGACCGGCCGGGAAGAGGCCGTGCCCACCATGGGCGGGTCCAGCAGGCTTACGTGGTTGCAGGCGATCACTACCGGTCCCTCTTTGGGGATGTTGTCCCGGCCAATGACCCGGAGCCGGTAAATGATCCGGAACAGGATGGAAAAAATCAGCTGGACAAAGCGGTACCACATGTTACAGCACCTCTCTGGCCATGGCGGCAATCTGTTCCGTCACCTGATCGATGGAAAGATGGGTGGAATCCAGATACCGGGCGTCTTCCGCACACCGGAGGGGAGAAATCTCCCGGTTTTCATCCAGGGCATCCCGCTGGGCGATCCGTTTTTCCAGGTCTTCCAGGGATACCTCCGTACCCTTTTCCTTCAGTTCCAGATACCGGCGCCGGGCCCGTTCCTCCACGGAAGCGGTCAGGAACACCTTCAGCTGGGCCTGAGGGAATACCACGGTGCCGATGTCCCGGCCGTCCATGACCACGCCGCCCTCACAGCCGATCTTCCGCTGGGCCGCCACCATGGCTGTGCGCACCCCGCCTACAGCTGCCACTTTGGACACGTTCCGGGACACTTCCAGGCTGCGGATGGCATCGGTGACTTCCTCCCCGTCCGCAAAGACCCGGTTCACTCCATCAGCGTACCGGAAGGTAATGGCAATCTGGTCCGCAATGGAAGTGACCGTCTCGTCGCTGAAAGGCTTCCCGCTTTCCAAAAACCGCAGGGTCACCGTCCGGTACATGGCTCCCGTATCGATGTAGGCATAGCCCAGAAGGGCCGCCACCTTTTTGGCGATGGTGCTTTTGCCGGCTCCCGCCGGGCCATCAATGGCAATGATGATTTTTTTCACACAGATTCCTCTTTTCCATCCAAAGCGGCGTGAGTCCCTGCCACACAGCCTGACGAAAAGGCTGCCTGGAGGTTGTAGCCGCCGGTATATCCATCCACATCCATCAGTTCTCCGGCAAAGTATAGGTTGGGCACTTTTTTGGAGGCAAAGGTGGAGGGATTGATTTCTTTGGTGCTTACGCCCCCGGCGGTGACAATGGCTTCCGCCAGGGGACGGGTGCCGGTCAGGGGCACCATGAAGTTTTTCAGGGTCTCCACCAGACGCTGCCGCTCCTTCCGGGTGATCTGGTTCACTTCCTGCTCCGGTTTCAGGCAGGCGGCGTCGATGATCACCGGGATCAGGCTCTGGGGCAGCAGATCATGGAGTCCGCTTTTCAGCTGCTTCCGGCTGTATTTGGCAAAATCCCGCTGGACCCGGGCGTCCAGCTGTTCCGGAGCAAGGGCCGGCTTCAGGTCGATGGACAGGTCCAGGAGAGCCTGGGGATCCTTCTTCCAGGCGGTGGAAGCCGCCCGGGACAGGGTCAGCACAATGGGCCCGCTGACCCCGAAATGGGTGAAGAGCATTTCCCCGAATTCCTGGCCCAGCACCTTGTTTCCCTTCAGCAGGGTGGCCCGCACGTTCCGCAGGCTCAGGCCCTGGAGGGACCGGATCTCCGGGTCGTCGCTTTCCAGGGGCACCAGGGCCGGCCGGGGAGGCACAATGGTGTGCCCGGCTTCCCGGGCCAGGGCATACCCGTCCCCGGTGGAACCGGTCCGGGGATAGGAAGCCCCGCCGGTGGTCAGGACCACCGCATCCGCAGGGATCATCTTGCCGTCCCCGCAGACCACCCCTGTGACCCGTCCCTGTTCCAGTACCAGTTCCCGGACCCGGGTGTTGGTCCGCAGTTCCACCTTCTTTTTCCGGAGGATCTTCTCCAGGGTTTCCACCACATCCAGGGCCCGGTCGCTCTGGGGAAACACCCGGCCTCCCCGTTCCACCTTCACCGGCAGTCCGTTTTCTTCCAACAGCTCCATTATATCCCGATTGGTGAAGGTATGAAAAGCCCCAAATAAAAATTTTCCGTTTCCCGGCAGCATGGGGATCATGTCCCTCATGTCACAGGCGTTGGTGATGTTGCACCGTCCCTTGCCCGTGATCATCAGTTTCCGGCCGGGCATGGCCATTTTTTCCAGGAGCAGCACCCGGGCTCCGTTTTCCGCCGCCTTGATGGCCGCCAGGATCCCGGCTGCTCCGGCTCCCACAATCACAACCCGCTTCATTTGTTATCCTGTCCTTCCAGGGAGGCTACTTCTTCGGGAGTCAGTTCCCGGAACTCTCCTTTTTTCATCCCCTCCAGGGTCAGGTCTCCCACCTGGATCCGTTTCAGGGATTTCACCGGGAATCCAATGAAGTCGCACATCCGCCGGACCTGCCGGTTCCGTCCCTCATGGATGGTCACTGTGAACCGGGTCAGGTTTTTGTCCGGATTCCATTCCTTCACATATACCACCGCAGGAGAAGTGAGCCCGTCTTCCAGGGGCACCCCCAGCCGGAGCACGTCCAGTTTTTCTTCCGGCACCCGGCCGTGGACTTCCACTTCGTAGGTCTTGTCCACATGGTGGCTGGGATGGGTAAGATGCTGGGCCAGCTCCCCGTCGTTGGTCATGAGCAGCAGCCCTTCTGTGAGATAATCCAGCCGTCCCACCGGGTACAGCCGCTGGTGGAGCCCCGCCATCAGATCCGCCACCGTCCGCCGGCCCTGGGGATCCTTCATGGTGGTCACCACCCCTTTGGGTTTGTACAGCAGGTAGGTGTGCCGGGCGCTTTTCCGGTGGATGGCCTTCCCGTCCAGGGTGATTCGGTCCGCCTTCCCCACCCGGGTGCCCAGTTCCGTCACCGTTTTTCCGTTCACCTGCACCCGTCCGGCCAGGATGATCTTTTCACATTCCCGGCGTGAAGCCACACCGGCGGCTGCCATGACTTTCTGGAGCCGTTCTTTGGTTTGTTCCATATGGTTGTCTAATCCTTTCACTCAGTCAAATAAAGGTTCCGGTTCTTCCAGCCGGCCTTCCAGCACTTCTTCCGGCAGTTGGGGCAGATCCTCCAGGGAATTGAGGCCGAAGGCCTTGAGGAATTCCTCCGTAGTGCCGTAAAGGATGGGCCGGCCGATTACTTCCTTCCGGCCCACTTCCCCCACCAGGTCCAGTTCCACCAGGGTGCTCAGCACCCCGTCCACCTTCACCCCCCGGATGGCTTCCATTTCGCTTTTGGTCACCGGCTGCTTGAAGGCCACAATGGCCAGGGTCTCCATGGCTGCATTGGACAGCTTCACTTCCTGTTTTTCCTGGAGCCGGCGCACCAGGCCCGCCGCTTCCTTCTTGGTTACCAGCTGCCAGCCTCCCGCCGCCTGGCGCAGTTCGATGCCCCGGCCGGCCTGCTGGTATTCCTGCTGGAGGGTTTCCAGCAGCTGGGCCACTTCTTCGGTGGAACAGAACAGGGCCCCTGCCGCCCGCTCCAGGGTCAGGGGATCCCCGCTGGCAAAGAGCAGGGCTTCCAGCTCAGCGGTTTTCTTCAGTTTCATGGGCCTCCTCCTTCCGGGGTTCCAGGACCATGGGCCCGAAAGGCTCTTCCTGGATCAGATCGATTTCCTTCAGCCGCAGCAGTTCCAGCACGGCCAGGAAGGTGGCGATCACCTCGCTGTGGTTTTTCCGGTCCTGGAGCAGCTGGCGGAAATCCATTTTTTCCTTTCTTTTGCCCAGCGTCTCCCGGATGGCCTCCATCCGTTCCTGGACGGGGAATTCCTGCCGGGGAATCACCGTTTCCTCGTCCTCCTGCCGGGGCATGAGCCCGGCCAGGGCCCGGAGCAGGTCCGCCAGGCCGTACCGCTTCACCTTCTGGAGCACCTTTCCCTGGGGTTCCGGAGACCGGGCGGTCTGGAGGCTGGCCCGCTGGAGACATTCCCGGAGAGCCTGGGCCAGCTTTTTGGTTTTCCGGTATTCCACCAGCATGTCCACCAGCATCTGCCGGGGATCCGGTTCTTCCTCCCCCTCTTCCTCCGGGTCCCGGGGCAGCAGCATCCGGGATTTGATCTGGAGCAGGATGGCCGCCATCAGCAAAAATTCGCTGGCCACGTCCAGGTTGTATTCCTGCATGGCATTGATGTAGGCAATGTACTGCTCCGTAACGGAAACAATGGGAATATCATAAATATCGATTTTGTCTTTTTCAATCAGGTGGATCAGCAGGTCCAACGGGCCCTGGAAATCCGCCAGTTTCACTTGGTACACAGGCCGCCTTCTTCCCGGTCAGAACAGAAACAGGGCCAGGATTCCCCGGCACAGCTGGAGATACAGAGTGGACAGCGGATTGATCACCAGGCCCACGATTCCGGTAAAGCACAGGATGATCAGGATCAGGTTGGTATAGGGCCCCACCATCCGCTCATAGGCCAGGGCCTTGTCCAGAGGCAGCGCCGTCTGGAGCACCTTGTATCCGTCCATGGGGGGAATGGGGATCAGGTTGAAGAAGGCAAACCATACATTGTACAGCATGAGCCAGTTCAAAAACAGCAGCACGCCCCGGCCGGCGTTGAAGTACCGGGCCAGGAACAGCTGGAGGAACATGGCCAGAAAGGTGACGAACAGATTGCTGGCCGGGCCTGCAAAAGCCACTTTCAGCATCCCTTCCCGGGGGTTGGGATAATACCGGGGGTCCACCCGCACCGGTTTGGCCCAGCCAAACCCCACCAGTACCAGCATCAGGGACCCGATCAGGTCCAGATGGGCCAGGGGATTCATGGTAAGCCGTCCGTCCGATTCGGGAGTAGGGTCCCCCAGGCTGGCGGACATGGCCCCGTGGGCATATTCATGGACCGTAATGGTAAACAGCAGCGCCGGGATCCGGTAGATCAGAGACGCATCCAGATTGAGCATAGGGAAAATTTCCTTTCCATTAGGTAGAATTCAAATCAGAGCCGGCGCAGCCGGCCTCCTGCGGCCGCTGACCGTTGACAGCTGACGGGGCAGCAGCCCCATATCCCTATCATACTACCATAAAGCCGAAAAAGGGTCAAACTGCATCCTGCAGCCTGACCCTTTTCCCCATTTCCTTATTTTTTGTGTTCTTTCAGCCCATCCCGCAGGTATTCGTTGAGAATCCGTACATAGGTCCCTTTCATTCCCAGGGATTCGGTTTCCAGCACCCCGGCGCTTTCGAATTTCCGCAGGGCGTTGACGATCACGCTCCGGGTGATCCCGGCCTGGTCGGCGATCTTGCTGGCCACCAGCAGTCCTTCGTCCCCGGGCAGTGCCTTGAGGATTTCAGAAATGGCTTCCAGTTCGCTGTAGCTCAGGTTGGAGAAGGCGATCTGGACCATGGCCTTCTTCCGGCTGGCTTCTTCAATATGCATGGCTTTGTCGTGGAGCAGCTGCATGCCGATGACCGTAGCGGCATATTCGCTGAGCAGCAGGTCGCTGTCCACGAATTCTTTCTTGAATTTCCCCAGGATCAGGGTCCCCAGACGGACACCGTTCCCGAAAATGGGCACCACCGTGGTGTATTTGCTTTCAAACAGGCATTTGGTCCCTTCGCTGAAAGCGCACATGTTCTTCACCAGACGGTAGTTGGAAGACGTTTCCCGGATTCCTTCCAGCCATTTCACATAGTCGGCAGGGAAACGGCCCACATCCAGCACTTTTTTGATCATCAGCTCGCATTCAAAGCCGTCCAGGATGGAGTAGCCCAGCAGCTCTCCGTCGCTGGAGACGATGTAGATGTTCGCCTTGATGACGTCCTTCAGCACTTCCGCCATCTTTTTGTAGCTGACGGTTTCCGTGTTCTGAAGCAGTTTGTTGATCATACGCGTTTTTTCCAGTAAAGCTAACATAGTAAGTCCCTCCTAGGCCCTTGGATGATGTTTCTCATAGACTGCGGTGAGACGTTCCGCCGTCACATGAGTATAAATTTGTGTTGTGGATAAGCTCACATGTCCCAGTAATTCCTGTACAGCCCGCAGATCCGCCCCGTGATCCAGCAGATGGGTGGCAAAGGTGTGCCGTATGGTGTGGGGGCTCACATGTTTCTGCAGGGCACACATGTCCACGTATTTGTCCAGGATCCTCCGTACGCTCCGGCTGCTGAGAGGTGTCCCCCGGCTGTTCACGAACACAGCCTGATGAGGAGCTGCCTGGTACCGGACCATCAGCTGCCTTCGGCTGCGGCGGAGATAGTCTTCCATGGCCGCCACACAGGGATGCCCCAAAGGCACCAGCCGTTCCTTCCGGCCCTTCCCCATCAGGATGGCATACCGGTTGCCCAGATCCACCCGGGTCAGCGTAAGTCCCACCAATTCGGAAACCCGGCAGCCTGTAGAATAGAGGAATTCCAGGATGGCCCTGTCCCGGCGGCCCAGGACAGTGGTACAGTCCGGCATCCGCAGCAGGAGATTAATTTCAAATTCTTCCAAAAATACAGGCAGCTTCTTTTCCAGTTTGGGAGTCCGCACCTGGGTAAAGGGATTGGTCTTCACCCGGTCTTCCCGCCGGAGATACCGGTAGAAAGAACGAAGAGAAGAAATCCTTCGGGCGATGGTCCGCCGGGCCAGTTTATCATCGTGCATCAGCGCCAGATAGGAACGGATGTCCAGGACAGTGACCTGGGGCCAGCTGAAAGATTCCTTCCGCCGGACCATAAAGTCTCTGAAATGCCGGATATCCGCCAGATAATTCTCAATGGTCAGGGGGGAGGCGTCCTTTTCCACCTCCAGATAGGTGGCAAAGTCCTCCGCCCATTTCCCAAGTTTTTCTGAGGAACCCGGAGTATGTGTCAGTTCCATGGCAAGCCTCAAATTGTACGAATTTTATTGAATTCCCGACAATTCATACTACCATATTCAGACTAATCATGCAAGTTATTTTTTACATTTTCGAGAAAGTTTAGACTTCTGGCAGCTATAGCCGCATTTTTCTCTTTTTTCCCCCGGATCCTGGGGCCATCCCAGGGGGCGATCAGCCCGAAATTAATGTTCATAGGCTGGAAATGCTTTACCTCCGGGTTGCTGATGTAGTGGCTCAGGGCTCCCATGGCAGTCTCTTTGGGGAACAGCACCTGTTTTTTCCCGGCTATGGCCCGGGCAGCATAGATTCCCACCGCCAGACCGGAGGCGGCGCTTTCCACATACCCTTCCACCCCGGTCATCTGACCGGCAAAATAGAAATGAGGCCGGTTCCGGAGGGAATAATCCGGGTTCAGCAGCAGTGGACTGTTCAGGTAGGAGTTTTTGTGCATCACCCCGTACCGGACGAATTCCGCATTTTCCAGTCCCGGGATCATCCGGAACACCCGTTTCTGTTCCGGCCATTTCAGATGGGTCTGGAACCCTACGATGTTGTACAGGGTCCCGGCCCCATTGTCCTGGCGGAGCTGGACCACTGCATAGGGGTCCTCCCCGGTCCTGGGATCCGGAAGTCCCACCGGCTTCAGAGGTCCGAACCGCATGGTGTCTTCTCCCCGGAGGGCCATTTCTTCAATGGGCATGCAGGCTTCGAACACATTGTGCTCGAAATCCTTCACCGGAGCCGTTTCTGCATGGCACAGTTCCTGCCAGAACCGGAGGTATTCCTCTTTGGTGAAAGGGCAGTTGTAATAAGCCGCTTCCCCTTTGTCGTACCGGGAAGCCTTGTACACCTTGTCCTGGTCCAGGGAATCCACGGTGACAATGGGGGCCGCCGCATCGAAGAAATGGAAGTAATCCTTTTCCACCAGCTGCTGGATGGCTTCGGAAAGGGCCCCGCTGGTGAGAGGTCCGGAGGCGGTGATTACATAGTCCTCCGGAGCGAACCGGCTGTAATCAGTGACCTCTTCTTCCACCAGGGTCACCAGGGGATTTTCCCGGATGGCGTCAGTGACGGCCTGGGCAAACCCTTCCCGGTCCACTGCCAGGGCTCCCCCGGCAGGCACCTGGTGGGCATCGGCGCAGGCGATGATCAGGGAATCCAGCCGGCGCATTTCCTCCTTCAGCAGGCCCACGGCGTTTTCAATGTTGTTGGCCCGAAGGGAATTGCTGCATACCAGCTCACTGAACAGGGCCGTATGGTGGGCCGGGTCGCTTTTTTTCGGGCGCATTTCGTGGAGCATCACCGGGATCCCCCGGCGGGTCAGCTGCCAGGCCGCTTCACAGCCTGCCAGCCCGGCTCCGATAATATGGACGGTCATGGAAATTTTCCTTTCATTTCTTCTTCAGGGAAGCGTTGGGGCACTTCTCTTTGCTGCAGTGGAGCACGGTCTTTCCGCTGCGCTCCTTGTGTTCCACCATCATGCTGCCGCACTGGGGGCATTTTTCGTTGGTGGGTTTGTCCCAGGAGGTGAACCGGCAGGTGGGATAGTTGGCGCAGCCATAGAACAGCCGTCCCGTCTTGCTGTGCCGTTCGATCAGATCCCCGCCGCACTGGGGGCACTTCACCCCCACTTTCACCAGGATGGGCTTGGTGTTCCGGCATTCCGGGAATCCGGGGCAGGCCAGGAACTTGCCGTGGCGGCCTTCCTTCACCACCATGAACCGGCCGCATTTCTCACATTTCACATCGCTGACGATCACGGGCTTTTCCACCACCGGGATGTTTTCATCCGCCACCTTCAGAGCCTTTTCAAAAGGACCGTAGAATTCCTGGAGCACCGTTTCCTTATCGGTCTTGTGCTCGCTGATGGCATCCAGTTCGCTTTCCATATGGGCGCTGAAGGGCACGTCGATGAAGGGGGAGAAATACTGGGTCAGCATGTCGATGGTGAGTTTCCCCAGTTCCGTAGGCAGCAGCTTCTTCCCTTCCTTGGCCACATAGCCCCGGGCCAGGATGGTCTGGATAATGGGCGAATAGGTGCTGGGCCGGCCGATGCCCTTTTCTTCCAGTTCCTTGACCAGGGTGGCTTCGGTGAAGTTGGCAGGGGGTTCCGTAAAGTGCTGGACCGCCTCGTTCACCCGGATCAGGTTCATGGCCGTGCCTTTTTCCAGAGCCGGAACCTTCTTGTCCTTTTCCTCGTCCTTCCGGTCCGCCAGCTTCAGGAACCCGTCGAACTTTACCACGGAACCGGTGGCCCGGAGTTCGTAATTGTCCCCGGCAATGGTCAGGGTGGTGAGGGTGCTGACGCTGCTGGCCATCTGGCTGGCCACCGTCCGCTTCCAGATCAGGGTGTAGAGCCGCAGCTGATCCCGGTCCAGATAGGGCGCCACATCTTCCGGAGTCCGGCTCACACTGGTGGGACGGATGGCTTCATGGGCTTCCTGGGCATTCTTCCGGCTGCTGTACACATTGGGTTTCTTGGGCAGGTAACTGGGACCGTAATTGGCATCCACATAGCCCCGGATCTCGCTGACCGCCGCATCCGCCAGGTGCACCGAGTCGGTACGCATATAGGTAATGAGCCCTACAGAGCCTTTCCGGCCCAGGGTGACCCCTTCGTACAGCTGCTGGGCCAGCATCATGACCTTTTTGGTGGAAAAGTTCATCTTTTTGTTGGCTTCCTGCTGGAGACTGCTGGTGGTGAAGGGAGGCGCCGGTTTCCGCAGCCGGTCCCGGACAGAGCAGTCCGTCACCTGGTAGCTGGCCTTCTTCAGGTCTTCCGTCACCTGGTCCGCTTCTTCCCGGTTGTGGATTTCCAGTTTCTTCCCATCCCGTTTCACCACATCCGCCGTGATCTTGGGAGTCTTGCCGGGAGCCAGCACCACGGAAGAAGTCCAGTATTCCTCCGGTTCGAAGTCGTCGATGAGCTTCTGCCGGTCGCAGATGATCTTCACCGCCACGCTCTGGACACGGCCGGCGCTGAGGCCCTTCCGGATCTTCCGCCACAGGAGAGGGCTCAATTGGTACCCTACGATCCGGTCCAGGATCCGCCGGGTCTGCTGGGCGTCCACTTTGTCCATGTCGATGGACTGGGGATCCTTCAGAGCCCCTTTGATGGCGGTCTGGGTGATTTCATGGAAGGAAATCCGGCAGGGAGCCGCCGGATCCACCCCCAGGATGTAGCTCAGGTGCCAGGCAATGGCTTCCCCTTCCCGGTCCGGGTCCGTTGCCAGATAGATTTTGTCGGCTTTTTTGGCCAGGGTCTTCAGTTCCTTGATTAAAGGTCCTTTCCCCCGGATATTGATGTATTTGGGAGTGAAATGATGCTCTACGTCAACACCGAACTGACTTTTGGGCAGATCCCGGAGATGGCCCATGGAGGCCCGTACCGTAAAGGTCTTGCCCAGAAATTTTTCGATGGTCTTGGCTTTCGTAGGGGATTCCACAATGACCAGTTTATTCGTCACGATTTTCTCCTCCTAAACTGCATGATAGCGATTGCGGCTGTTCCGCTGGACCCGGCCGGACAGTTCCAGCTCCAGGAGCAGGGTACTGAGCACGGCCAGGGGCCAGGGGAATGCATCGGCCAGTTGTTCCAGGGAACTGCCCTGGTGTTTCTGGAGCCAGCGGCACAGGGCCCCGGCTTTTTCTTTTTCATCGGGAGCGAAATCCCGGAACAGGTCCGGTTCTTCTCCGGCCTGGGGCAGAGTTCCCTCTTCCGGCCCCAGCAGGCTGGTGAGTACTTCCTGGGGATCATCCCCCACCCGGGCTCCCTGCTTCAGGAGATGGTGGGTGCCCTGGCTGGTTTCGGAAAAGATGGGCCCGGGGACGGCGAACAGTTCCCGGTTTTCGTCCAGAGCGGCATGGGCGGTGCTCATGGCCCCGCTGCGGATGGCAGCTTCCACCACCACCACTGCCCGGCAAAAGCCCACGATGATCCGGTTCCGCAGAGGGAAGTTCTGGGGCAGGGGCGGAGTCCAGGGGGCATATTCCGTCACCAGGGCTCCCTGCTGGGCGATCCGGTCAAAAAGCCGGAGATGGCGCCGGGGATACAATTCCCCCAGTCCGCCGCCCAGTACGGCCACTGTGGGGCCGCCTGCATCCAGGGCCGCCTTGTGGGCCGCCGCATCGATGCCGTAGGCGCCCCCGCTGATCACCGGCACCTGCCGGAGGGCCGCCGCCCGGGCAAACCGGGCGGCCACGGCCAGACCGTAATCCGTGGCCTTCCGGGACCCTACCACCGCCACACAGGCCGGCTGGTCCGGCAGGGTGCCCTTTACATAGAGCACTGGTGGAGGAGCGGCCAGCTGGTCCACCAAAACCGGGTAGTCCGGATTCCACCGGCTGATCACCCGGGCCTGGTGATGCTCACACCAGTCCCAGATCCTTTCCGGCAGATTTCTCCGGTGGGGCGACTGCCAGACCTTGTCCAGAGCCGGGCTCCAAAGCCCCGCCTCCTTCAGTTCCCCTGTCCCCGCCTTCCAGGCTTTTTCCAGAGACCCGAAGGCCTCCCGGAGCAAAGGTACCCCCTGAGGGGCCTCGTAGCTCAGCAGATCTGCCAAGGCTGCACAATACACATCTTCCATAGGCTCACATCCCTTGCTGCATATAATAGAAGTTTTCTACGCCTGCAAACGAGTATTAGTATACATGGAAACTGTCTGAAAAATCAAGAGGGGTTGTTGCACGTTGTATGAACAACCCCTGTCACCGGTCTCCTGTTACCGGCCGCTGGCCGCTGGAAAGGACCCGTAACTGACGGGTCCTTTTGAAGAGAAACGCAGCCCTTGCACCTTCCCCCCTTTTATTGTATGATATTCACAAACAATTTATGTTTTCTGTTTGCCCAATGTTCGGCAAATTTCAATTCCTGAAGGAGGAACTTTCCATGCCCGCATCTCTTAACGCCACCCCGTCCGGGGAACGTGTCCATATTGGTCTGTTCGGCTGCCGGAACGCCGGCAAATCTTCTCTGATCAACGCCATTACCGGCCAGGACCTGGCCATTGTGTCCGACTACAAGGGCACCACCACCGACCCGGTTTCCAAAGCCATGGAAATCCTGCCTCTGGGGCCGGTACTCCTCACCGACACCCCGGGGATGGACGACGACACGGACCTGGGCCAGTCCCGGATCGAAAAGGCCCGGCTGGTACTCCGGAGCACGGACATCGCCCTGTTGGTGGTGGATGCGTCCACAGGCATGAATACTTTCGACCGGAAACTGCTCCAGGAAATCCGTGACCGGAAGATCCCCTACCTGGTAGTGTTCAACAAATGCGACCTGGTGCCCAGCTTCACCCTGCCGGAAGACCTGAAGGATCACAGCATGCTGGTCAGTGCCCAGGCGGGTACCCAGATCTGGGAACTGAAGGAACGGATCTCCCAGGCCCTGGGAAAAGATGGGGTGAAAAAGCCCCTGCTCCTGGACCTGCTGGAACCCAATGCCCTGGTGGTGCTGGTAGTGCCCTGCGATGAAAGCGCTCCCAAGGGACGGCTGATCCTGCCCCAGCAGCAGACCATCCGGGAACTCTTGGACGGCCACTGCAGTGCCGTTGTGGTCCAGCCCCAGGAACTTCCGGGAATCATCAGCCTGTTGGGCAAAAAGATCAGCCTGGTAGTTACCGACAGCCAGGCCTTCCATACTGTGAACCAGATGGTGCCTCCGAAGATCCGGCTCACCAGCTTCTCCATTCTGTTTGCCCGGTACAAAGGCCAGCTGGCCGCCTTCCTGGATGGAGCCCTGAAGCTGAAAGACCTGAAGGACGGGGATCCGGTGCTGATTTCCGAAGGGTGCACCCATCACCGGCAGTGCAACGACATCGGTACCGTAAAGCTGCCCAACTGGATCCGGAAGTATTCCGGGGCACAGCCTGACTTCCATTACAGCAGCGGCAAGGGATTCCCTGACGACCTGAGCCCCTTCAAGCTCATCGTCCACTGCGGGGCCTGTATGCTGAATCCCCAGGAAGTGGCCTACCGGCAAAGTGCCGCCCATAAACAAAACATCCCCATGACCAACTACGGCATAGCCATAGCCTGTATGAACGGGATCCTGCCCAGAGTCCTGGCCCCGTTTCCGGAATTGGCGGAGAAAGTGAAATAACGGGGGTGTGAAAATCCACACCCCCGACTAAAAGGGCTGTGAAAAAATGATTCCTCATTTTTTCACAGCCCTTTTTCACCCCTGCAGCGCCGATATATCCCTGTCCACGTCCACCGATACTGTGTAGCCTGGATACAGCTTCCCCACTTCTTCTTTCAGTTCCTGGACGATGGGTCCCCGGTCCCGGCCGAAGGTAACCACCACGTCGAACCGCATGGTCTTTGCTTTCCGGTCCACATAGAACCCGTGGACCTGGAGGGCCCAGGGGTGCCGCATCACCATCTGGCTCACTTTTTCCCGGATGGCTGCCGCCTCCGGATCCCGGGTATTGTAGGAATACACTGTTACCCCGGACAGATGGACCCCGGTGGCCTTGAAGATTTTTTCATGGATCCGGTGGGTCAAAAGGTCCACCTGTTCCACGGTCATCACATCCGGCAGTTCGATGTGCACAGAGGCATAGTTCCGGCCCGGTCCGTAGTTGTTGATCATCAGATCATAGGCCCCCTGGATTTCCGGTTCCGCCACCAGGAGATTCTTGATTTCCCGGACCAGCTGGGGATCCGGCCTCTCTCCCAGGATTTCATTCAGGGTATCCCGGAGCATCCCATAGCCACTTTTCAGGATGAAACAGGCAATCAGGGCCCCTACATAGGATTCCAGAGGGAGCCCCCATTCCAGATACACCAGAGCCGCCACCAGTACGGAAAAAGACAGTACCGCGTCAAACAGGGCATCGGACCCGGACCCGATGAGAGCTCCGGAATCCGCCTCCTGGCCTTTGGCCTTTACATACCGGCCCAGAATGATCTTGGCAATGACCGCCACCACCAAAAGGATCAGAGAGGCGGTGGTGTATTCCGGCACCTCCGGT
This sequence comes from Acidaminococcus sp. HCP3S3_H5, assembly GCF_052122235.1. Taxonomy (NCBI): domain Bacteria; kingdom Bacillati; phylum Bacillota; class Negativicutes; order Acidaminococcales; family Acidaminococcaceae; genus Acidaminococcus; species Acidaminococcus sp. HCP3S3_H5. Next base: position 381,556 of record NZ_JBQKCS010000001.1, read on the forward strand.
TCGATGATTTTTTTCACACTTTCCACCATGGCCGTGACCCCGGCATAGAAAATGATGATGGAAATCACCAGGGCACTCAGGTATTCATACCGGCCATGGCCAAAGGGATGTTCAAAATCCGGGTTCCGGTCCGCCAGTTTGGCCCCGGCCACGGTGATCACCGAAGACAGCACGTCCGACAGGTTGTTCACCGCATCCATCAGGATGGCAATGGAGTTGGTGGAAAACCCCACCACCGCCTTGAACCCGGCCAGGAGCACGTTCACTCCGATACCGATGAAACTGGTCCGCAGGATGATGGATTCCCTGCGGCCCTTTGCCAATGAAATACCCATAAGAACCAGCCAGCCTCTCTCGTACAGAATTGCTCCCATTATAGCACAAATGGAAGGGTTGGAAAACGCCCCTGGCGTTTTCCTTCCCAATAGAAAGGCCGCCGGAACCTCCGGCGGCCTTTGTCAATGGTCAGCTGTCAATGGTCAGCGGCCCTCCCCTTCTCCCGTTTCAGGATCGTGGCCAGTTCCGGGTCTTCTCCCAGGTCCACCGGGCCGAAATTGGTGTGGTTCCCTTCTCCGTCCCAGCTGCACAGCATATACCCCATGGTATTGGCGTCATATTCCACCGTATAATACCGGGGATTTTCTCCCTGGAGCCCGTGGACCAGGTAGGCCCGGGGGCACAGAGTGTTGAAGTTCCAACCCGCTTCAAAGGGAAAATGCATCCGCAGCACATAGAACTGGGGGTGCCCCGTATGTTCATTGCGGATCTCCAGTCCTTCCGCGGTGAAGTCCTCTTCCTGATAGAACCTTTCGTTCTCGTCTCCGGTTTCCGGCAGATCCGCCAGAACACTGGCACACAGGGTTCCAAAAGCATTCCCCAAAAGGAAAGGACTGATCTGCTTCCCTTCCGGATCCGGATAAACCACAGCCGGGAAGAACTGGTGTTCCAGGAAATACAAAGGGTTCATGAGAATCCTCCTTTTACCCTTCCACCTCGACCAGTTCGATCTTGAAATTCAGTTCCTTGCCGGCCATTTCGTGGTTGGCATCGAAGGTAATGGTGGATTCGGTCTTTTCCGTAACCCGTACCGGGATCTGCTGGCCGTTGGGGGTGCCCAGGGCCACCCGCTGGCCCACTTCCAGGTTTTCCGAACCGGGCATCTTGGCAATTTCCACGGTGAGGATGTTCTGGGGATTGGGCTGGCCATAGGCCTCTTCCGGCATCAGGTGGATGTTCTTCACTTCCCCTACAGCCATATCCCGGACCGCATCATCGAACCCCTTGATCATCATGCCGGCCCCGACCACGAATTCCAAAGGCTCGCCCCGGTCATAGGAAGAATCGAATTTGGTCCCGTCGTTCAGGGTGCCTTCGTAATGGACTTTGACTTTTTTGTTTTCGTTGCTCATGGTTTTCTCCATTCTGTCAGTTTTTATAGTCAATCGTGTTAATTGTACCGTACTGGACGGGGAAAGTAAATGGCAAGAAAGGCCGCCGGTAAGTCCGGCGGCTTTTGTCAACGGCCGGCGGCCGATGGTATGTGTCAACAAGTTCTCGGTGAATCCTTCATCGCCGTATAGTTATTTAGAAATGGGGTTAAAATTTTTTATCGTTGCTTTGAGGTCGACGACGTAGGGGTTTCGCCGCAGGCAAACCCGTTCCGGCCGCCCAGAGGGCAAAAACTTCTATACCCATACACCCGCGAGGACTCTCCGCCGGGAGGGCAGACCCGTTCGTCCCTGGCGGGAGGCTCACAGCCTATCGCCTTGCCCTGATGGTCAAAGGCAGCGGCTACGGACCAGGAAGCCAGACCCTATCGCCCGCGTGCTCCACCCCAGGAGCGACAACACCCGATGTTGTCCCGCCGACTCCTCCTGGGCCTGCCCTCCCGGCTCCCGAAGAATCGACGTATACCCGCACAAAGTACCAGCAAGGCCGGAGGCCAAGTCCGCCCTGCAGGGGCGGGGGACCGGGCTTGCCCGGTGGTGGGGGCATGAGGTCCTGAAAGGACCGAATACCTTGGCGGGGGTACGGTCACACTTTCCAGGGATACAACAATGGAAACTGCAAACCCTGAGGCCTTGCTCTTATCCGTACACTCCATTGTTGTCTGCCGGTCCTGCGAAGTATCGGCTGTCGCCGATGCCCCCACCACCATCCTTGCGGATGGTCCCCCGCCCCTCACAGGGCGGACTTTGGGACCGTCCTTATCACCAGTTCAGTACTGCGGCCAAATGTCCCATGGGACTGCTTCTGGGTCCGTAATTGGCAATGCAGCACTGGTGGACACCTACGTGAGGGACAAAGAGCGTTTTTTTCAGGGCTTCCCGCACAGCATTCCGGTACTCTTTCCGGTTTTTCAGCAGCATACCGTACAAGTCCCCTGCCAGGGCCTGCTCCAGGTCTCCGTTCTTCAAACCACTGATCACCTCGACCATCGCCAGACCGCCGTCTTTGCTCCAGCGCCGGCCCTGCTTCTTCATCCGGTAAGTGTACGTCCGATGGTTGCTCTCACATGTTCCCAGTCCTTTCTGGTACTCTTCCAGTCCTTCCCGCATTGCCAGGGGCGTCAGGTATTCCCAGTTCCGCTCCAGGTAAACCCGCAGTTTCCTAACGTTCTCTTCCTCGTCGGCGTTGCTGGTTTCTCCTTCCAGCATGTCCAGGCAGCAGCGGACGTCTTCCAGATTGTGTTTCCAAACCTTTTACCGAGAACTATTTTACACTAAGAAGGCCGCCGGTTGGTCCGGAGGCCTTTGTCAGCGGTCAATTGTCGATTGTCAATGGGCGTTGGAGATCAGATGCTCCCCCATCTGGTTTTAAACTTATCGGCCTCTTGACGACCGTATTTGCTGGTACAATGGAACAATCCCATCCAGCCAATCAAATCCATTCCTTACAGGAATGCACCGTTGCAGACCTGGATGACCTGTCCTTTGACATGTTTTCCCATATCCGATGCCAGGAACAGACAGGCATTGGCCTGATCTTCCGGTTCACATTCCGGTCCCGGGAAATACACAAAATGCTTGCTGTATTCCAGCATTTTGGCGCCTCCCGGCTGCTTGCCCGCTTTGTTGGCCAGGTGAGCCGGGGTAATGGTGGATCCGGGAGCCACCGCATTGATCCGGATATTGGTATCGATCAGCCGCATGGCCACATTCTTGGTCAGCGTATTGATGGCGCCTTTGGAGGAAGTATAGGAAGCTCCACAAAAAGGCCGGGTCCCGTTTACAGAAGAAATATTGATGATGCACCCTTCATTTTTCGGCAGGAAGATTTTCAGGGCTTCCCTTATGAACCGGAAGGGTCCGAACACATTGGTTTGGTACACATATTCCAGCCATTCATCATCGGTTTCATCGATCATCTTCTGTTCCCCGATGGCTGCGTTGTTGATGACGACATCCAGATCTCCGTAGGTTTCCAATGCCATCTGGAATACCCGCTGTACATCTTCCAGATTCTTGTTGTCCGCCGCCACTCCGGTTACTTCATATCCTTTGTCCCGGAGCGCTTTTACCGCCGCTCCCAATTTTTCCTGGCCACGGGCAGTCATGATCACTTTGGCCCCTTCCCGGGCAAACACCTCAGCCATGGAAAAGCCCATACCGTAACTGGCTCCCGAGATAATGGCCACTTTTCCCTCCAGCATCTTTGCATCCATTGATTGTTTCCTCCCTATCTTGTCCAAATCATTGCAGTTTCATTCCAAAGTCATAAGCTCTGGCCAGATCCTTTTCCCGGGTTTCTGCTTCTTTCCCATCATTGACGCCGCCACAGAAGAAAGAACCTGCCAGTTCTGCCCGGTCAAAGCAGTCCACCCAGCCCTGGAGCCCGGACAGTGCCTTCTCCGGCATATGAGGAGCATCCTCTGCCGCAGTAGACACCAGATACACCTTCCTGAACTGGTAATCGGATCCGAACAGCGGATTGCACCGGTCCAGCAGAGTTTTCATCTGGCCGCTCATTTCATAGTAGTAAATAGGAGTAGCAAACACCAGGGTATCGGCACGGCGGACCTTTTCCGCAATTTCCGCAGCCCCGTCATGGAATATGCATTGATGGTTTTCCAGACAGACGAAGCACCCGGTGCAGAAATGGATTTCTTTTCCCTTCAGCGTCACCCATTCCACCTCATGGCCGGCGGCTTTGGCTCCCCGGACCACTTCTTCCGCGAATCTGTCAGAGTTGCTTCCAGTCCGGAGACTGGTCCCGATTACAAGTACTTTGCTCATATGACCTCCTGTTGTCTCTCCAGCGTATTTCCCGCCCCGGAATCCAGGGTAAGGTGCTGTGTTTCTTACAGGGACCAGTGTAACACAGATAGGTATCCATTGCTAATTGTTATAATTCATGTTTATGGATACGTTTTTTGCATTGTTCAAAAAAAAAAAGAGGGACGCACCTGCACCGCTGCATCCGCCTTTGAACATATCGGCTTCTGGGCAGCCGGGGTACGCCCTTCCCTGCTCCTTACTTCCTCCCCACCAGCAGACAGGACAAGGTAGGAAAAGGCCGCCGGTAAGTCCGGCGGCTTTTGTCAACTTCCGGCGGCCGATGGAGCTGCGTTTCCATGTAAAGCCATCTGCCACCGGCAGATGTTCTCCATACAAAAAAAACACCCGTCAGGGATCATCCCTGACGGGTAAGCGGCTGTTAGAGGACTCTTGCCGCTCCGATATATCTTGCGCCCCAATATCCGCTGAATACGTTGGATACGGTGACACCGGTGCTGCTCCCTGCCTGGAGCATCTGACCGTTGCCGATGTAGATGCCGCAGTGGGAAGGGCCCGGTTCATAAGTTTCAAAGAACACCAGGTCTCCCGGTTCCAGCTCGCTGGAAGAAACTTTCGGGAAAGCATAGTACTGGGCATCCGCTGTCCGGGGGATTTCGATCCCCATCTGCCGGAACACGTACTGGGTGTAACCGGAACAGTCAAAGCCCCAGGGAGTGGTCCCCCCGAATACATAAGGCACGCCCACATAGTCGTAAGCGGTGCTGATCAGCTCTCTGGCCGTGCTGCTGCCGTAACCATAGCTGCTGCCATAGCCCCGGTTGGTGTTCAGCGTACGGTGGGTGGGCATTTCTCTGCCCATGAGCTTTTTGTAGGTGAAGTTCCCGATGACCCCGTCTGCTGCCAGACCCATGCTGGCCTGATATTTCTTTACTGCAGCCACGGTACGGGCTCCATAGACCCCGTCAGGGATCCCGATATCGTAGCCTTCCATCAGGAGCTGTTCCTGGATGGCTGCCACTTCCGGTCCTGACTGACCCTGTTTGAAACTGGCAAAAACGTTCTGCGCAGGCAGTGCCACTGCTGCGGTGGTTGCCGCTGCCAGCACTACGCCAAGCATCATCCTCCTAAATATAATAAACACATCCTCTCGATTACGCCTACGAAGTTAGCTGCCGGGTGCGGGTCGAGATGCCCTATTCCGAAGAAATTAACCCCACTTTGGTTCCCCCGTTCACATTGCTGTGATTCGGCTTTTTTATTTAGTTTTGCCGGTTCTAATTATAACAATTCTCTTATTCGCTGTCTATTGGCTGTTACCACTTTTCACGATATGTTCACGAATAATATACAAAGGTCTTTGTTTCACTTCATCGAAGATCCGGCCCACATATTCTCCCACGATCCCTATGCCGATCAGCTCCACACCTCCCAGGAAGAACTCTGCCGCTGCCAGGGTGGTCCACCCGGGAACCGCATCCTGGATAATATATTTCACATAAATGACATGACCGATGAGCAGGATGCTCCCCAGCCCTGCAATGCACCCTACATACAGGGCCAGCCGCAGGGGCACCCGGGAAAAAGCCGTGATCCCGTCCAGGGCGAACCGGAGCATTTTCCGCAGATTGAACTTGGAATGGCCGGCGAACCGGGGCGGTGCCACAAATTCCAGGGTGGTGTACCGGAACCCCAGATTGTTCACCATCCCCCGGATGAACCGGGCCCGTTCCCGGAACCGGTTCAGGGCATCCACCGCCTTCCGGTCCATTAGCCGGAAATCGCTGCCCCCAGGGGTGATCCGCACTTCGCTCATGGAATTGATCAGCTTGTAGTATAAGCGGGAGGTTATATTTTTGAACCAGGTGGCGTCTTCCGTGGCTTTCCGCACGGTCTGGACGATTTCGAAGCCCTCTTCCCATTTTTTCAGCAGTTCCGGCACCATTTCCGGCGGGTGCTGGAGATCCCCGTCCATGGAGATCACCGCGTCCCCGGTGGACTGGTCCAGACCGCAGGTCAGAGCCAGCTGGTGGCCGAAATTCCGGGCAAACACATACCCCTGGACATTGGGATCCTTCTCTGCCAGTTCCCGGATCAGCTGGCTGGTCCGGTCTTTGGAACCATCGTCAATGAACAGGATTTCGTAATCATACGGCAAAGGCGCCATTACTTGCGTAAGGCGCCTGTAAAACTCGTGGATATTCTCCTCTTCATTGAAGACAGGCACGACAAAAGAGATCTTTTTCATGCATTGTCTTCCTTTCCGTTATAAAACGGCCAAAGCCTGTTCGTAGGCACTTTTGGGTTCAACCCCTACAAAGCGCTGGACTTCCTTGCCGGCCTTGAACAGCACCACCGTAGGGATGGCGGATACGTTGAACCGCATGGCCACGTCTGGCACCTGGTCCACATCCAGTTTGGCGAACTGGACTTCCGGATGTTCTGCTGCCAGGTCTTCGATAACGGGAGCCAGCATCCGGCAGGGACCGCACCAGGTGGCCCAGAAGTCCACCAGTACCGGTTTGCCTGCATCCTGGATCAGTTTGTCAAAAGCGTCTGCGCTGCCAATATGCATCATTTCCATGGTATTTCCTCCTTCGTGCTTCCGCACAAGGTATTTTTCAAAAAGGTGAGTGCTCAGTAAGCCGAGTTCTGTCAACGATAATCATTTATCTAGCCCTGCAGTTGCCTGCAGGTTCAAGCGACACTACCCGGAAGGATCAGCGGGCCGCTTCATCCCTTCCCTATTTGGTCTTGCTCCGGATGGGGTTTACCAAGCCGGCCAATCACTTGACCGCTGGTGCGCTCTTACCGCACCGTTTCATCCTTACCGGCAAAGCCGGCGGTTTATTTTCTGTGGCACTTTCCTTAGGGTCGCCCCCACTGGACGTTATCCAGCATCCTGCCCTGCGGAGCTCGGACTTTCCTCATCAGCACAAAGGCTGCCGCGATTATCTTTCCGCACTCACTGGATGAAATGATACCATAGGTTGGTCAATCCGTCAAACCTTCCACAGGTACCGCTGTAACATTTTGTCGTATTCCCAGGATTCGCTCCGTTCTTTTTCGTGGAACTGATTCATGATGGAATCCACTTCGTCCGCATAATGGACGATGAAGGCCTCCTTGGTGACGCACACCACCGGGGATCCTTTGTCCTGATCCCCGTGATGGCTGAGGATGATGTGGAGGAGCCGTTCCCGCCGGTCCGCCGACAGGTCGGGGATCTTCCGGGCAGCCCGGTCCACGGCCATGGCTCCAATGGAAATATGGCCCATGAGCCGGCCTTCGGTGGTATAGGGGAATCCCAGATCCGAAGAGATTTCCCGGATCTTTCCCAGGTCATGGAGCAGGGCCCCGGCAATCACCAGGTCCAGATCCACGTTCCCGATGGCCCCGGCCATGGCCACGGCCAGCCGGGTGACGCACACGGTGTGGTGGAGCAGCCCGCCCACATAGGCATGGTGGAGCCGCATTCCCGCCGGATTCTTCAAGAACTGCCGGAGGGTATTCCCGGAAAACAGGGTTTCCACCAGTTCCCGGAGGCCGTCATCCTGGATCCGGCCCATAAAGGCCTGAAATTCTGTCTTGTATTTTTCTAGATCGATGTGGCCGCTGGGCAGCAGATTGGACAGATCGTCCTCTTCCGTCACCGCCTGGACCTTCTGGACAATCACCTGGTAGGCCATGGTGGTGGAATATTTGTTCACATCCACCTTTCCCCCGATGATATAGGGAGAAGGGGCCTCCATGGTCCGGAGCCGGCCAATGGGACCGGCTTCGAAACAGATAAAGGGAATGCAGCCGCTGTTGTCTTCCAGCAGCCCCTTGGCATAAGGCTTGCCGTTGGAGGAGGTGCCCACCTTCTGGAGGCGGACCAGGCAGGGTTGTTCCATGGCATTCCCCAACTGCAGATCTCGGATCATGACAGCCGCCCCTTACACCGTCTGGAGGATCCGTTCTTCTTCGGCACGGATCACTTCAAAATGACGGCCGGATTCATCCCGCCAGGTGTTGAGCACCTGTTCCAGCTTGTCGATCACCGGGCTCTCGGTAAGCTGATGGGTGCCGTCCACTACATTCAGACCCAGGTTCAGGGCCTTCTGGGCCACATGGTACTTCAGATCTCCGGTAACCAGGGTATCGGCACCGGCCGCCAGGGCATCCTCCATAAAGTCGGCTCCGCTGCCGCCTACTACGGCCACTTTGTAAACCGGTTCTTCCCCGCCGGCAAAGGTCAGGTGTTCCGCACCCAGGTCATCCCGGACCTTGGCAGCGAAAGCCTTCAGTTCCATCGGTTCGGCCAGCACCCCGATCCGGGCCAGACCCTGTTCCGGGCAGTCCTTCCGGGGGATTTCCGTTACATCTTCCAGACCCAGCCGGGCGGCCAGCACATCATTGACCCCGCCTTTGGCCGCATCCAGGTTGGTATGGGCCGCATAAAGAGCCACATCGTGTTTGATCAGCTCATAGAGCACTTCCATCTTGGTGTCCGTAACCGCCAGGGTCTTGGGCAGGCTGAAATAATAGGGATGGTGGGTGATGATGATATCGCATTCCTGTTCGATGGCCTGTTCCGCCACTTCCGGGCTCAGGTCCAGGGCCACCAGGATCTTGTGCACATGCTGGGCCAGATGTCCCAGGAGCAGCCCCGGGTTGTCCCAGCTTTCCGCATAGGCTACAGGGGCCAGCTGGTTCATGAACAGACAAATGTCCGTTACGGTGGTTTCCTTACTTTCCATTTCTTCCGTTTCCACAGTCAATTTCCTCCAGTTGTTTCCAAAGGGTCTCATATTCCTTGTACTGGCGGCTGGCCCGGGCCCGCTCACTCCGGTCCATCTGGGTCAGCAGCCGTTGGATCTTCTTTTTCTTTTCCGCCACGAATTCTGCCAGCAGGGGATGATGCCGGCGGACCAGATCATCCCCCACTTCCCGGCAGCTGCCAGGATATTTCCAGCCCGGGGAAGGTTCCAGGAGCAGCAGTTCGTAAAGCCGCTTTCCCTCCCGGACCAGCTCCTCCCGGACCACCGCCCAGCCATGGTCTTCCGCCCAAAGCCGGAGCCGGCAGGAATCGCTCATGGGCTGGAGCACCAGATGTCGGAAGGCGGGATGCTGCCACACCTCCGGGGCTTCCCCCAGAATCTGCAGCATGGTTTCCGCCCCCATGCCTGCCATAACAGCCGTTTCCACTTCGCCCGGGGCCACCACGGTCAGGCCGCTGCCCTGGCGCACGGCGATCCGTTCTTCCAGATGGAACTGCCGAACCGTGTGCCGGGCTGCCTCACAGGGACCGGGGACCACATCCCCGGCAATGGCCTGCTCAATTTTTCCTTCCTGGAGCAGCAGTACCGGCAGGTAGGCATGGTCCGTGCCCACATCTGCCAGGGTCCGGCAAGGAGGCACCAGGGCCGCCACTGCCTCCAATCGAGGTCCAAAATGCATGGTTTCTCCTTACTCCCGTTCCAGGATGAACTTCCGGGCATCATCCAGGCTGGTCACGTCCCGCCAGCCGAAGCACCGGAGCTTTTCGCACAGAGCAAAAGCCGTTTTGTATCTGCCGATAAGGGCCTTGGCCTGGCGGAGGATTTCCCGTCCCGCCGGACTGTTGCAGTAGCCTTTCATGGCTTCTTCCAACAGACTCCTGTCTTTCCAGCTCTTTTCCCGGAAACAGCTGTGGACGAACAGGAACAGATCCAGCACCCGGGGGTCCGCGTCGATGAACCGCTTTTCATTTTCCCAGTCCAGGAAAGTGATCTTGTCCTGTTCCTTGTCATAGGCAATGTCCCGGAGAGCCGGCCGGCCATGGTGGAGCCCCATCTGGTGGAGTTTCGCCAGGGCTTCCCCTGCCTTGTGGTAGGCTTCCAGCCGGCAGTCCTTCCAGGGGGCTTCCTTGGCCACCCCCTGGAGGGTCTTGCCCACCGCTTTCATGACAAAATAGTCATCCTGGAGCAGGACGATTTCCGGTGCCAGGGGAAAATACTGGTTCACCGTCATGATTTTGTACACCTCGCACCAGAAGGCCCCTTCCACACTTTGTTTGGCAAAGGCGTTCCGGTGGTTGGACAGTTTCCGTTTGATGAACAGGGCCTGGTCCTGGTACAGGAAAGGCAGGACCCGTTTATCCGGCTGGAGGGCAATGGCTTTGTCCGCCGCCTGTTTCAAATCCAGATCGATCAACGGTCCGCCTCCTTTCTCATTCCGCCCGAAGGGTGCTGATCAGCTTCCGGGCCCCCAGGATCTTCCCGGGGGACATGCTCAGTTCATCCACACCCATGGCTACAAAATAAGGGATCAGTTCCGGGTCCGCTGCGGCTTCTCCGCAGATGCCCACCCAGCAGCCCCCGGCATGGCCGTTCCGGATGGTCAGGTCGATGAGCCGGAGCACCGCCTTGTGGCTGGCCTTCCCCAGTTCTTCCAGGCTGGCATTCTGCCGGTCCACCGCCAGAGTGTACTGGGTCAGATCGTTGGTGCCGATGCTGAAGAAATCCACGTACCGGGCCAGGTCGTCGCTGATGATGGCCGCCGCCGGCGTTTCGACCATGATCCCCACTTCCAGCTTTTCGTCAAAGGGGATCCCTTCTGCCCGGAGGCTGGCTGCCGCCTGTTCCAGAAGGGCCCGGGCCGCCTTCACTTCCTCTGCGGAAACGATCATGGGGAACATCACTGCCACTTCCCCATAGGCAGAGGCCCGGAGAATGGCCCGGAGCTGGGTCAGGAAGATTTCCGGCCGCTTCAGGCAGATCCGGATGGCTCTGAACCCCAGAGCCGGATTCTCTTCTTCCGGCAGCTGGAAATAACCCACTTTTTTGTCCGTCCCGATGTCCAGGGTCCGGATGATCAGCTTCCGGCCTTCCAGTTCCTGGGCTGCGGTACAGTAGGCTTCGAACAGTTCGTCTTCCGTGGGATAGTCTTCCCGTCCCAGATAGAGGAATTCACTGCGGAACAGGCCTACCCCTTCCCCGTCGTTCTGGAGCACCAGGTCGATGTCTTCCGGCTGGCCGATGTTCCCGTACAAAGCAATCGTCCGGCCGTCGGCAGTGCAGGTGGGTTTCCCCCGGAACTGTTCCAGGGCATCTTCCGCCGCCCGGTGCTGCTGCTGTTTTTCCTTCAGGGCTTCCAGCACCTGGGGTTCCGGATCCAGCCAGAAATTCCCGGTGCCCCCGTCCAGGGCTCCCAGGGTACCGTTCCAGTCTTCGTCCAGGGTGATTCCCGTATGGACGATGGCAGGGATTTTCATGGTCCGGGCCAGGATGGCGGTGTGGGAGTTGGCGCTGCCTCCGCTGGTCACAAAGCCCAGAATCAGGGATTTGTCCAGCTGGAGGGTTTCACTGGGAGTCAGGTCGTCGGCGCAGATAATGGAAGGCTGGGTGAGAAGTTCCGTCCAGCTCCGGCTTCCCTGGGCCAGGGCATCTTCCAGCTGGCCGCACACCGCCCGCACATCGGCCCCCCGGGCCTGCATGTATTCATCGTCCATGGCTTCCAGCATGGCGGCGAACTGGCTGCCCGCTTCCCGGACCGCCCCTTCCGCCGTCATGTGGTTTTCCTGGATCAGACCTGTAATGGTGTCACACAGATCCGGATCCTGGACCATCATCTGATGGACTTCAAAAATGCCGGCTTCTTCTTCCCCTACCTGCTGCCGTGCTTTTTCCTTCAGCCCTTCCAGGGTTTCGATGACCTGCTGCTGGGCAGCCTGGAGCCGTTTCAGTTCCTGCTGGGGATCCAGACAGGTGTCCAGCCGGATCTCCGGCTGACGGCCTGCCGGCTTTACCAGGATGGGCCCTGCCGCAACCCCGGCAGAGGCTCCCTTCCCTTGTACAAGCTTCATGGACAGTCCTCCTTACAGATTGGCTTTCAGGAATGCTTCCAGAGCGGCTGCCGCTTCTTTTTCATCCGGTCCTTCCACGGAAACCGTCAGTTCCATGCCGGCTTTGATCCCCATGCCCATCAGGGAGAAGATCCGTTTCAGGTCCCCGGTCTTGCCGTTGCCGGCCACGCTGCATTTGGACTGGAATTTGGCCGCTTCCTTTACCAGCATGCCGGCGGGACGGGCATGGATACCCTGAGGATCCTGGATGGTATACGTAAATTGAATCATGAGAATGACCTCCTTGAAATTGAAAAAAATGGATACTTATATTTTATTATATCATAAAAAGGCGCCCCTGTCCCAGGAGGACGGGGGCAAGGAATTATGCGGTCAGGGGGGCAGGCCCGGCGCCCCGCCAATGTGGTCAGGTGGTCAGGTGCATCAACTGCAGGGTTTTCCCCAGGCTCCGTCCCAGACGATGCGCCGGTAGCTCTCCCGATCCGTAGCGCCTTCAGTGCTGATGCACAGGACCCGGGAATCTTTGTCCAGGCCCAGTTCCTTTTTCAGAGGTTCCAGCTCTTTGTTCCGATACAATTCACAGACAAAGCCGCTGGTCACTGCTCCACTTTCCCCAGAAATCACTCTGGAGTCCCCGGGGACCGGTGCACCCAGGATCCGCATGCCCTGGGCCGCTGCCCAATCAGGAACAGAAGCGAAGTGCTCGGCATGAGCTGCCAGTTCCCCCCAGCCCAAGGTACAGGGTTCCCCGCAGGCCAATCCGGCCATAATGGTGTCCAATGCCCCAGTCACAGTATGGAGCTTCCCATCCCCGGCAGCAGCCGTACGGAAAATGCAGTCCGCCCGATTGGGTTCCACAATGGTGATCACCGGCTTCCGGCTGCCGTAATAATCGGCGAAGAATCCGGTGAGAGCCCCACTCATGGCCCCCACTCCCGCCTGGAGGAAAATGTGGGTGGGCGGCTGAGAGAGAGCCTCTGCCGCTTCCAGGGCCAGGGTGGTGTACCCTTCCATGATCCACCCGGGAATGGTCTCGTATCCTTCCCAAGCGGTATCCTGGACCAGTACTCCGCCGGTTTCTTCCGCCACCCGGGCAGCATGGCGTACCGTATCATCATAATTGAATTCCGTGATACAGGCATCGCTGCCCAAAGCCCGGATGTTCTCCAGTCTTTCCCGAGAACTTCCTTTGGGCATGAATACCCGGCTCTTCACTCCCAGGCAGTGGGCGGTCCAAGCAATGCCCCGGCCATGGTTCCCGTCGGTGGCCGTCACAAAGCACAGATCTTTGATCTTTGCATGGACTGCAGGATCTTGGAGACGGGCAAAAGTCATTTCTGTTATGGGAATCCCCAGTTTCTCTCCCAGGACTTGGGCCACGCAGAAACTGCCTCCCAGTCCTTTGAAGGCATTGAGGCCGAACCGGAAGCTTTCATCTTTCACATAGAACGCCTCCAACCCCAGGTGTTCTGCCAATCCTTTCAGATCCACCAGGGGCGTGGGCGCATATCCTGGGATGGTCCGATGGAAGTTCCGGGCCGTTTCTGCTGCCTGCCGGGTAAAAAGCCCGTCCCATTGACATTTCCCGCTGGATTTCCGGGTCACGATCTTGATTTCGTTCTCCATGGTCATGCTCCCTTCTTATGCTGCCAGCCGTAGTCTTACCAGCTCGGCCCAAAATTCTGCTCCTGTTGCCAATACATCATCATTGAAGTCATAGATATTCTGATGAAGAGAGACATTTCCGCTTTTCTCTTTTCCAGTTCCCAAAAGCAGGAAACAACCAGGCACATGTTTCAGGAAAGCAGCAAAGTCTTCCGACGCCATCCATGGCTCACAGTCTCCAAAAGTCCGTTTTTCTCCCACCACCGCCTGGGCAGCCCGCACCGCATGCTGGACGCATCCAGCGTCATTGACCGTAGGAAAGAACTCATGGGTGTAGGCAAAGCTGCACTGGGCGTGGTTCATCCGGCAGATTCCCTCCACAATATCCCGCATCCGATTTTCCACCAACTGCTGGTCTTCCGGTGTTGTAGTCCGGGCATCTCCCCGTACCGTCACGGTGGTGGGGATGGCATTGTGAGCCCCATCCGTCTCGATTTCCGTACAGGAAATCACCACGGGACGCATGGGCGGCGCATTCCGGCTGACGATGGTCTGAAGTGCCAGATAAATTTCTGCGAAAGAAGCCAGTGGATCATTTCCTTCGTGGGGAGAAGAAGCATGGCCCCCTTTTCCAGTGATGGTGAAGGAAAAATCATCTTCGCTGGCAGCCATGCCCCCCACCCGGGTGGAAAGGGTCCCGGCCGGCAGGAAAGGCGCATTGTGGAGGCCATAGATTTCATCCATGGGGAACCGTTCGAACAGCCCGTCATCGATCATGGCCTGGGCACCCCGGCCTGGTTCTTCTGCCGGCTGAAAGATAAAGCGGACCGTGCCATTGAAATTTTTCCGATCCGCCAGCAGTTTGGCCGCTCCCAACAGCATCACCGTATGGCCGTCATGACCGCAGCCATGCATTTTCCCCGGACACAGGGAAATATGGTCATGGCAGCTCCGTTCCGTGATATCCAGAGCATCCATATCCGCTCGGATGCCGATACAGCCTCCGCCGTTCCCGCACCGGAGAGTGCCTACCACTCCGGTCTTGCCGATGCCTTCTTCCACCTGGATCCCCCAGGCCCGCATCTGTTCTGCAACCAGCTGGGGAGCCGTTTTTTCCTCAAAGGCCGTATCCGGATGCTGATGGAGATAATGGCGCCAAGCCGTCAGTTGTTCTTTGAAATCCATTTCAATCCTCTCTCCCATCCCCTTTCTTATGCCCCGATCATTTCCCGCACCACATCCAAGAACACATTGGCCCCGTTGATGCAGGCCTGGTCCGGGGTGTATTCGGCCGGATTGTGGCTGATGCCTTTGACGCTGGGTACAAAGATCATGGCGGTGGGACAGATCCGAGCCATCATCTGGGCGTCCTGACCGGCTCCGGACACCATCCGGCGGCATTTCAAGTTCCGGGCAGCAGCGGCTTTTTCCACTTTCTGACAAATTCCTTCATCAAAGGGCACTGGATCGAAACAGGTCATCCGTTTGGCGGTGATTTCCACGCCCTCTTCCTGGGCCAGCTGTTCCAGATAGGCAGCCAGGATCTCTTCATCTCCATCCAATCTGGCCTTGTCCGGATTCCGCAGGTCGATGGTGAATTTCGCCTCACTGGGGATCACGTTCACCGCATTGGGCTGGTAGGCCATGGTGCCGATGGTGCACACCCCGCCGGATTTTTCCACCATCTGCCGACAGAACACATTGACTTTGGCCGCAGCCAGGCCCGCATCGTGGCGGAGCCGTGTGGGCGTAGTCCCTGCATGGTTGGCGGCTCCTTTGATGGTCACTTGCTGCCAGTGGATGCCCTGGAGATTTTCTACAGCTCCGATATCGTACCCTTCCACATCCATGATGGGGCCCTGTTCGATGTGGAGTTCCAGAAAGGCAAAGGGCTTCAGGAACCCGGGTTCCACGGTACCCCCATATCCGATCCGCTTCAGTTCTTTCCCCAGGATGGTCCCATCTGTGCCTACAGAAGCCAGGGCTTCTTCGCAGGAAAGTCCCCCTGCGTACACCAGGCTGCCCATCATATCGGGCGAATACCGGACCCCTTCTTCGTTGGTGAACACTCCCACTACAAGAGGATGCTTGGGACGGACCCCTTGTTCCTGGAGGGTTTGGCACAGTTCGATGCCAGCCAGCACCCCCAGACAGCCGTCATACTGACCGGCATTGATCACCGTATCGATGTGGGACCCCACCATCATGGGAGTTTCTCCCTTGTTTTCCGGCGTTTCCCAGATGCCGAAGATATTCCCGATCCGGTCCACCACTACCTGGAGACCGGCTTCCTCCATCCATGCTGCTACCTGATCCCGGCCCTGCCGATTGGTATCACTGGCCGCCAGCCGGATCCGCCTGCCATCCTCTCCAATGCCGATTTTTCCCAAAGTATTGATATGTTCCATCAGACGCTTTCCATTGATTTCCATACTGTATACCTCCTTGGACTCCCTTTCTTGATGGTTTCATTATAAGAAATCCCTAGAAGGGATTCTATGCGAATCCTGATGAAAAATATCACTAAATTGCGTTTTTTGAAAAGTCTGTTATACTGGAACCAAATCCATCTTCTTCAGACGAAAGGAGTTTTTCCATGCAGGTCACCAACATCCCAGTGGATGCCAGAAACCGGGAATCCACCCGCCACGGGACCCATGGATTTCCCATGGCTGTCTACAATTCCATTCTAAGCCGCAATGTACTGGGTTATACCCGGCTGCACTGGCATGAAGAACTGCAGTTCTGCGCCGTAGTCCAGGGTACTGTGACTTTTTCCGTCAACGAAGCCAGTTGTCAGCTTGAGACCGGAGATGGCATTTTCATCAACAGCGGTTATCTCCACATGGCCCGCCCTCTGGGAAATCCGGATGCAGGCTACATTTGCTTGGATATCCATCCCCGGCTGCTCTGCGGATTTCCCGGTTCTGTACTGGAACAAGACTATGTGCTTCCAGCCCTCTCAGATCCTGTACTGACTGCCCGGCCCCTGTATCGAAAGGATCCTTGGCAGGCGGATGTGCTCCAGAAAATCCGTGAAATCTACCAGGAAAGTGAAACAAAAAGACCGGGCTGGGAACTTCTTGCCACAGCCCGGGTCTATGAAATTTTTGCCGCCATTCTCTGCCACCATCCATCGGATGATTTCCGGACACGGAAATGGTCCCGGGCCAATACCGTGGCCCAGCGGATCCTCAGCTACCTGACAGCCCATTATGGGGAAAGAATCACCCTGGCTCAAATAGCTGCTTATGCATCCTATACAGAAAGCGAATGCTGCCGCATCTTCAAACGGTTCACGGGAGAATCCATCTTTGCCTATCTCCGGGAACTGCGCTTGGAACAGAGTGTCCGACTGCTGGATTCCACCGACCAGTCCATCAGTGAAATTGGAGAAAACTGTGGGTTCAGCTCCCCCAGTTACTACATAGAAGCTTTCCGTCAGCAGTTCCACTGTACACCCTTCCAGTACCGGAAGAAAAAGCGCTCATGACTCTTTACTCTTCACTCTTTACTGTCTGCTTTCCCTCCTGCTCCGGGCAGGTGATGTCGATGAGGAGTTCGATCATGTGGTGGAGGAGCCGGACTTCCTCGGTGTTGGCGGCTTTGTAGTACATTTCTTTGCCGGCCCGGCGGCTGATGATCAGGCCGTTTTCCCGGAGGATCTTCAGATGATGGGACAGAGCCGGGCTGCTCATGTGCATCAGGACAGACAGGTTGATGACACATTCTTCCATGTGGCACAGGAACCAGAACAGTTTGATCCGGTTGGCGTCCGCCAGGCTGCTGAACAGCCCGGACACCGCAGAAAAATTGGCATTTTCCGGCAGATCTTTCAGGATGTAGTTGATATTTTCTCCATGATTGTGGGGCAGTTGGTCCGCTGACATAACGATTCCTCCAATAGTCTTGTTGGGATTATTATAACATAAAAAAGGGGGTGAAAGAATTCACCCCCCGGTCGCAGGCCGGGGCTCACGCATCCGACCGGGCAAATCCGTTCTTCATTCCGTTGCTGGCGGCGTAAAGGACCTGGCCCAGGACTTTCTTGGTCTCTTCTCTGGCCATGGCGGCCATGGTTTCGTTCCGGGCTTCCAGATACCGGCTTACATTCTCTCCGGCTTCTCCCCGGTCTCCTTCCTTCAGCAGGGCATGGGCCCGGGCGGCCACTTTGTTCTGGTAACGCTCGATCAGATTGGCGCAGGCGCCGAAATGAGCATCGGCCAGGGCCCCGATCAGTCGGTTAGCCCAATAGAACTGATTGGAATCCGGTTCTTCTCCCGTAACCGCCAGATAGTCCGGGGTCTTGTCCACATTGGTGTAGAAAGGCACAAAGGCATTGAACACATTGCATCCTTCGGCGATCCATTCCACGGCCCGCCGGTTTTCCGGCAGGTCCGGCCGCAGCTGGGTGAGAGCCAGGAAGTTGGTCCGGTTGATGCCGATGGGACGGTATTTCCCCCGAAGGCTCCCGTCCCCTTTGTGGCCGTAAGGATCGTAGGGAGTCCCCTGGTAGTGGCTGCTGAGGATGTATTTCACGTCTTCCACGGTCACCTTCCGGTCCGGTTCCACGGACCAGGGCAGATCGTCGTCTTCCGGATGGAACGGCGCTTCCGGTCCTTCCCACTGGACACTGAAGGGAGTCAGGCACCGGAGCATGTACCAGGCCCGGGGTGTGTTGTAGGTATGGTCCGCATCATCGTGGCTGCCAAAGGCGGACCGGCAGTCAAAGGCCGTATCTTCCGCCACCGGCCCTTCCCGGTCTTCCGCAAGGGTCAGATCCAGGTGGTTGTCTTCAATGAATTCCGCCAGATCCCGGGAGCACAGGTTGTCCTTTCCCTGGTCCAGGGCGTCCGCCAGGTCCAGGAAATCGATGCCCTGCTGGTTGGGCATGACCACCGCCTCGTCGTCAGGCACCCGTTTGGCAATCCAGTGATGGCCCCCGATGCTTTCCAGCCACCAGATTTCATTCACATCCTGGAACCCGATGCCGTTCATCTCATAAGTGCCGTACTGTTCCAGCAGGCTCCCCAGCCGCAGCACCCCTTCCCGGGCAGACCGGATATAGGGCAGCACCAGGGTCAGCAGGTCCTCTTCGCCAATGCCTCCCGGCACCAGAGGATCCGCCCCCAATACCCGGGGATTGGAGGTGATGGTTTCCGTTTCCGTCATGGCCACATTGGCGGCGTTGATCCCCGCCTCTCCCCAGATCCCTTCCGTGGCCTGGGCATTGGGCATGGCCGTATAGCGCAGAGGATTGTCCGGGAGGTCGATTTCCACTTGGGAAATCACGCTTTTGTAGTGCCGGGGCTGGTCCTCCGGCCGGACCACGATGAACTTCTTGGCGGTAAACTGTCCGGAAGGAGAATCCTCGTTCCGGGCCATCATGGTGGATCCGTCAACGGTTGCATTCTTTCCTACTAATAATGTGGTACAAGGCATTGTTCCGTCTCCTTTCGTATACAGAAGGGGGCTGTCGCCCTTGCAGCAGCCCCCTTTCCTTTTATTTTTCTTCATACCGGTGTGCATGGTCATGGCAAAGGCGAAAACCGTGGCCCAGGCCCAGAATTTATGCTGTTTCATGGATGTTCCCTGTCTGCAGGTCCTTCCCTGCCGCTTTCCCTTTATTATACCAAGCTAACCTGGGGAATGCAATCTCACAGGATGATCGGGTATGTCCTGACCCGACTGACCGGAGTCACCTTTCCCTATTACGTGGGGTGCCTGTTTGGGGGCATGCTCTTCCGGAACATCATGGATCATTATCAACTGAATCTGAACATGAAGGAAGTGGACCTGATCGGCAGCTGCAGCTGGTTCATCCTTCCGGTGATCACCGTAGTTTTCATCAACATCTGCAAGACGCTGATCATTACCCTGTTCATCAATCTCTGCAAGTAAAAAGGTTATTCCAATCCAAAATCAATTTGCTGAACTGATTCCCTATGGCCACTGCCCCTTGCTTTTCCTTTGTCTCCCCTGTATAATGGCAATTGTATATAAATTAATTACAGGAGGGATTTTCTCATGAACCATCCCCTGCTCCACCAGCCCATCTCCCTGGGTTCCCTGACCCTGAAGAACCGTCTGGTGCTGCCTCCCATGGCTACGGAAAAATCGGACAAGGGCCAGGTGACACAGGCCCTTGTGGATTATTATGGAGATATGGCCCAGAGCGGGCCAGCCCTGATCATCCAGGAACACTGCTTCGTTGCTCCGGAAGGCCGGGCCAGTGTCCATCAAATTGCCTTTGATGAAAGGGCAGATCTGGACGGGTTGAAACGGATCACCGCCGCCGTCCACCAGCACCATGTCCCCATCCTGGCCCAGCTGAGCCATGCAGGCAGTGCAGCCCATAAGGCCCTGACAGGACAGGAGCCTCTGGGGCCCAGTGCCGTCCTGAACCCGGCCCGGACCGCTTCCGCCTACGGCCAGCCGGAACTGCCCCGTCCCATGGGGGAAAAAGACCTGGTCCGGGTGCGGGACGCCTTTGCCGCGGCCGCCCTCAGGGCCCGGGAAGCCGGCTACGACGGAGTGGAGATCCACGCTGCCCACGGGTACCTGCTGAACCAGTTCTATTCTCCCCTTACCAACAAACGGACGGATGCCTATACCGGCAGCACCCTGGAAGGCCGTACCCGTTATCTCCGGGAAGTGATCCAGGCTGTACGGGTCGCCGTCCCGGCTGATTTTGCGGTGACCCTGCGGCTGGGAGGCGGAGACTACATGGAAGGCGGCTCCCGGCCGGAAGAACTGCCCCAGGCTGTGGAACTGCTGCAGCAGGAAGGCCTGGACGGCATCAGCCTGTCCGGCGGCCTGTGCATCTTTTTCCGTCCCGGCCACCCGGAACCCGGTTATTTTGCAGAACTGTCCCAGGCCGCCAAAGAAACGGCCCGGATCCCGGTGCTCCTTACCGGAGGCATCGTCACAGGAGATCAGGCAGAACATTTCCTGGCCACCGGTCAGGCCGATCTCATAGGCCTGGGCCGGGCCGCCCTGAAAGACCATCAGGTGTTCCGGAAGATATTGGAAGAATAGCAAAGGGTTTGTCCTTCCAGCTTCATGTCGAATTTGTGGTTGGGGTCTTCTGCATAGGCTCTGGCCTGGAACAGGATGCTCTTTTTTTCATTTCCGTTTTGCAGGGACAAAAAAGAGACCGGGGCTTACCCAACGGTCTCTGCCATCTTCACTTTCTCTGCCACCTGCTCCCCGGTAAGATTGGACAGGGCATCCAGCAGGCGGATGTGGAAGGTGCCCAACCCAGGACACTCTTTGGCGGCTTCTTCCCCGGCGATGCCCAGGACCGCTGTGCCCAGGGCTGCGGCGGCCAAAGAGGATCCACAGGCGTGCCAGGTGCCTGCCAGAGCCCCCACCATGCAGCCGGTGCCGGTGAGACGGCCCAGAAGAGGCGTCCCGTTGGCAATGCCGAAGGCGGTCTCTCCGTCCGTCACCAGGTCCACTGCCCCAGTGACCAGGAGTACCGCTCCGTGCTGCCGGGCATACTGGCCGAAGGCACGGGCATCTGCGGCGAAGTTTTCCCTGGTCACCGCATCCGCCGCTCCGGCATCCACTCCGTGGGCATGGGCGGAAAGGCCGCAGAGGGTCCGGATTTCCGAACTGTTCCCCTTGATGATCCCGGGCCGGTTGTGTTCGATGAACTGCTGGGCGTACACCAGCCGAAGGGTGCTGCAGGCTACCCCTACGGCATCCAGCAGGATGGGGATGCCTTTTTCATGGGCCTTTTCCCCGGCGATTTTCATGGCTTCCAGCCGTTCCTCATTGATGTTCCCCAAATTCACCACCAGGGAATCTGCCGCCTCCACGATCTCTTCCACTTCTTGGGGATGGGAGGCCATGGTGGGACTTCCCCCCACAGCCAGGATGGCGTTGGCGCTGTCATTCATGGTGATGGCATGGGTCATGCAGTGGATCAGCGGTTCATTTTCCCGCACCCTGGACATGATGTCCATAAAGGTTCCGGGCAGCTTGCGGATGACTTCCCCGGTCATAGATATTCACTCCCAATTTTCTCTGGAATTCCAACAGGGTCCCGTTCCGGGACAGGATGGTGAGCAGCCCGAAGGCAATGGAACCGCCGATCAGGGTACCGGCAATGAAGCTGGGTACGTAGAACATCCAGGAAAGGCCGGTGCGGCCCATGAGGATTTCCATTACAGGATAGGACACCATGGCCCCGATGATCCCGGTGCCGATTACTTCACCCAGGCAGGCGGCAATGATCTTGCCCCCGCTGGCCCGGTAGAAGATCCCGGAAAGAGTAGCCCCGAACACTGCCCCGGTCAGGGCCAGAGGCGGGATCCCCATCACCGTCATCCGGATGATGCCGATGAGGGTGGCACACAGGAGAGAATACCAGGGCCCCAGCATCACCGAACAGGTAATATTGATCAGATGGGCCATGGGGCACATGCCTTCCACCCGGAGAATGGGGGAAATCACAACCCCCAGGCCGATCATCATGGACAAAAACACCAGACGCAGGACTTTTTGCTGTTTGCTTTCCATAAAAAAACTCCACTCCTTACTGGACCGGTCTGCCGATCCTTCGGGAGTGGAATCGATTCCATTGCCGTATCCATTCCACAGCGCCAAAAAAGATGGCAAAAGCCAATCCTGACGGTCGGTACTGTGGTACCCTCTCAACCCGGCACACGGGCTCCCTCGCTGTAAAATGAATACCGATCCAGGGCGCTCCCCCTCGATCGTTACAAGTATAGCAGATTGGGGAAATTTGTTCAAGGGGAGGGTCGGGCCGGTATGTGTCAACAAGTTCTCGATAAATCCTTCATCACAGTATCGTTATTCATTCATGTCCGAAAGTGAAGAATGCAGAGCATGGGCCCGTAGAGGCCGCACAACCGGCGGCTCGCCAGATGTACGAATCTCTGACCCCAACGATGTAGGGGGTCGCCGCAGGCAAACCCGTCCCGGCCGCCCAGAGGGCAAAAACTTCTATACCCATACACCCGCGAGGGCTCTCCGCCGGGAGGGCAGACCCGTTCGTCCCTGGCGGGAGGTTCACAGCCTATCGCCTTGCCCTGACGGTCAAAGGCTGCGGCTACGGACCAGGAAGCCGGACCCCATCGCCCGCGTGCTCCACCCCAGGAGCGACAACACCCGATGTTGTCCCGCCGACTCCTCCTGGGCCTGTCCTCCCGGCTCCCGGAGAATCGATGTATACTCGTACAAAGTACCAGCAGGGCCGGAGGCCAAGTCCGCCCTGCAGGGGCGGGGGACCGTTGCGCCTCCGCAATGGTGGTGGGGGCATGAGGTCCTGAAAGGACCGAATACCTTGGCGGGGGTACGGTTCAACCGTCCTGGAATCCAGCAATGAGATCTGCGGATATGAAGATCTTGCTCCTGCCGATCACCCCGCTGTTGTCAATCGTTCCTGCAAAGTATCGGCTACCGCCGATGCCCCCACCACCGTGCTCCGCACGGTCCCCCGCCCCTGCAGGGCGGACTTTTAGCTGTGCACCTATTTTATTGTACTGCTGTTGTCAATCGTTCCTGCAAAGTATCGGCTGCCGCCGATGCCCCCACCACCGTGCTCCGCACGGTCCCCCGCCCCTGCAGGGCGGACTTTTGGCCGTGCACCTATTTTATTGTACTGCTGCTGTCTATCGTTCCTGCAAAGTATCGGCTATCGCCGATGCCCCCACCACCGTGCTCCGCACGGTCCCCCGCCCCTGCAGGGCGGACTTTTGGCCGTGCGGTCCATTGGGGCCTATTCAGCAGGCGGCCGGGCCTGCTGCCCTTACGGATAAGCAAAGGTTCCTCCGGCCGCTGCCAACCTGCTCTGCACTCTTCACTCTGCACTCTGCCCTATTCCAGTCCCTCCCAGCTTCCCCCGCTTCCAGTCTCTCCAGAACAGGGCACCGATCAGCACATCGGCGGCCAGCCAGCTCAGGGGATAGCAGTACATGATGTTCCGGTAGGTGGGGTTGGCGGCATAGACGGTGGCCAGCCACAGGAGCCGGGTGCCCACGATGCTCACCAGCATGGCCAGAGCCGGGGTCAGGGAGTTGCCGAACCCCCGCATGGAGGCGGACAGGCTTTCGTAAATCGTTGACAGGAAATAGAATCCGATGATCAGATGAATCCGCATGACCCCCAGATCCACCGCTTCCTGCTCCAGTCCGAAGATCTCCAGGAAGGGCCGGGCCACCAGGAACACCAGACCGATCAAAACGCAGGTGAACAGGAAGTTCAACGTCAGGCCCCGGCCCAGCACCTTCCGGCACCGTTTCAGGTTCCCGGCCCCGAAGTTCTGGCTGGTAAAGGTGGTAATGGCCTGGCCGAAGGCGATGATAAAGGGATAGGTGTTAATTTCCAGCACATAGGCCGCAGCCGAAGCCGCCATGGCCAGGGCCCCTTCGCTGTTGATGGCGGACTGGATCACCATATTGGACAGATTGAACACCATGCCCTGGATCCCGGCAGGCACCCCCACCCGGAGGATTTCCCGGATGTCATCCAGCCGCAAACGGATGGCGCCCGGATAAAAATGGAGCACCCCGTGTCCATACCGGAGCATCCGCAGCAGCAGCCCGGAACTGACGTAATTGGACACGGCGGTAGCCACCACCACCCCGGCCAGCCCGAACCCCAGGAACACCGCCAGGAAATTCCCTGCAATATTCACCAGGCTGGCGGTGATAAGGGACAGCAGCGGGGTCCGCACATTCCCGTGGCTCCGGTACACGGCGGACAAGAAGTCGTAAAGAGTCATCCCCGGCATGCCCAGCAGATAGATCCTCAGGTAAAATTCCGAAGCAGCCCGGACTTCTTCCGGCACACCCATCCAGACCATGAGAGGTCCGGCCAGGATTTCCCCCAGCACCAGGATGAACAGCCCGGTCAGAAGGGCCATGAGCACGGTGGTGTGGATGGCCTGGGAGGCTTCCTTCAGCCGCCTTCCTCCCAGCCGCCGGGCAATGAGCACATTGGCTCCCAGGGAAATCCCCAGGAACAGATTGACCATGACCCCGATCA
This sequence comes from Acidaminococcus sp. HCP3S3_H5, assembly GCF_052122235.1. NCBI lineage: Bacteria > Bacillati > Bacillota > Negativicutes > Acidaminococcales > Acidaminococcaceae > Acidaminococcus > Acidaminococcus sp. HCP3S3_H5. Next base: position 406,240 of record NZ_JBQKCS010000001.1, read on the forward strand.
CCGGAGCATTGTTCCCCACCGCCGCCAGGGCCTCCTTCCCTACAAAGCGGCCCAGGACCATAATGTCCGCCGTATTGAACATCTGTTGGAGGATCCCGATAAGAGCCACCGGGATGGCAAACTGGAACAAAGGCTTTGTCAAAGAGCCTTCCAGCATGTTGATTTGCGAAGCAGCCAAGGCATTGATTCCTCTCTTTCTTGTATCATAGCATTTCTTCTATTATACACTGTACCTAGTAAAAGAAACAGACAGACGCCGTCAGTGGTATATGCCAAAATATCTTCCTATAAATTGTCTGTTCTGGTGTATAATAGAGGAATATTATTACTATTCCCGGCTGAATTTCCAGCTGACGGATCCGGTCCGGCTGCTGGATGAAGCCCTGGCCCGCCTGATTCTGGACGGACAAACCTGATGTTCCGGCAGAAAATCCACCAGCTGACCAGGGACCCCCGCCGGTAACCAAACCATGGTCCCCAGGGGCGGCAGGCCGGTTGCCTGCAAATTGCACCGGGTCCGTAGGGGCGGCAGGCCCGGCCGCCCGCAAAATTTACCCATTCAAAGGAGAATCTCATAATGAAATTTACCACCTACACCCAACTGCCTCCGGAAGCCAAAGCTCTGCGGGAAGAAGTCTTTTGCCAGGAACAGGGATTCCAGGAGGAATTCGACAGCCAGGATCAGGCCTCACATCACGGTCTCCTGTGGGATGACCAGGAAGAAGCCGTGGGGGTCTGCCGTTTCTTCCCCGGCGAGGAACCGGGAATCTGGATCCTGGGACGGATTGCCGTGAAAAAGCGGCTCCGGGGCAAAGGCGCCGGCAGCCTGCTGGTAGAAGGCACCGAAAAAGCCGTAAAAGAGCTGGGCGGGACAGAAATCCGTCTCCATGCCCAGGTCCGGGCCAAACATTTCTACGAAACCCTGGGGTATGAGGCCTACGGTCCGATAGAACCGGACGAAGGGGTCCCCCATCAGTGGATGAAGAAGCAACTGGAATAAAGACTGTTCCATGTTTTGGAAAGGAGAATGTGTGTATGATCCAGGATAAAGATTTCCGACAGCTGGCGGAGCTTTCACCTTTCGGCACCTATATGGTGACCCCGGACCGGACCATCGTCTATTGGAACCGGGCGGCGGAACAGATTACCGGCTACAGGGCGGAAGAAATGATCGGTATCCGCTGTCCGGAGACAAAGCTGGATCATATGGATGAAAATGGCCGGCCTCTGTGCAGGACCTACTGTCCCCTGTTGGCCTCCATGGACCAGAAAAAGCCCCTATCCAAAAAGCTGGTTTTCACCCATAAAGACGGAACCATGAGGGTGATCCAGGCCCATTTTGTGCCTCTCACCGATGGACAGGGGCAGATCCGGATGGTGGCAGAAATCTTTGAGGAAGTAAGCCTGCTGGACCGGGGAACCCTGATCGTCCAGAACCTGTATTCCCTGGCCTATCACGATGCCCTCACCGGGCTGCCCAACCGGATGTTCCTGGATACCCTGCTGAAAATGCGTTTTTCGGAGTACCATCGGCTCCATCGGCTGTTTGCGGTGCTGTTTGCGGATATCGACCATTTCCACGATTTCAACGGAAAGTATGGCCACCCGGCTGGGGACCGGATGCTGAAGGCCTTTGCCCACGCCGCCACCCACTCCATCCGGTCCACAGATACCCTGGGCCGCTGGGGCGGGGAGGAATTCATCGGGATCTACCCCATCAAGAACAGATCGGACATCATCCCCATTGCCAACCGGTTCCAGCACATGGTGGAACAGTCCTTCATCCACCACGAAGAACATCCCCTCCACATTACCATGAGCGTGGGGATCACCGCAGTGCAGGAAGGCGACACCCCGGAATCCATCATCCAGCGGGCGGACGATTACATGTATGAAGCCAAGAAAAAAGGACGGAATACCATTGTGCATGATGAAGTGGAATGACAAGGGGGTGTGAAAAAATTCACACCCCCGTTATCTGCCTTTTATCTCCCTGCCAGGGCCGACTTTACAATATACTTCCTGCACTGCCAGTACACCACAGCCAGCACCGCGGTGGCTATGATCCAGCTCACCGGGTAGGCCTGGATCAGGGTCAGGTAATCCCGGTGGCTGGCGAACACGGTGTAGATCCACACCAGCCGGACCCCGCAGATGCCGATCAGGGCCACAATGGCCGGGGGCAGGGAATAGCCGTAGCCCCGGAGAGCTCCGGAGAGGATATCCATGGCCCCGTTAAGGTAAAGGGTATCCCCCACCCACCAAAGCCGCAGCACCCCCAGCCGGATCACCTGGGGATCCGGGTTGAAGAATCCGATTACATGCTCCCCGAACAGCAGGATGGGCACGGTGATGCACAGCAGGAACAGTCCTTCCACCCAGAAGGCTGCCTTGGTAGTGGCAAAGCACCGGCTCAGCTTCCGGGCCCCGTAGTTCTGGCCCACAAAGGTGGTGGTGGCCTGGCTGAACCCGTTTACAAAGCAGTAGATGTTGAATTCGATGATTACGGAAGCGGCAGCCGCCGCCATGGCCGCGGTGCCCAGGCTGTTGATGGAAGACTGGATCACCACATTGCTCATGGCAAAGACCATGCCCTGGATTCCCGCAGGGAGCCCGATGTGGAGGATTTTTCCCATTTCATGGCCGTTCAGCCGCATCTTGTGCCGCTGGAGCCGGATGGGCTGAGGGGTACGGCACAGGAGCACAAACAGGATGCCGGAATTCACGGCAAAGGACAGTACCGTGGCACTGACCACCCCGGTAATCCCCCAGTCGAACACGGTCACAGACAAAAGATCCAGGGTGATGTTCAGGAGATTGGCTGCCACCAGGCTGTAGAGCGGGGTCTTCCCGTCTCCGCAGCTGCGGAAAATGGCCGCTTCGAAGTTGTACAGGGTCAAAAAGGGCATCCCCAAAAGGAAGATCCGCAGATAGGTGGCCGCCAGATCGTGGACCTCTTCCGGCACCGCCAGGAGCTTCAAGGCCGGATGGGCGATCAGTTCCCCCACCGCCGTCAGCAGAACCCCCAGGCCCAGGGCCATGACAATGGCGGTCTGGACAGTCTCTTCCACTTTTTCCTGCTTCCCGGCTCCCAGATACTGGGCAATGGTCACATTGGCCCCCAGGGAGATCCCGATCAACAGGGTCACCAGGAGCCCGATCACCGGCATGTTGTTCCCTACGGCCGCCATGGCGTCCTTCCCTACAAAATGACCCAGCAGGAACACATCCGCACTGTTGAACAGCTGCTCAAACAGCCCCATGAGCCCGATGGGCATGGCAAAAAAGAACAGTTTATCCGCAATGGAGCCATGGAGCATGTCCAGCCCCGGTTTATGGGACTGCTTCTTGGTTTCTGTCATGATTCCTTCCCCTTCCCCACAAATTTCTCATTCCATCAATGCCGGTTCCGGCTCCATTCCCGGATCCGTTTCCGCACGTCTTCCAGGTTCAGGACCCCCAGGGCAAAGCCTTTTTTCACCAGTTCTTCCGGCAGGTATTCGTCATATTTGTCAAATAGCGGCACCTCATGGGGGTAGACCAGTTCCAGGGGATCGATTTCCTTCTGGATTTCTTCCTCCACCACCTGGAAAAAGGTCTCCTCGTCCGCTTCCATAGTAAACTGCATAAAGAAGGGACGGAAGGGATCCAGCTTCTTCAGTCCCAGTTTTTGGGCGCATTTCAGGTTCAGGAACCGTTCCAGGGCCAAAAAGCCATAGCTCCCCAGCCAGGGCAGAAGGCACCACATCTTCCCGCCCAACTGGATCAGAGGCTTTTCCGCCGCGCCCGAGGCTTTGGCGGTGAACCGGGCCTGCTGGAGCCGGGCCACGGCGTTTTTCATCAGATAAGGATAGGACCGGTCCTCCCGGAGCACCTGGCGCATCCTCTCCAGCACTTTTGTATGGATATCCCCGGGACATTCTCCAAAATAAGCGGGCACTTTTCCCTTAACCAGTTCGCAGTAGATCACATGGCGTTTCCGGTCCACTTCCAACACCCGCCATACATGACCAGCCAGGGCGATCTTTTCTCCCGGAGGAGGGGGCGCCACCACGGTGCCCAGTTCCTGGGAATCGCACCGGACGGTGAACTCCTCGTTTTCCTGGAACACCCCGTAAAATTTGAAGGAACTGATCACCCGTTCCCCGGCAAGGCCCACGATCAGGCCCCCCTGTTCGGTCCTTGCAATATGGTCTTCGGCGATCAGATACCGGAGGAGCACCTTGTAATCTTCCTGGGTGATCCGGTGGAAATAGCTGAGCCGGAGCACCCGGTCCGCCAGAGCCGCCGGAGACATTTCCCCATTGCTGGCCAGGACGCTCATGGTCTGGTGGTACAGGAGACTGTAGGGCAGCCGGTCCAGCCGGGGCGGTTCCACCCATTTTTCCTCCAGGTACAGCTGGATCAGGGCGATGCCCTGAAGCAGCTTCCAGGGGATGGTGGCCGGCAGCATGGCCCGGATCTCCGGCTCGTCCTCCCGGATCACGAACCACATTTCCGGAGGCAGGTCCCGCCGCCCGGTCCGGCCCATCCGCTGAAGGAAGGAAGACACCGTCCAAGGCGCATCGATCTGGAAGGCCCGCTCCAGCCGGCCGATGTCGATGCCCAGTTCCAGGGTGGACGTAGTGACGGTGGTCAGGCTCCGGCTTTCATCTTTCATCAGTTCTTCCGCTGTTTCCCGGTAGGAGGCGGACAGATTCCCGTGGTGGATCAAAAACCGGTCCGGCTCATGGTTCAGCTCGCAGTACTGCCGGAGGCTGGTGGTGACCCCTTCACATTCTTCCCGGGAATTCACGAACACCAGGCACTTTTTCCCCCGGGTGTGCTCGAAGATGTATCCCAGTCCCGGGTCCGCCTGGGCCGGAGCCTGGTCGGTCTTCACATCCAGTGCCGGCAGGGCCTGGAGGTCCGCCCGGTCCTCCCCGGCCTGGGCGTCTTTCACGTAAAAATGTTCCATGGACAGCCGCCATTTGGTCCCCGGGGCCTTCACCTGGGGGATCAGGGTCTTCCGGCCTGTACCCAGGCTCAGGAATCCCCCCACCTTTTCCGGGTCTCCCAGGGTGGCCGAAAGACCGATCCGCCGGGGATTCACCCCGGCCAGCCGGGACAGCCGCTGGATCAGGCACAGGGTCTGGCCTCCCCGGTCCCCCCGGAGCAGGGAATGGACTTCATCGATGACCACGAACCGCAGATCCCCGAACAGCCGGGGAATGGCCATGTGTTTGTGGAGCAGCAGGGCTTCCAGGGATTCCGGGGTAATCTGGAGGATCCCGGAAGGATGCTTCATCATTTTGGCCTTGTGGGACTGGGAAACGTCCCCATGCCAGTGCCACACCGGGATGCCCCCTTCTTCACAGAGAGGCTGGAGCCGGAGGAACTGGTCATTGATCAGGGCCTTGAGAGGACCGATGTAGATGCACCCCACGCTTTTGGGCGGATTCTGGGCAAACAGGGACAGGATGGGAAAGAAGGCCGCCTCGGTCTTCCCGGAGGCGGTGGAAGCAGTAAGCAGCAGGTTCTGGTCCGTGTTCAGCAGCACATCTCCGGCCGCCACCTGGATGGGCCGCAGTTCCGACCACCCCTGGCTGTAGATGAAATCCTGGACAAAAGGTGCATACCGGTCAAAGATATTCATGGCAATCCTTTCTTATACGGTGAACTCCGCAAATTCCGGAGCGGTTTCCTCCCCTTCCACGGCGTTCTGGGCATACTGGAAGCTGTCGGACTGGAGCAGGGCTTCCACCTTCAGTTCCGGATGCTGGTACAGGATGTCCAGCACCTCGATGAAGTCCCGGATTACTTCCCGGGGAGTGATGTGGGAATCCGCCCCGATCCGCTGGAATTCGATCCGGATGAAGGCCACCAGATCTTCCTGGGTCACTTTCGGGGCATAGCCGTAGAGCACCCCGTGGATCTCCGCCAGTTTTTCCACCAGCACCAGCATTTCGTCGCTGGTAAGAGGCTGGAGCCGGATCACCGGTGCCAGCAGGTCCTTGTGTTCTCCGGCAAAATGGCCTTCCGCCAGCCGGGACCGGAGGGCCTCATAGCTGTACACTCCCCGCCGGGGGTCTTCCATACACTGGGGAGTGCCTCCCATGATGATGCCCAGGTAGTGGGCCTTTCCCTGGAGGGTATCGTTGTACATGGTGAGAATCTTTTCGTAGTTGTACTGCCGGGTGATGGCATGGGGAATCTTGTAGATGTTCACCAGTTCGTCGATGCACACCAGGAGCCCGGCGTAACCGGCCTGCTTCAGGAACAGAGCGAAGATCTTCAGATATTCATACCAGTCTTCATCGGAGATGATGATGTTCACTCCCAGTTCCTGGCGGGCTTCGGTCTTGGTATGGAATTCTCCCCGGAACCACTGGATCACCTTTGCCTTGGTGGCTTCGTCCCCCTGGCGGTAGGACCGGTAGTACAAAGTCAGCAGCCGGGCAAAATCGAACCCGTGGACCATTTCACTGAGGGCCTGGATCACCTGGCCGATTTTCTGTTCCACCAGGGTATCCAGTCGGCCGTCCGTAAGGGCCAGGCCCGTTTCCGTCACCACTTGCTGCTGGACCTGGTTGATCCACCGGTCCAGGATCAGAGGCAGGGCGCCTCCTTCGGGACGGGTCCTGGTGGCCATGTTCCGTACCAGTTCCCGGTAGGTGGCCAGTCCCTGTCCTTTGGTGCCCTGGAGCCGCCGTTCCGGGGACAGGTCGGCGTCCACCACCACGAAATCCTTTTCCATTACATAGTTCCGGAGGGTCTGGAGCAGGAAGCTTTTCCCGCTGCCGTACCGGCCCACAATGAACCGGAAAGAAGCGCCCCCGTCGGCAATCACGTCCACATCGTGGAGCAGGGCGTCGATTTCGTTCTTCCGGCCTACGGTAATGTAAGGCAGCCCGATCCGGGGCACCACGCCCCCTTTCAGGGAGCTGATAAGGGTCCGGGCAATCCGTTTGGGTATCTTCAGCGTCATGGTTCTATCGTTCCTTTCAGGTCATCCGCATAATCTTCGATCACAGAAGGCGGGTCCCCGGCTTCCAGCACCGTATCCCCGAATTCTTCGTAACATTTTTCGTTGATGCTGTCTGTTAAAATAGAAGGCATCAGCCCCTTGGCCCCGGTCCAGGAGGTGTCTTCCCCATAGAGCAGGTCGTGGAGGTAGCGGTATTCCTCTTCTGTCAGATTCCAGGGCCGGGCCGGTTCGGCCGGTTCCGGGGGTGCTTCTCCAGAGGCCGGAGAGATTTTGCCGGATTCCGGTCTTTGTCCTGCAGCTTCCTGACCGGAAACTGCCGGGGCCGGAGCCATTTCCGAAGGTTCCGGAGCCTTTTGTGCTGCCGGGGCTTCCGTTCTGTCCTCCAGGGAAGGCAGACCTTCCTCCCGCCGTTCCTCTTCCGTCATCAGTCTGTCCCGGGTCACCGCCGCATCCTGGCGGATCTGGTCCAGCTGATCCAGATGGAACACCACTTTCCGTTTTTCCGCTTCCTTCTGTTCCTTCCGGTCCTCTTCCACCCCCTGGTGGACCAGCCGGGTGAGCCATTTGTAGGACAGGGGCTGCTGGAGGGGCTGAGGGAAGTCCAGTTCCTCCCGGAGGAGGCCGTCCAGGGTCTTCATCAGTTTTCCCAGCTTCCGGAGCTGTTTGGAGGTGTACACGTAATGGCGGAAGGTCCAGATGCCCTTCCGGTCCCGGTAGATGCACAGGGGATTCACCGCCACCGTAAGATCCCGTTTGTCCTCCTTCCGGAGGAATACGGCGTTGGCAAACAGCTCCAGCCATTCGTAGCCGGGCCCTCCCACATGTTCCTCCAAAAAAGATTTTTTCCGGTGGGTCTTCCAGTACCCCTGGATCATCCGGTAGATCCGGCCCAAAAGCCGCACGGTGTCTTCCGGTTTCTGTTTGTACAGTTTGGACCGGCTTATATGGTAGGTGGAAAAAAGGTCCAGGGCGTCGAAGAGTTCCTGGTCCGTGGCATTTTCCCAGTCATCCAGCACCAGATAGGCTTCATCCTGCCGGTTCCGCTGGGTTTCCGGCAGCAGGGCGGAATTCAGCTGGTAATACAGCACGTAATCCCGGAGCCACTGGTGGAGATAGGGCAGGATCCGGTCGTCCAGGAGGCCGTAGGTTTCCCCGAAAGCCTTCAGTTTCTCATAACCGTCCTCGGGATTTTCCACCCCGATCTGGTTCAGCAGTTCGTATATATAAAGGAAAGCATAGGTCAGAGAGGTCCGTTCCAGCTGCTGATGCCGGAGCCGGGTCCGCCAGCCGAAATACCCCCGGAGCTCTTTGTCCGTAAGCACCCGGTAGGTGGGATAGTAATGGAGTACCGGCAGGTCGTACACGGTGTCATCCTCGTAATCCGCCGCCAGTTTCCCCTGGCGGACGAACAGTTCCGGAGTGGTCTCATACCGGCTGGAGTCGTCCTTTTCCATGGCCCGAAGCTGCTGGAGCAAAGGGGGCAGCGGTTCGGGCGGGGTCCGGGGCTTGATGGGCTCTGAAGCATACATTTTCTGGAGCAGCCGGAAACTGGCCGCCTTCTCCTCCGGTGTCTTCTTCACAAATTCCATGCCCCTCCCCCTTTCTCCCAACTGGAAAGAATTTCAGCCAAAAGCAAACATTTTTTCACCAATCTTTATTATAAACCGAAAGAGGAGGCTGTTGCAAGAGCAACAGCCTCCTCTTTCCTTCACTCCCTTACGCCATGCAGGTGGTGCAGTTCTTGGACTGGGGGAACAGCAGCTTCCACAGGCATCCTTCCAGGACCACCCCTTCTTTGGGGTCGGTACCGGCTTTGAGAGTGGTGTCGATGACATAGCTGACAAAATCCGCCGCTTCCTGGACGCACCGGTTCAGATCTTTGCCATTGAGCACATAGCCCAAAAGGGTGCTGGTGAACACATCTCCTGTACCGCAGGTGGCAAAGGGCAGCTTCTTCACTTCATAGGCTTCCGGGAACAGCTGGCTGGGTTCACTGCTGACGATTTTCAGATGTTCCTTATCGCAGGGCACACTGGTGATCACCACCTGTTTGGGTCCCAGGGCCAGCAGCTTGTCGCAAAGGGCTTCCAGCTCGTCGTCAGTGGGGGCTGCGTCTTTCCAGGGCGTATCTGTCAAGAGGCAGGCTTCCGTATAGTTGGGGGTGATCAGAGTGGCATGGGCCACCAGTTTCTTCATGGCTTCCACCATGGAAGCATCGAACACCGGGTACAGCTTCCCGTCATCTCCCATGGCCGGGTCCACCACGGCAATCCGGTCTTCCCCGGCAAATTCCTCAATGGCGGCGATTACCTGCTCCACCTGGGCAGGCCCTGCCAAAAAACCGCTGTACACCGCATCGAACCCAAGGCCCAGTGCCTTCCACTGGTCCCGGTACCCGGCCATCAGGTCCGTCAGATCCCGGGAAACGAATTTCCCGTAAGTCAGGTTGTTGCTGTACAGAGCCGTAGGGAACGGGCACACCTGGTGTCCCATGGCGGACAGCACCGGCATGGCCGCCGTCAGGGAACAGCGGCCGAAAGAACAAAGGTCATGGATGGCCAGAACACGTTTGATTTTCATGGAAATACCACCTTTCAATTGCAGAAAATTGGACACGGGCAAATGGACAAGCATTATCTGTATTGTACCCCATATGAGCCAGAGATGCCAGAGCGGGTTGCTGCTCTTCCAATTGTTGTACTGACAACGGATTTTCCCGGTTATTCCATGTATACTTGAACCATGGAAAAACAGACTGCTGCCAAAGGAGATGTTTCATATGGGAAAGAAAATTACGGATAAAGTCACCTGGGTTGGGAAAATCGACTGGGAACTGACGGAGTTCCATGGCCATGAATATTCTACGGAAAAAGGCTCCTCCTACAATTCCTATCTGATCCGGGGAGACCAGAAGACGGTGCTGATGGACACGGTCTGGAAGCCCTTTGATGAAGAATTCGTGGCCAATCTGAAACAGGAAATCGACCTGAAGGCCATTGATTATATTGTGATGAACCACAACGAAAACGACCACAGCGGTGCCCTGCCGGCCCTGATGCGGGAGATTCCCCACACCCCCATCTACTGCACCCAGAAAGGGGAAGCCATTCTCCGGGGACTGTATCACCAGGACTGGAATTTCGTCACCGTGAAGACCGGGGACACCCTGGACCTGGGGGGCTCTCAGCTGGTGTTCATCGAAGCTCCCATGCTCCACTGGCCGGACACCATGTTCACCTACATGACCGGGGAGAACATCCTGTTCAGCAACGACGGATTCGGCCAGCACTACGCCAGCGAAACCCTGTTCAATGATGCATTGGACAAGGGGGAACTGTACCGGGAAGCCATGAAGTATTATGCCAACATCCTGAACCTGTACAGCCCCATGGTCACCCGGAAGATCGCCGAGATTCTCAAGATGGGCGTGCCGGTAAGCATGATCTGCCCCAGCCACGGGGTAATCTGGCGGGATGATCCCCTGCAGATCGTCAAGGCCTACCAGGAATGGGCCCAGAATTACCAGGAAAACCAGGTGACCCTGATTTACGACACCATGTGGAATTCCACCCGGCGGATGGCGGAATGCATCGCCGAAGGCCTGATGGAAGCGGACCCCACCCTGACGGTGAAGATCTACAACTCTGCAGTGGATGACAAAAACGACATCGTGACGGAAGTGTTCAAATCCAAGGCCATCCTGGTAGGGTCCCCCACCATCAATTACGGGTTCCTGTATTCCATCGGGGGCATTATGGAAATGATCCGGGGCCTGAAGTTCAAGAACAAAAAGGCCGCTGCTTTCGGCAGCTACGGCTGGAGCGGAGAAGCGGTGAAACAGATCACGGAACTGCTGGGCGGTGCCGGGTTCCAGTTGGTCAACGAAGGGCTCCGGTGCCAGTGGGCCCCGGACCAGGCCAGCCAGGAGCTGTGCCGGAAGTACGGAAGAGAATTTGCGGAAGCGGTGAAATAAAATACGAAGGGGGTGTGAAAAAATTCACACCCCCGGTCACTGGTCTCTTGTCACTGGTCACTGGACGAAGGAAGCCGCCGGGTCAAGGCCCGTGGCGCTTTTGTCCAGCCCCTGGAGGCAGGCGGTCACTTTTTTGTAGGTTCCGCCCTTTACCAGGCAGAACTTTTCCAGGATCTTGGGGTCCGCCCCGGCCAAAGGATCCCGTATGGCCTTTGTGCCGGTATTTTTCAATTCCGTCAGCTCCACGGTTTTCCCGGCTGAAGCCGCTGCTCCCGTTGGCTTGACAGCCGGTTCCGGAGCCGCGGCAGAAACCAGACCGCCATGGGTTTCCCGGAAGGGATTGGCTTTGGCCGGTCCATAGTTTTCAATTCTGTCAAGCCTCCTGCATATGTGCTGTACCTTTTTATTTATAGCAAAAAACCTGCCCTGTCAACACAGGTGCAGGTTTTGTCATGGTTTGTTCAAGAAGTTGACGCAAACGGCCGTTTCTATTTCAATTTTTTGGTACGCGTAGGATCGATGATGAACCCGCTGCCGCTGGGAGAAGGTCCCACGTAGCCCGGGACATTTTCAAAGACGGTCTTCCCTGCACCCGCGGCACTTTTCCCCTGGCTGTTGAACAGCCCTTCCGTGATCCTTACCGTAGCTTTATTTTCCCCTGTAGATGCATCATAATACGTTTTGGTATTCTTTTGGTAATCTGCTGCCAGCTGACTGAAGGTCATCCCCTTGTTTGCCTCTGCGGAGTAATAGGAAAACACCGTTACCCCATCGGTTTGGACCCTGGCGAACCAGCCGTCCCCTTCTTTGGTCTGGATGTTCAGCTTCCGGGCCAGTTCCTGTCCGGCGGCACTGTCCGAAGCAATTACCAGGGTTTTGGAAGGTTTCCCCTGGAGCACATCCGCCAGCCCCTCATACCGTCCCTGCCGGAGCCGTTCGATGATATCTTTCGCCGTGGTGGCGGCCGGGAGTTTTTTCTTGGAAGCTTCCCCCAGGAGAGCGCTGGCGTTGTTGAAGACGGAATTGATGGAGCTGGGCAGACCTCCGTCGGCCGCATGGGAATAGACCATCCATCCCAAACCCACAATGATGGCAAGCATCAGGGCGTATTCGATGATGTCCTGTCCTTTCTGTCGTCTCATTGTTTCCATCTCCTTTACGGTCTTATTAATCAATTATAGCATATTTTGAGGGAGAAAAGCCGTACAAACCTGACTTCCTGTCAGCCCCTTCATGTCCTCCGGCACCGGGGCTTCCAGGAATATTTCCTTGCCGGTCCTGGGATGGCGGAACCGGACGGTCCAGGCGTGGAGGGCCTGGCGGGCAATCCTTGGGTCCCTTGTGCCGTACACCGGGTCCCCCACCAGAGGGTGCCCCTTGTGGGCGAAATGGACCCGGATCTGATGGGTCCTTCCGGTAAGGAGATGGATCTTCAGCACCGTATGGTCCCCTCCGCCAGCCAGGATCTCATAATCGGTCACTGCCGGCCGTCCGTCTTCCCGGACCATCCACCGGTCCACCCCTTCTGCCACCCGGCCGATGGGAAGATGGATCCGGCCCCGGGGTTCTGCCAGATCCCCTTCACACACCGCCAGGTATTCCCGGTAGATTTCCTGGTGGCTGCGGGTGAGGGCGTGTTTGGCAAAAGCGGATTTGGCCACCAGCAGAAGGCCCGTGGTGTCCCGGTCCAGCCGGTACAGGGGATGGATGCCGCATTTCTGCCCCGACTGGCGGAAATACCCTCCCACCGCCTGGACCAGGGTATCCCGGGCCCCGGACCAGGTGGGGTGGATCAGCATGCCGGCAGGCTTGTCCACCGCCAGCAGGTCCTCATCCTCGTACAAAATGGCAAGAGGCAGATGGACCGGGATCACCGCCGCCGTTTCTTCCCATTGGAAAACAAGCCGGTCCCCGGCCTCCAGCCTGTGAGAAGGACTGGAAACCGGGGATCCGTTCACGGTAATGGTGCCGTTCCATTTGATTTTCCGCCAGAGTTTTTCCGAAAGGTGCATGGGACCCCGGGCTGCCTGGCGGACGCAGCATCCGGCATGGTCCCGATCCACCTGGTACGTCAGTTCCATATCAGTAAGACCGTAAAAATTCCTTGAAAAAGTCCACACTGGCCTTCAGGGCATCAGCGGGGATCTTTTCGTTCACCTGGTGGGCGGCGCCCCAGCGGCTGTCCCGGAGATACCCGGAGAACAGCATCACATTGTCGGCGATCCGCTTGTAATAGTGGCTGTCGGTGCCTCCCAGCATCAGGAAGGGCACCACGTCCACTTTTTCCCCATACTGGCCTTTCAGCACCTTTTCCGCCACCTGGATCCCGTAACTCTGGGGATCGGAAGCAGGCAGCGGGTCCTTGCCGGACACATGGCGGATTTCCACCCCTTCCGGCAGGAACTGGCGGAAGTAATTTTCGCAGGATTCCACCGTATCCCCCTGGAGCACCCGGACGCTCATCTGGGCCGCCGCCCGGCTGGGCAGCACATTGGGCTGCTTGCTGGCTTCGGCCATGGTGAAGGCGATGGTGGTGTGGAGCAGGGCATCCAGGGCCGGATCTTCCTGGGCCAACTGGCACAGTTCCTGCCAGTGGCCTTCCGGATCTTCATAGATAGCCCGGCGGCCGGCATCCTGGAGTTTGGCGCTTTTCTGGAGATGGGCCAGGGTCAGGGGAGTGAACCGGTACGGGAAAGGATGGGATTCGATGGCCACAATGGCTTTGGCCAGGGTCCCCAGGGCTGTCCCCTTCCCGGGACGGCTGGAATGGCCTCCGGGAGAGGTGGCGTAAATCTCGAAGTTCACCGGGGATTTTTCCGCCACTCCGATCTTGGCTTCCAGCTTGTCCCCCACCGGGAACAGGCCGCCCCCTTCGTCCACTACGGTGCCCAGCCGGACCCCCTTCTCTTCCAGGTGCCGGGTGAGCTTTTCCGCTCCGTCCACATCGTTTTCCAGGTACACTTCCTCACTGTAGCCCAGAGACAGGTACAGGTCGTAAGACGGCCGCCAGCCTTCTGCCAGCAGGGCTTCCACCGCTTCCATTTCCGCCAGCAGCTGGTGCTTGCAGTCGGTAGTGCCCCGGCCGCAGATACAGCCGTCGATGATTTCGCCTCCGAAGGGATCGAATTTCCACTGGCCCCGGTCCCCTACTTCCACCACGTCCTGATGGGCCATGAGCAGAAGGGGCTTCTTTGCGCTGCCAGTGCCCTTCAGGTGGAACTGGAGGCCTGCCTGGCCCACTTCATCCAGCTCCATCAGGCGATAGATGTGGGGATAGAATTCCCGGAAGGCCTCATGGAGTTTTTCAAACTGGCTCCAGTCCACCTTGTCCACATTGGCGTTGGACACGGTGGCGCACTGGATGAACCGCTGGAGATGGGCGGCGTATTTCTGTTCTTCTTCCGTAAGCTTCATTGCCGTTCCCTTCTTTCTCAATTACCAGGCCGGTTCCAGGTTGCCTTTGCAGTTTTCCAGGATGTAGTCCTTCACCGGCTGGCTCTGGAAGATCTGGACGAATTTCTTGTAGGTGGGGTTGTCTTTGTCTTCTTCCCGGGCGGCAATGATGTTCACATAGGGGCTGGTGTTGTCTTCCTTGGCAATGGCCAGGTCCGTGGACAGACCGGCGGAGTTGGCATACCCGGCGTTGATGATGGAAGCGGCGGTGTCATCCAGGCTCCGGGGCAGCTGGGCAGCTTCCAGTTCCACGATCTGCAGGTGTTTCGGGTTTTCGGTGATGTCGTTGACGGTCAGTTCCGTGGGCTTCACATCCGGGTTCACTTTCAGGAGGCCCAGTTTGCTCAGCATCAGGATGGCCCGTCCTCCGTTGGAAGGATCGTTGGGGATGGCGATCTTGTCCCCGTCCTTGATGTCCGCCACGTTCTTGATCTTGGTGGAATACAGCCGCAGGGGAGCCAGGTAGGTCTTGCCGATGCTCACCAGTTTGGTGCCGTTCTTTTTGTTGAAGGCCAGCAGGAAGGGTTCATGCTGGAAGGAGTTCAGGTCGATGTCCTTCTGGGCCAGGGCCTGGTCCGGAGTCACATAGTCGGAGAAGGTCTTGATTTCCACCTTCAGCCCCTGTTTTTCCGCTTCCTTCTTTACCACTTCCATGACCTGTTCGGAATACCCGGGGGTGATCCCTACAGTGATGGTCTTCTTTTCCGCCGGGGCGGCCGCCTTTTTGTCGCTGCCGCAGCCGCTGACCAGGCTGGCCAGGGCCAGGACGGATACGGCTGCTGCAATCCATTTCTTCAGTTTCATGAACATCTCTCCTTTTCGCCTTCCCGAAAGCACCCAAAGAAAAACACCACCTGCTGGGCAGATGGTGTTTTCGATGACTGAGCTCGCTTTTCATCTGCCAGGGAATCCCTGTTGGAATTGGCACCTTCCCTTCCGGGGGTTGCCGCAGCTTCATAGGGCCAAATCCCTCTGCTGCTCTCGATGAAGGTATGTGATTTTGATGGTTCTGATTCTACACTACTTCACTAGGAAAGTCAAGGACTTTTTGTAACCTGATCAAGAACAGTTGCAGGTAACCGGCTCAAGTCTGGAGTCTGAAGTCTGGAGCCTGGAGCCGAATGTTAAATTTGCAGGCAAATTTTTTGAATGTGTAGAACCTTTGGACGAAATGATCTCTCAGATTGATTGCGATTCTGGTTTTGCAGAATCAAAAGGATCCGTCCAGCCAGACGGATCCTGTCCTGAGGCTTCCGACTTCAGACTTCGGACTTCCGACTAAGGGGCTGTTGCTCATGCAACAGCCCCTTCTTACTAAAACATTACATCTTCTGATGAGCGCGGCGGGCGATTACGTCCAGCTGCTGTTCTCTGGTCAGGTCGATGAATTTCACCGCGTAGCCGGATACCCGGATGGTGAAGTTGGCATATTCCGGTTTTTCCGGATGTTCCATGCAGTCGATCAGCTTGTCCACGCCGAACACGTTCACGTTCAGGTGGTGGGCTCCTTGATCGAAGTAGCCGTCCATTACCCGTACCAGGGTGGCTTTCTGTTCTTCTTCATTGTGGCCCAGGGTTTCCGGAGCGATGGTCTGGGTGTTGGAGATTCCGTCCAGAGCATATTCGTACGGCAGCTTGGCCACAGAGTTCAGGGAAGCCAGGAGGCCGTTCTGTTCTGCGCCGTAGGCCGGGTTGGCACCGGGAGCGAACGGGGTGTAGGCCTTCCGTCCGTCAGGCAGGGCACCGGTGGCGCCGCCGTACACCACGTTGGAAGTGATGGTCAGGATGGAAGTGGTGGCTTCGGAATTCCGGTAGGTGTGGTGTTTCCGCAGCTTGGTCATGAAGGTCTTCAGCAGCCATACAGCGATTTCATCCGCCCGGGGATCATCGTTGCCGTATTTGGGGAAGTCCCCTTCGATCTTGTAGTCCACCACCAGGCCGGATTCATCCCGGACCGTGGAAACTTTGGCGTATTTGATGGCGCACAGGGAATCCACCACATGGGAGAAGCCTGCGATGCCGGTGGCAAAGGTCCGGCGCACATCGGTGTCGATGAGGGCCATTTCTGCCGCTTCATAGTAGTATTTGTCATGCATGTACTGGATCAGGTTCAGGATGTTCACGTACAGCCCGGCCAGCCAGTCCATCATCAGGTCGAATTTGTGCATCACTTCGCCGTAGTCCAGCACGTCGGAGGTGATGGGTGCATATTCCGGCCCTACCTGCATGTGTTTGCCGTCTTTGGTCAGGAATTTTTCATCCTTGCCCCCGTTGATGGCGTACAGCAGGCATTTACCCAGGTTGGCCCGTGCCCCGAAGAACTGCATTTCCTTCCCGGTCTGGGTGGCGGATACGCAGCAGCAGATGCTGTAGTCATCGCCCCATACCGGCTTCATCACATCGTCGTTTTCGTACTGGATGGAAGAAGTGGTGATGGAAATGTGGGCGGCGTATTTCTTGAAGTTGTCCGGCAGTGCGGAAGAATACAGCACCGTCAGGTTGGGTTCAGGAGAAGGCCCCATGTTTTCCAGGGTGTGGAGGAACCGGTAGTCGTTCCGGGTGACCATGTGCCGGCCGTCCATGCCGATGCCGGCCATTTCCAGGGTAGCCCATACCGGGTCGCCGGAGAACAGCTGGTTGTAGGAGGGGATCCGGGCGAATTTCACCATGCGGAATTTCAGGGTCAGATGGTCAATCAGTTCCTGAGCCTGTTCTTCGGTGAGGGTCCCTTCGGCCAGGTCACGGCTGATGTAGATATCCAGGAAGGTGGAGATGCGGCCCACGCTCATGGCAGCCCCGTTCTGGGTCTTTACTGCAGCCAGGTAGCCGAAGTACAGCCACTGGACGGCTTCCTTGGCGTTCTTGGCAGGAGCGGAAATGTCATAGCCGTAGACTTTGGCCATTTCCTTCATCTGTTTCAGAGCCCGGATCTGTTCCGCCAGTTCTTCCCGCTGCCGGATGATGTCATCGGTCATAACCCCGCATCCGCAGTTGTTCAGGTCTTCGCTTTTCTTGTTGATCAGGAAGTCGATGCCGTAAAGAGCCACTCTCCGGTAGTCCCCTACGATCCGGCCCCGGCCGTAGGTATCAGGCAGACCGGTTACGATATGGCTGTGGCGGGCTTTCCGCATTTCAGCGGTGTAGGCATCGAATACAGCCTGGTTGTGGGTCTTGTGGTATTCGGTGAAGATCTTGTGGAACTTGGGGTTCACCTTGTACCCGTAGGTTTCCGCAGCTTCTTCCGCCATTTTGATGCCGCCGTAGGGCATGAAGGCCCGTTTCAGAGGCTTGTCGGTCTGGAGGCCCACCACCTGTTCCAGATCTTTCATGGATTCATCGATGTAGCCGGGGCCGTAAGCCGTCAGGCTGGAGACCACTTCCGTTTCGCAGTCCAATACGCCGCCTTTGGCCCGTTCTTCCTTCTGGAGTTCCTGGACTCTGCCCCACAGTTTGTTGGTGGCTTCCGTAGGCCCTGCCAGGAAGCTTTCGTCCCCGTCATAAGGGGTATAGTTGTTCTGGATGAAATCCCGGACATCCACATCGTCCGTCCATTTCACGCCTTTAAAACCTCTCCATGCAACATTCTGATTGATGCTGTTCATTACAGATCCTCCTTTTTGAGTTCCCGTTGGTTCGTTTTTCATGGCTTAATCATAGCCGTTTTTCCATTTTAAAACCTTGACTGGAGTCAAGTTTGCTTAGGCTAACTTATTTTATACTGCCCCCAGGATTTTCCGGGCCTTGTCCACCTCTTCCTGGGTGGGAGGCTTTACATCCTTCAGCTTGTTGGGGATCCCCAGCTGTTCCCATTTATACAGGCCCATGTTGTGGTAGGGCAGCACTTCCACCCGCTGGATGTTGGTAAGGGTGTCCAGGAATTCCCGGGTCCGCTGCAGAGACCCTGGATCGTCGGTCCACCCGGGCACCAGCACCTGCCGGACCCAGATGGGCTTTTTGATTTCCGACAGATACCGGAACAGGTCCAGGATGTTGTCATTGGGCTGGCCGGTGAGCTTTTTATGGGCTTCCGGGTCGATGTGCTTCACATCCAGCAGCAGGATGTCCGTTACCTCCATCAGCTCTTTGAACTGGCTGAAGAAAGGTTCCTTCCGGGTAAAGGGCTGGCCGGCCGTGTCGATGCAGGTGCCGATGCCCCGGGCTTTGGCCTTCCGGAACAGGTCCAGCAGGAAATCCATCTGGAGCAGAGGTTCCCCTCCGCTGACGGTGATGCCCCCTTCCGGACCCCAGTAGGGCCGGTAGCGCTCCGCCTGGTCCAGCAGTTCGTCAGCGGTTTTCAGCTGGCCCCCCTGGCCGCATTTCCAGGTGTCCACATTGTGGCAGTACAGGCAGCGCATGTTGCAGCCCTGGACAAAGATGATGAAACGGGTTCCGGGCCCGTCCACGGACCCGAAGGTTTCGATGGAATGGATACGTCCCTGGATCATAATACCTCCTGATAAAAAAAGACCCCATCAAAGGGGTCACAGTTCGTACGCCTCTTGATGGGTCTCATTGTATGTGTTTTTGCAAAAAGGTTCCTTGATTTGGGTCAATAATTCACCAGCTCCATCAGCCGGTCCGGATCCAGGACCTTGATGCTGCTCTGGCCGGTCTTTTTTACGTACCCTTCCCGTTCCAGTTCCTTCAGCTTCCGGCTGATGGTTTCCGGCCGGAGGGCCAGGCTGCCGGCCATTTCCTCCAGGCGCATGGTGATGGTGTCGCTGGTCTGCCGCCGGTACCGGTACAGCAGCAGCCCGGCCACCCGTTCCTTGGGGTCGGCGATGCTTTTCAAAAGGTTCCGCCGGTTGGCGTCGTGGAGCTTCTTGCTCAAAAGGGCGATGATCCGCATGGCCACTTCCGGTTCCTGGATGGCCTCCTCGAAATCCCTCCGGGCCAGTTTGCAGCACTCCACCCCCGTCATGGCAATGGCCGAGGCGGAATACCGGCTGTCCGGCACCAGTACCCCTTCCCAGATGGTATCATGCTCCACAAAGATCCCGGCGATCCGTTCCAGGCCGTCCTGGTCGTAGGTGCACAGTTTCACCCGGCCCTGGTGGATGATGTAGATGGCATCACAGGGTTCCCCTTCGTGGAACAGGTACTCCCCCTTGGCCAATTTCAGCCGTACCGACCGGCGGAGCAGGGTGGTCACCTTTTCCGGAGGCAGCCCCACCAGGAACTCCACACTCTTCAGGCATTCTCCCCGGCAGACCTTGCAGTGGGCGGGGACGGGGCCTGTCATGCCTTTCCTCCGTAAAGTGCGTCATACACCGCCTGGAGCTTTTTGTCCCGGGCGGCAGTGGCTTCCCGGGCCTTGTCCCCGGCATAGTCATAGAAGCCTTTCCCGGTCTTCACCCCGTAATCCCCGGCTTCCACCTTTTCCTTCAGCAGGGCGGGCACTTCATGGGAATCTTCCAGATCCGGCATCAGGTATTCGCTGATGTGGCAGAACACATCCAGGCCTCCGAAATCCACGGTTTCCAGAGGCCCCAGGCAGGCCCACCTAAAGCCCAGGCCGTATTTCATCACCGCATCGGCCCCTTCCACGCTGACCACCCCGTCCCGGACCAGGGCCAGGGCTTCCCGGAGCACGGCCAGCTGGATCCGGTTGGCGGCAAACCCGGGTACATCCTTTTCCACCAGGGCCGGTTTCTTCCCGATGGCCAGGGACAGGTCATAGATGGTTTTGGCCACATCCGGCCGGGTCTTCTCATTTTTGATGATTTCAATGAGAGGGATCAGGGTGGGCGGATTGAACCAGTGCATCCCCAGGAACCGGTCCGGCCCGGTGACCGCTGCCGCCAGTTTGTTGATGGACAGGCCGGAAGTGTTGGTGGCAATGATGGTTTCCGGATCTGCCAGGGGGCTCATTTCCCGGTAAAAAGCCAGTTTGGCCTCCATGTCCTCCACAATGGATTCCACGATCAGGTCCCGGCCCCGGAAGGCGTCCATACTGGTGGTATAGGTGATTTTGTCCGCCGCGCCCGCCGAGATCTTCGTTCTGGCCTTGTCCAGGGTGGGCTGCCGGTGGTTCCACAAGGTCACTTCATACCCGTTCTGGGCGAAAATATCCGCCATGGAATACCCCATGGTCCCTGCTCCTGCAATGGTGATTTTTTTGATGTCCATAGTCAGCAATCCCTCGATTCTGTGATAGTGAAGGAAATCATCCTGTTTTCCCAGTTCCCGGATCTGGGCAGGGGTGGCCAGCCGGAAGCTTTCCACTTCGTCTTCCTGGATCTTTACCTGGTCACGGGTAAAATCTCCTCGAAATTCATAAATATCCACAAAATAATTGTTCTGTTCCTCCGGGCTGTCGCTGCGGTAGGTATGGATGCACCGGGCCTCTTCCGGAGCAAAATGGAGCCCGGTCTCTTCCCCCACTTCCCGGAGCACCGCCTGCTGAGAAGTTTCTCCCGCCCGTACTCCGCCTCCGGGGATTTCCCATTTCAGGGCAGCCCATTCCTTGTCCGCCTTCCGCTGGGTAATCAGGATCCTCCCCTGTGGGTCCCGGATCAGGGCCAGCACCGTCAGATGGTAGTCCCCCGGTTTCATATGCCAGTCGTTCCGGACCATTTTCCGGCCGGTGACCTGTTTGTTGCTGTCGTAAATATCCCAGTATTCCATGGGTGTCCCTCCTTGTGTATGTTGGCGGGGCGCCGGGCCTGCGCCCCCTACGGCATCCCTGTGGATCTGTATTTTCCCTGTCTGCCCCACAGTTCCGTTTTGCTTCCGGTTCCGTAGGGGCGGCAGGCCCGGCCGCCCGCAAAATTTTCGTCCCCCTGCATGAAAAGAACCCGGCCCAAAGGACGGGTTCTCTCTTTCGGCTAGTGACTGATGACTCGTGACTGCCAGCTGGTGCTGCTCCGCAGCACCTTACAATTCCAATCCCGTTTCCGGATCCAGGCCCATGGCGATGTTCATGTTTTCGATGGCTGCACCGCTGGCCCCTTTCCCCAGGTTGTCGAACTGGGCGGACACGGTGAACCGGTCCTCGTTGCCGCACACATAGATCCGCAGGGAATCCTTCCCGGCCAGGGTGTTGGACCCCAGCATCTTGGGCAGTTCCTCGTTCTGGACCACTGTGATGAAGGCCTGGTCCCTGTAGAAATCCGCATACATCTTCCGTACCGCTGCCAGGCTCAGGTCCTGGGGCATCTGGAACCCGGCGGTCACCAGCATGCCTGCATAATAGGGCGCCACAATGGGCAGGAAAATGGGAGACTGTTCCAGTCCGGCATATTTCAGGATTTCCGGCAGATGTTTGTGCTGCTGGTTCAGCCCGTAGATCCGGGGAGCATCCAGTTCCTTGTCATGGAGATTTTCGTAAGAAGCGATCATCTTCTTGCCCCCGCCGGAATACCCGGTCAGGGAAGTAAGGGTATAGAGCCCGTCCGAAGCAATGAACCCGGCCTTCACCAGGGGCGCCAGCACGGCAATGGAACCGGTGGCATGGCAGCCCGGGTTGGAGATCCGGCTGCTCTCCTGGATGGCATGGAGGTAGGAGGGGCCCAGTTCCGGGAACCCGTAGGCCCAGGCCGGGTCGCACCGGAAGGCCGTGGAGGTGTCGATGATCTTGGTGTCGCAGTCCTTGGCGGCTGCCGCCACTTCCCGGGACGCGGCATCGGGCAGGCACAGAAAGGCTACGTCCGCCTGGTCGATCTTTTCCAGCCGGGCATCCAGGTTCTTCCGCAGGTCCGAACTGATGGTGAGCAGTTCGATATCCGTCCGCTGCTTCAGCCGCTGGGCCAGCCGCAGGCCGGTCGTTCCTTCGCCGCCGTCGATAAATACTTTAAACATCATGACCACCCCTCATTCACTGGTGCACTGGGCCCAGCCTTTATAGAATAGGAACATTATAACACAGATAGAGCCGTAGGGACAGATTTATTATTTGCATTTTATGCATAAAAATACATTATGGTTTTTCCGGGTCCCGGATCCGTTCCACCTGGGCCTCCACCGCCGCCTCATGGCGCCGGAGGGCCTTTTCCACCAGTTCCTCATAACCGTTCAAGGCCGCAAAAGGGGCAAACTGGGCCGCCCGCTTCTTCCGGTCCATCCGGGGATGGCCGGAGATCCTGGGCCGGGGCAGATCCAGCATATCTTCATACGGCTTCATGCCCGGTGTCCTCCCACCTGGCCGTTCCGCTCCCGGGTCATGGCCCCGGGCAGCAGGTTGCTCCCCCGGAGCAGGGCGTTCTTCCCGTACCGGTCCTGGATGGCCAGGATGGTTTCCTGGAGTTCCTCCTCCCGGCCCCGGGCGTACACCGGTGCCTCTTCCCGGGCAAACAGGTCCGTTTCGGCCCCCAGCAACCGCAGGGCCTCCGGGGCCTTCACATGTTCCGCGGTAAGGGAGATCTTCCGGATCAGCAGCTGGGGATCGGCCACCTGGTGGAAAAGCCCCAGGGCCGCCTCCCTGATCACCTGTCCTGAAGCAGTGTACCCACCCGGCAGGTTCCGGGACCCGTGGCCGTGGACGGGCACCGGCCGGCCGAAATGGTCCGCTGCCACCTTTCCCCGGTAGGACCGGCGCCGCTCCGGGTCTTCCAGATTGCACCGGTCGTAACCCAGGGTCAGCACCAGCTGATCCGTCACCCGGTGCTTCTTCACCAGGTCCAGGGCCAAAAGGTCCGCCATCTCCCACAGCAGCAGCCGGGCCGTTTCCGCAGTGGCAGGCTGCTGGAGCACCTGGCCGGACCCCAGGCTGCTGCTCATGGGCTCATAGGCCCGGATATCCTTCAGGGTACAGGGTTCCCAGCCCCAGGCATGGTCGATGAGCAGTTCCGCATTCACCCCGAACAGATGGTACAACAGGTCCGGATCTTCCAGGGACATCCGGGCCACCGCCCCCATGGTGTACATGCCGTACCGCTGGAGTTTCCGGGTGATCCCCGGCCCGATCCGCCAGAAATCCGTGAGAGGGCAGTGGTCCCACAGCAGCTGCCGGTAGGTCTTTTCCGTCAGGGAAGCGATCCGCACCCCGTCCCGGTCCGGTTCCATGTGCTTGGCCACAATGTCCATGGCCACCTTGCACAGATACAGGTTGGTGCCGATGCCGGCAGTGGCGGTGATCCCTGTTTCCTTCAGCACCTGGCGGATCATCTCCCGGATCAGGCCGTAAGGAGTCCAGCCTCCGGATTTCAGATAAGGGGTCAGGTCCAGGAGCACTTCGTCCACAGAATACACGTGGATGTCCTCCGGGGCCATGAACTGGAGGTACACCTGGAGCACCTGGGCGCTTTTTTCCATGTACCGCTGCATGTGGGGCATGGCGGTGATGTAATCCACCTCCAGGGTCCGGTCCCGGCCCAGTTGGGAGGCCAGAAAGGATTTCCCTGAAAAAGGGCGGCCCCGGAGCCATCCCCGACGGAGGGTGTTCATTTCTTCCACCTGGCGGATCACTTCGAACAGCCGGGGACGGCCCGGGATCCCCCAGTGCTTCAAAGCCGGGGACACCGCCAGACAGATGGTCCGGTCCGACCGGCTCCGGTCCGCCACCACCAGACAGGCATCCAGAGGATCCAGTCCCCGCTCCACACACTCCACCGAGGCATAGAAAGATTTCAGATCAATGGCCCCATAGATTCGCTGTTCCATGACTCTCCCCACTTTCGTTTGTTTTACTAAACATTTGTTTGCTATTATCATAGCACAAATGGGGAAAAGAGGCAAGAGAAAGGGGCTGCTGCGGTGAGCAGCAGCCCTGTCAACGGCCAGCGGCCCAGTCCGCCCTGCAGGGGCGGGGGACCGTTGCGCCTGCGCAATGGTGGTGGGGGCATGAGGTCCTGAAAGGACCGAATACCTTGGCGGGGGTATAGTTCAACCGTCCTGGAATCCTGCAGCGAGACCTGCGGATATGAAGATCGTGCTCCTGTCGGACACCCCGCTGTTGTCCATCATTCCTGCAAAGTATCGGCTGCCGCCGATGCCCCCACCACCATCCTTGCGGATGGTCCCCCGCCCCTCCCAGGGCGGACTTTTGGCTGTGCAGCCTATTTTATTGTACTGCTGTTGTCCATCGTTCCTGCAAAGTATCGGCTATCGCCGATGCCCCCACCACCGTGCTCCGCACGGTCCCCCGCCCCTCCCAGGGCGGACTTTAGCCGGCAACGGCTCATATTGTTCCCAACGTCTTCATTCTTTCCCGGATTATCCGATCGATGTTCTCTGTCACTCCGGAAAAATTTCTCATCACATCCCGGTTGGAATACCGCAGGACCAAGAATCCCAGCCGTTCCAGGTGCCGGGTCCGTTCAGCATCGGCTTTTTTATTTTCCGTCTCATAATGCTGTCCACCGTCCAGTTCGATAATCACCTGAGCCCGTTCACAGCAGAAATCCACAATATACTTTCCGATGATGACCTGCCGTTTCACCCGTACAGGATATTTCCGGAAAAAGTCGAACCAAAGGTGCCGTTCCTCTTTTGTCATGTTTTTCCTCATCTTATGAGAAAAGTTTTTCAGGTAATCCGGGATTTCGTTCCTGCCAGCCAAAGTCAACACTCCTTGAAATTATACTGAATTATCTTATAATATTATATTTGCAGTTATAAAGCAAGGCCGGAGGCCAAGTCCGCCCTGCAGGGGCGGGGGACCGTTGCGCCTGCGCAATGGTGGTGGGGGCATGAGGTCCTGAAAGGACCGAATACCTTGGCGGGGGGATGGTTCAACCGTCCTGGAATCCTGCAGCGAGACCTGCGGATATGAAGATCGTGCTCCTGCCGGACACCCCGCTGTTGTCCATCATTCCTGCAAAGTATCGGCTGCCGCCGATGCCCCCACCACCATCCTTGCGGATGGTCCCCCGCCCCTCCCAGGGCGGACTTTTGACTGTGCATCTATTTTATTGTACTGCTGTTGTCCATCGTTTCTGCAAAATATCGGCTATCGCCGATGCCCCCACCACCGTGCTCCGCACGGTCCCCCGCCCCTCCCAGGGCGGACTTTTGGCTGTGCACCTATTTTTATCGTACTGCCAAGGTGAAAATAGCCCCGTCATCGGCAGTTGACCGCTGACTGCTGACAAAGGGGCTGTTGCCCAAGCAACAGCCCCTTCTCTCACTCCCCTGCCTCTGCAGGGCTTTCTTCTGTTTTCTCCGGTTTTTCGGGTTCCGGCGCCTGTTCCGCCTCTTCCAGCTGGGCCACGATAATGTCCACCCGGTCCACCTGGAAATCGGTGATCCGCACCACTTCTCTCACCACGGCTTCCCGCAGCTGTTCAATGGTGTCGGGGATGGAGGTATCGCATGCCACGGACACCTTCAGGGTGAAGGCCACATGGCCTTTTTTCACCGTGCCGTTTTCCGCCACTTCCGCGTCGGTCTTTTCCACCGCCACCGCCGGAGTGTTCTTGCCGGTGAGCCCTTTGGCAAAGGACATGAGCCCCCCGCCGGTGTGTTCCCACAGGTTCACCCGGTCCACCCGTTCTGCCGCCAGCCGGACCAGCTGGACGAACACTTCTTCACAAATAATGGTCTTGCCCTGGATCATGGTATCAGCTCCTTTATTACCGGAACTCCACCTTCAGATGCTGGCGGTTCACCAGCCGGTTGTACTTGTATTTGGGATACCCTACCAGCAGAGTTCCGACGATGACCTGTTTCTGGGGTACCTGGAGCAGTTCCCGCAGCGGGGCGTAATCTGCCCGGGCACAGGTTTCAATAAAGCCCATAATGGTGGTTCCCAGGCCCAGGGTGGGAGCATACAGTTCCACATAGGCCCAGGCCTGTTCACAGTTGCTCACGCCGGTCACGTTCAGCCGCCGGGCCAGTGCGAAAACCAGCTGTTTGGCATTCCGGCCGATGATGTCGATGCCCCGGCCCCGGTACACTTCCAGTACCTTCCGGAAATACCGGCGGCGGGGAGAGTTGTTGTCGATTTCTTCCTGCATCCAGTCCGCCACACAGTCGCAGATCTTCCGGATCAGTCCCTGGTCGGACACCACAATGTAGTAAAGCCCCTGGGAATTGGCAGCAGTAGGTGCATACCGGGCAATGTCCAGCAGCTGTCTCATCTTGTCTTCACTGACCAGTTCCGGAGTGAAGTTCCGGATGCTCCGGCGCATCCGCAGGAAGTTGTAGGCCGTTTGGGAATCCAGCACCGGCATGGGGATGGGTTCGGTTTCGGCATAGGGACAGCGGGAATTATCAAGAGCACCGGTGGGACAGACGGATACACAGTGGCCGCAGGACATGCAGGACATATCATTGATGCACACCGGGCCGTTTTCACCCATTTCAATGATACAGCTGGGACAGACTTTGGAGCAGATCCCGCATCTAACACACTTATTCTGATCGACCGTTAAAATTCCAACCAAATGAAACACCTCATATTCTCTCTGACTGCAGTGCTGCCGGGGAAGCGGCGAACCCCTGTAAATTTAAAAAAAGCCGGACATCCGTCCGGCATGATTTGCAATTGGCTCCCCGAGTAAGACTCGAACTTACAACAACTCGATTAACAGTCGAGTGCTCTACCATTGAGCTATCGGGGAATCTCAACGAAGATTATTCTACACGAAAAGCCGATTCCTGTCAACAGTTTTTTAAGATTTATTTTGCCATTTCCACATTGGCCGGCACATCAGCCACCGGTTCTGAATCCCCCACCTTTTCCAGGTTGGCCTGGACATGGCGGATAGCGCAGGACAGGCTGTAGTTGATGACGAAATACACCAGGGCCGCAAACCCGAACAGCACGAACACGTCGGATACGTTGATGGTGCCGGTGCCATTGTACATGGCGGCCCCTCCCAGCACCTTGTTCACCCGGGCCATCAGTTCGATGGTGGCCACGTTGGCCATAAAGGAGGTATCCTTGATGATGGTGATCACCTGGCTCATCAGGGTGGGGATGATCTTCCGGAAGGCCTGGGGCAGGATGATGTACCACATCACCTGGACGATGTTGAAGCCCTGGGCATAGCCCGCTTCGAACTGCCCCTTGGAAATGGCGTTCAGGCCGCCCCGGATGATTTCCGCAATGATGGCGGATTCAAAGATGGTCAGGGCAATGGTGCACTTGAACAGGAGCTTGGTTTCCACGGAACTGAGCCCCAGGATCCGCCGCACCCCGGGAGCGGGGAAGAAAACGGTGCCGATGAAGATCCAGAACAGAAGCGGTGTGTTCCGGAACAGTTCGATGTAGGCAGTGGCAGCCCAGCGGAAGACTCTTTCCGCCGGACGGGTGCAGTAGTTCCGCACCAGGGCCAGGACGGAAGCCACCCCCAGGCTGGCGGTAATGGAAACCACCGCCAGGAGCAGGGTGAAGCAGGCTCCCTTCAGCATAAAGGACATAATGTCCGGATTTTTCAGGATGGCAAAGCTGCCGACTAATGTACTCATACTCTATTCCTCCTCAGGCATTCATCATTTCGTCCTGGGCCTTCAGCTTGGCTTCCCAGCGGCCTGCCAGGGTGGACAGGGGGAAGCAGATGATGAAGAACAGGATCCCGCACACAATGTAGGCCGGTGCGTAGGAACCCCCGGTGTTGGCCCCGGTGACGAAGTTGTAGGTGGACGAAATCAGGTCCGCCCCGCCGATGATGTACAGCACTGCGGTGTTCTTGATCAGGTTCCCGATCTGGTTCACCGTAGGAGGCAGGATCACCTTCACCGTCTGGGGCAGGATGATGTAGGCCATTTTCTGGGTGTAATCGAACCCCTGGGCGTCCGCCGCCTCAAACTGGCCTCTGGGGATGGATTCGATCCCTGCCCGGATCACTTCTGCCATATAGGCGCCGTGATAGATGCCCAGGGCGATGATCCCTGCTGCCAGCACCCCGATCTTGTGTCCGGAGAAGGAGCAGGCATAATAGAGAAGACACAGCTGCAGGATGAGCGGTGTATTCTGGATGGCTTCCACGTAGATCCGGTTGATGGTTTTGGGAAGCCGTCTGGTGCTCACGCCCATGAGCCCCAGCAGGATGCCCAGTACGGTGGCGATTACAATGCCCCCCAGGGCACTTTCCACCGTCACCCCCAGTCCCTGGAGGAAGCTGGCCTTGTGGGTCAGGACCACTTCCCATGCTTTTTCTGAAAATAAACCGCCCATAATCATTGCCTCCTGTTGAAAGAGAAGGGCAATCCCGCGAAATTGGAGGATTGCCGCTTCCCACCTTGCATTTACTTTCTCACGTTATTTATCCAGGTTGTATTTGGCTTCCAGTTTCTTGATGGTGCCGTCTTTCAGCCAGCCCTGGACAGCTTCTTCACAGAACTTGCTCATGCCGGAGCCCTTCTTGGTGGCCAGGCCGTATTCCTGAGGCGCGAATTCTTCCTTGATGAAGGTCCTGTCGTCGGTGTGGTAGATGGCCAGGATGGATTTATCCACGCAGAAGGCGGATACTTCGCCGGAAGTCAGAGCCGTGGAAATGGCCGGATAATCGGCGTATTGTTTGAAGCTTACCCCCTTGTTCCAGGTAGCTGCATCGAAGCTCTTGGGATCGAAACCGTCCCCGTCGATGACTTTGGCCTTGATCATGGCTTCCACCAGGGCTCTGGCGGAGGTGGATCCGGAGGATACCCCTACCACTTTCCCTTTCAGGTCAGCCAGGCTGTTGATGTTGCTGGCTTTTTCCACCAGCACCCCAACATGGTCTGTATAGTAGGGAGTGGTGAAATCCCAGCTCTTTTTCCGTTCCGGAGTGATGGTGAAGGTTGCGGCAACCATATCGATGTCTCCGGAATCCAGAAGAGCGGTACGGGTGGCTGCCGTTACCGGCGTGTATTCCACTTCCACTCCCAGTTTCTTGGCCAGTTCTGCACTCAGGTCAACTTCCAGCCCGGTGAATTTCCCGGTGGCCGGATCCTGATACCCGAAGCCCTTGGTGACGTTCTTGACGCCTACCCGCAGGACCCCGCGTTTCTTGATGGCGGCGATGTCTTCCGCTACATTGGAGGATTTACCACTGTCAGCGCTTTTTTTCTCGTCCCCGCACCCTGCAAACAGCGATACGGCCATAAGTACGGTGACCCCTACTGCAAAGATCTTTCTCAGCTTGCCCAAACTTTTCATGATAAAACCTCCTTCAAATGCTTCCTTGCTGCTCTATGATTATCGCCAGGTGGTAATCAGCGGATAATCTTGCTTAAGAACTTCTTCACCCGTTCATTGGTGGGGTTCACGAAGAAGTGGTCCGGTGTGCCTTCGTCGATGATCCGGCCGTCTTCCATGAAGATGATCCGGTCGGCCACCTGCCGGGCAAAGCCCATTTCGTGGGTCACCACCACCATGGTGATGTTCCCTTCCTTGGCCAGCTTGATCATCACGTCCAGCACTTCCTGGATGGTTTCCGGATCCAGGGCCGAGGTGGGTTCATCGAACAGGATGATCTTGCTTTCGTCGCACAGGGCCCGGGCAATGGCGATTCGCTGCTGCTGTCCGCCGGATAAGGTGGTGGGATACACATTGGCTTTGTGCCGGAGCCCCACCACTTCCAGATAATGGTAAGCGGTTTTTTCCGCATCCTCTTTGCTCTTGTGCCGGAGCTTCATGGGGGCCAGGGTCAGATTCTGGAGTACCGTCATGTGCGGGTACAGGTTGAACTGCTGGAATACCATGGACATGTTGTCCCGGATGATCTGGGTCCGGTTCTTGTGGGTGAGTTCTGTACCATTGATGTACACATGCCCGTCGGTAGGTTCCTCCAGGAAGTTCATGCACCGAACTGTGGTGGATTTCCCTGAACCAGATGGCCCGATGATTACCAGTTTTTCCCCTTCTTTCACTTCCAGGTTGGCGTCCTTCAATACATGGTTGGTGCCAAAGTATTTGTTGACGTGCTCGAGTTTGATCATCATAGCCATCCCTGCTTTCATTTGATTTGCAATCATTATATCTTGTTTTGGAAATACTGTTCGTATTACTTCGAACAATTACGATTATACGCAAAATACGGTTTGTGTAAATCGGTTCACAAATAGTTCACAAACAATTATCTCGAAAACGAGAAAATTGTTACGATGTTTACTGAATTTGTAGGATTATTATGTATACAAAGGGAGTGTGCTGCACGTTGCGTGCGGCACACTCCCTTGTCAGCAGTCAACGGTCAATGATCAGCGGCCGATGGAAACCATCTGCTAAGAGCAGATGGTTCTGAAGGAAAACGCAGCCCCAAGGGCTGCTAACCCACCACCATTGCGCAAGCGCAACGGTCCCCCGCCCTTGAAAAGGGCGGATAGAAACGCGGGGCGCAAGGCCCCTTGTTTGGAATGCATAGGTGAGGCTTTCTAATGTTATAAAAAGCAATGGGCACCAGCCCGAGCGTATATCCGCCCTTTGCAAGGGCGGGGGTATCCATGCGCAGCATGGGTGGTGGGTTAGCAGCGCCAGCTGCGTTTCCCTTCAAAGGAATCTGCAGCCGCAGATTCCTTCCTTCAGCCGTTGACAGCTGACTGTTGACGGAGCTGCTGCCTCAGCAGCCTCCTTTTCGTTAACTTTTTTCTTATTGTCTTGACAATTCTTTTATTTCGCGTATAATAGTTACCCGAATGATGGAGCTTCTGGCAGGAGATAAATTTAGGGTTCCATCCAATATATGGTTATCCGTTACTGGACCGCGCGCAGGCCATGATCCCCATGGTCAGGATCCATTCGGAACCGGAACCAAAAACATATCGAAAGACTGGGACGGCAAGGTGCCCCTCTCTCTTATGGGTACTGGATATTCCAGGACTTTCACCGAAAGGTGTTGTCATTATGCAACTGTTCCGTACCGTAAAAGATCTGAAGGACTTTGTCCGCACTGTGAAAAAAGAAGGCAAAACCATCGGTCTGGTGCCCACCATGGGTGCCCTCCACGAAGGCCATGCCTCCCTGATCAAAGCCGCTGCCAAAGAAAATGACGTGGTCATCGTCAGCGACTTTGTAAACCCCACCCAGTTCGGCCCCAACGAAGACTATGATGCCTATCCCCGGAAGCTGGCCGCAGACGAAAAAGTCGCGGAAGCCGCCGGTGCCACGGCCATCTTTGCTCCTTCGCCGGCTGAAATGTATCCCCACCAGGATATGACCTGGGTGGAAGTGACGGGCAATATCACCAAGGTTCTTTGCGGCCGCACACGCCCCATCCATTTCCGGGGTGTGGCAACGGTATGCACCAAGCTGTTTAATCTTTCTCAGGCCGACCGGGCCTATTTCGGGCTGAAAGACGCCCAGCAGACGGAAGTCCTCCGCCGGATGGTGGAAGACTTGTTTATGAATGTTGAACTTCGTATTATGCCTATCATTCGGGAATCTGACGGACTGGCCAAAAGTTCCCGGAATGTGTACCTGTCTCCGGAAGAACGGAAGGCGGCGCTGGTCCTTTCCCGGAGCCTGAAACACGCCAAAGAGGCCTTTGCTGCCGGTGAGCGGGATCCCCGGAAGCTGGTGGATCAGGTAACGGCTGAAATCAAGGCCGAACCCATGAGCAACATCGACTATGTGGAACTCTACGGCATGCCCGGACTGACGGAAGTCACCGGCCCCATTGCCGGCCGTGTGCTGCTGGCCGTGGCGGTGAAGTTCGGGACCACCCGGCTCATCGACAATGTAGTGCTGGAGGGCTGACCGGATGGTGGATGGAATCGTACGTTTCTGCACCCGGTACATGTCCGTGGGAGTGGTGCTCATCGGATTTTTGGGGATCCTGGAGCCAGGGCTCATGAAGCCTCTGGCCCCCCAGATTCCCACCTTTCTGGGCATCATCATGTTCGGCATGGGCATGAGCCTGACCCCGGATGACTTCCGGAACGTGTTCCGCCAGCCAAAAAACGTGGCCATCGGGACCCTGCTCCAATTCACCATTATGCCCGCCGTGGCTTTCGGGCTGATCCACCTGTTCCGCCTTCCTGAGGCCATTGCCATCGGGGTGGTGCTGGTGGGCTGCTGCCCGGGAGGCACCGCTTCCAATGTGATTTCCTACATTGCCCACGCAGATGTGGCCCTGTCGGTTTCCATGACCATGGTGAACACCCTGCTGGCCCCCTTTGTGACCCCCTTCCTGGTGTGGTTCATTGCAGGCACCTGGGTGGATATCAACTTTGTGTCCATGATGGTTTCCATTGTGAAAATGGTGCTGCTGCCCCTCGTCCTGGGCATCGGGATGAATTATTTCTTCCCCCGGCAGGTCAGCCGGGTAATCCGGGTGATGCCCATGCTGTCCGCCCTGGTGGTGATCCTCACCGTAGGCTGCGTGGTGTCCATGTCCGGCCGGGCCATTGTGGACAACGGACTGGTGATCCTCTGTGTGGTGATCCTCCACAACCTGTGCGGCATGGTGCTGGGCGGATTCTTCGCCCGCCGGTTCGGGCTGGACAAAGCCCAGTGCCGGGCCATGACCATTGAAGTGGGCATGCAGAATTCCGGCCTGGCCTCCACCCTGGCTCTGATGTACTTTACCGCCGCCGGCGGCATCGCCGGTGCCATCTTCTCCGTATGGCACAACGTGTCCGGCTCCCTTTTCGCCTCCTACTGTGTAGGAAAAGACGAGGAAGGACAGCAGGAAGACAGCGTGGGAGAACTGGTGGGAGAAAAAAACAGGAATTGAATGAAAAAAGGACTGTTGCGTAAGCAACAGTCCTTTTTTGGGTCGCGGCCCGCGAACGGGGGTGTGTGAATTTTTTCACACACCCTTTTTTTCACCACCCCTTGGGCAGCATCCCTGCCATGCTCAGCAGGGCGTAAACGCCGGAGGCCAGGAACACCACAAGGACCAGTTCCTGGATGGGTCGGGCGGCCAGCCAGCCGCACTGCCAGCAGGGTTCCTGGTCTCCTTTTTTCCGGGCGCTCCGGAGCATGAACACCGGCAGCACGGACATGATGATGCCCCCGAAGGTGCCGGCGCTGAAAATGGCGCTGACAAAGCCCACCAAACCGCTGCTGGCCAGGAAAATGGGCGGAATCACAATAAAAGCCAGACACAGGGCCCGGCTCCGGATATCCCGTTCCGACCGGAACCCCAGCCGCTCGATGCAGTTGGTAAGGAAGCTTTCAGCAATGGCCCAGAAGGAGGTAAGCATGGCACAGAAGGCAAAGAAATTCACCAACAAATAGAAAAGCGGATTCTCCAGGGCCCTGCCCCAGGAAAGAGACGCCACTTCCGTGATTTCCTTCCCTGGCAGCATCAAAAACACCGCCAGGGGCACCAGGGCCAGGATCAGGAAAGAGATCCCCGTGCCTCCCAGGATGGCCGGCACCAGCTTTTCCGGACGGTCCCGGAAGCCCCGGGCCAGTTCCGGCACAATGTACTGGACCGCATAGCAGAATACGGCAATATTGAACACCGGGATACCCCAGGTCCAATGGGCATAGAGGATTTCATCCAGAGGCACCCGGGCCCGGAGGAAGGACGCCCCCACCAGGAGAACCAGCATCAGGATCATCCCCAGCCCCAGAAACTTTTCCGCCGCCCCGGTAACTTTCAGGCCCAGCCAGACCACAGCGGTTGCCCCGATGGAAAACAGCAGGCTGGCTTCTTCCAGGGGCAGGCCCAGGAAGGTGCTGAGAATCTTTCCGCAGCCGGTGATGTAGGCGATCAGGCTGCAGAAACTGGTAGCTCCCACAGAAAAGAAGATCAGCCAGGATCCGGCCTTCCCCACATATTTTTCCGCCAGTCCGGACAGCTGCAAAGGCCGCCGGGTGCGCAGGGCTGTTTCCGCCACATAGAGCATGGACGCCACCGAAAGAAACCCGGCTGCCAGAAGCCAGGTGAGCAGCACCGGCCACCCTGCCTTCCGGCTGGCATAGGCCAGGCCCAGCACCCCGGATCCGATGGTGGCCCCCACCACCAGCATCACCGCTTCTGTAAAAGTAAGCCGGCGGACTTCCAGGTTCCCGTTCTCCTCCTCTGCCGTCTCCAGATTCTCTGATTCCGTATACTCCATCTTGTTCTCTCTCCCCGTTATATTGTCAAGTCAGCTGACCTGCATACCGGTTTATTGTAGCATAACAAGGAGCAGGAGGGAATGGGAGTTAACGTAAAAAAGGAGGGGCTGTTGCATACGCAACAGCCCCTCTTTCATCCATTCTTCCGCATCTTCGGTTCCCGGGTCCAACAGACTGCCTGCATCAGGCAGATCACTGCCGCCACGGCTCCTATTCCGATCCAGAATACCGGTTCCACGTTCATCAGATTCATCATGGCAATCGCTCCTTTCGGGAATAATCGTTTATCGTTCGTCGTTCGTCGTTCATTGTTTTGGAAGGAACCCGCTCTCAGCGGGTTCCCTGAAGGGAAACGCTGCCCTGCGGCAGCTAACCCACCACCAGCCTTGCGGCTGGTCCCCCGCCCTTGCAAAGGGCGGATAGTGGATACGCGGGCCTTACGCCCTTGTACCCACAAAAAACAATGGGCACCAGCTCGAGCGTATATCCGCCCTTTGCAAGGGCGGGGGACCGTTGCGCCTGCGCAATGGTGGTGGGTTAGCAGCGCCAGCTGCGTTTCCCTTCAACGGAATCTGCGGCCGCAGATTCCTTCCATCAGCCGATTACGGAATCTCAATGGATTCGCCGCTCCCACGCCGATCCTGCTCTTCCCTCTTCACTTTTCCCTGTCACAGCAGGCTCCCGTAATGCCGGATGTAGGCCTTCTTGATGCTGGTGGTCAGCAGCATGTATCCGGCCACCACCAGCGCCAGGAACCCGAAATACATCCCTGGCAGGGGCAGGAATCCCAGATCCCTTCCCAGGGCCCCGGTAAAGGGCAGCAGGGTGCACAGGGCAATGCCGCTGCCGGTCATGGCGGTCAGAAGCGCCGACGCATGGCTCTGGACAAAAGGCAGTTTGGGCGTCCGGAGCATGTGGATCACCAGAGTCTGGGTCCACATGGATTCCACGAACCACCCGGCCTGGAACAGGGCCTCATAGGCATCCCGCAGGTTCATGCCGGCAAAGACTCCCTGGCCCACCACTGCATCGGCAGCAATGTGGTTGTAGGTGACCCCGCCAGAAAGCATCTGAGGACAGATCACGAAATACAGCACCAGATAGGTGATCCAGTCGAACACCGAGCTGGTGGGCCCCAGCCACAGCATGAAGCTGCCGATGCTGGAAGCATCCCAGTTCCGGGGCACCTTCAGATAATCCTCGTCCACATTGTCCCAGGGAATGGCAATGCAGGAAATTTCGTACAGCAGGTTCAAGATCAGCAGCTGGAGACTGCTCATGGGCAAAAACGGCAGCAGAGCGCTGGCCGCCAGCACCGAGAACATGTTCCCGAAGTTGGAAGAGGCAGTCATCTTGATGTATTTGATCATGTTGGCGTAGGTTTTCCGGCCTTCCACGATTCCTTCTTCCAGTACCATCAGGCTCTTTTCCAGCAGGATGATATCCGCACTTTCCTTGGCGATATCCACGGCACTGTCCACGGAAATCCCGATATCCGCCATCTTGAGAGCCGGGGCATCGTTGATCCCGTCTCCCATGAACCCCACCGTATGGCCTTTGGCCTGGAGAGCGCCCACCACCCGGGCCTTCTGGTCCGGAGACAGTTTGGCGAACACGGTGGTTCCTTCCACTTCTGCTGCCAACTGTCCGTCATCCATTTTTTCCAGGTCGCTGCCCAAAAGGATGTGTTCCACCGGCAGCCCCACCTGACGGCAGATGCACCGGGTGGTCTTTTCGTTGTCCCCGGTAAGCACCTTGGTGGTGACCCCATGGTCCTTCAGAGCCTGGATGGCCTGACCGGCGCTTTCCTTGGGCGGATCCAGGAAGGCCAGGTACCCCATGAGCACCATGTCCCGTTCATCCTTGGACCCGAAAGCCCCTACCGGGGAAGGATTGATTTTCCGGGCCAGGGCGATCACCCTCATCCCCTCTTCATTCAGCTGGTCCGCTACCTGGCGGATTTTCCTCCGCAGGGCATC
Organism: Acidaminococcus sp. HCP3S3_H5; assembly: GCF_052122235.1. Classification (NCBI taxonomy): domain Bacteria; kingdom Bacillati; phylum Bacillota; class Negativicutes; order Acidaminococcales; family Acidaminococcaceae; genus Acidaminococcus; species Acidaminococcus sp. HCP3S3_H5. The sequence goes on from NZ_JBQKCS010000001.1 coordinate 442,488, forward strand.
GGTGAGTTCCACCGTCCCTTCCGGCTGTTCCACCTGGCTGCAGATGGCCAGCATTTCTTCCACCGCCCCTTTGGTGATCATCTGGGTCCGGTTTTTGGGATCGATGACCACAACGGACAGTCTCCGCCGGGCAAAGTCAAAAGGCACCTCGTCCACCTTCCGGTAATTTTCCGACAGATCCACCAGCTTGGGGTCTGCCTTTTCCTCTTCTTCCGTTTTTTCAATAATGGCCCGATCCATAAAATTCTTGTACCCGGTCTGGAAATAGCTGTTCAGGTAAGCATACCGGAGCACCCGCTGACTGGACTGACCGTTGGGATCCAGATGGTATTCCAGAGCCACCTTGTCCTGGGTCAGGGTACCGGTCTTGTCCGTACACAGCACGTCCATGGCCCCAAAACTCTGGATGGAGTTCAGGCTCTTCACCACCGTCTTTTTTTCCGACATGGAAACGGCCCCTTTGGCCAGGCAGGTGGTAACGATCATGGGGAGCATTTCCGGCGTCAGCCCCACCGCCACAGAAATGGCGAACAGGAAGGCGGACACCCAGTCTCCTTTGGTAAATCCGTTGATGAAAAATACCAGGGGCACCATGGCCATCATGAACCGGATCAGTACCCAGGATACCGAGTTCACTCCTTTGGTGAAGTTGGTTTCCGGAGCCTCCTGGGCCATGGAGCTGGCCATGCTGCCGAACAGAGTGTGGTCCCCGATGCCCAGCACCAGACCGGTGGCGGAACCGGAAATCACGTTGGTGCCCATAAAAGCCAGGTTGGACAGTTCCGTCACCGCTTTGTCCCCGCTGGCATCCACTTTATAAGGGACCTTCTCCTGAGGGGCGCTTTCCCCGGTCAGGGAAGCCTGGCTCACAAACAGGTCCTTGGCATCCAGGATCCGCAGATCCGCCGGTACCATATCACCAGTGGACAGACACACCAGGTCCCCCACCGTCACGTCCTGGAGGGGAATTTCCTTCTTTTTGCCCCCGTCCCGGATCACCGTGCAGGTGGTGGTGATCAGTTCCAAAAGTTTCGCTGCCGCATCCCCGCTGCGGGTTTCCTGGACGAACCGAAGTACGCCGGAGATCAGCAGCAAAGTCAGGATGATGCATACCGTCACCGGGTTGAAATCCTCCATGTTCCCGGAGCGCAGGGGCAGGATGATGTCCGTTACCGTAGACACCCCCGCCAGCACAAACAGGATCACCGTAAAGGGATTCACAAAAGCTTCCACCAGACGGGCGGCCACGCTCTTCTTCTTTTCCCGGGTCACCTTGTTGGCTCCGTATCTGTCCCGGGAAGCCTCTGCCTGTTCTTCCGTCAGGCCGGAAGCCCCGGTACCGTACCGGGCCATCACATCGTTGGTTTCCAGGGCAGCTGCCTCCAGGAGCTTTGCCTGGGCTTCATGGGCCGCCAGCTGGAATTTTTTGTCCATATTTTCTTTTTTCATGTTCTCCTCCTAAAGAAATCCGGGGGCCGTTCCCCCTCTTTAAGAGGCCGTCAGCTCAGAAACGCGCAGCAAAACCGGACCGACACCGCCAGTCTGTGAAAATTCCGCTGCCCAAACCGTGAGGATGACTGCCTCCACCAGCACCGTCCATGCTTTGCCACCACCTTTCCAGGACTCAGATTCACATAACAGAAAAGCCGTCCGGGGGGAAACCCGAACGGCACAAATGCAAAACACACTTCAGTGGAAACAGCTGCCAGCCGCTTTCACCGCCACCGTACGAGCTTCAACTCTACAGGGCGGTGAAACTGCATTATGCGGCGCCTTCTTGTTTGACGCAGCCTGTTCAGACCTACGCGGGATGTCTCCATCCTGTTGCGGCAGCAGTCCGTATCCCTGTAGGAGCCTTGCCTACCGGAACTATTCTGTTGATACCCATACTATAGCAATATGCAGGGATTTTGTCAAGGATGAAACAGAAAAAGGGCTGTTGCATGAGCAACAGCCCCCAATCGCAGGCTGCTTTGCAGCCCTTATCTTTTTTCTTTCGGCAGTACGATCTGCTTCGGTCCGGTTTCCGCACTTTCCGGCACCAGCACATCGTTGAAGCTGATGCTCCGGGTGTGGATGGTGTGGCTCCACACGTGTTCGTGCCGGTGCAGGAAGCCCAAAATGGTGATGGGCACCCAGCTGTAGAGCAGCAGCGGATAGAACAGGGTGTAGAACCAGGACTTGGGGGCCGCGTTGATCTTGAACAGGATAATGGCCGGGATCACGTACTGGGCCACCCCGATCACCTGCCACACATGGTAAGGCAGCAGGGCATAGAGCACATTGGTGTAAAAAGGCACAAAGTTGTAGATGGTGCTGCAGAGCACGAAGAAGGTGGAGATCAGCATGAAATAGGGCTGGAACACATCGATGACCCCATCCAGGATCACAATGTCCCGCTTCCGGATCCCTTCCTTCAGCAGCTTCCCCATGTACCGGCCTGCCACATCGAACTGGCCCTGGGCCCACCGCTTCCGCTGGTTCCAGGAAGCCTTGAAGGTCTGGGGCTTTTCGTCGTAGATGATGGCATCCTGGCACCAGGTGGTGGGGATCCCTTCCAGCAGGCACTTCATGGTGAATTCCATGTCTTCCGTCAGGCAGGTGGCTTTCCACCCGTACTTTTTCAGCACTTCCGTGGCAATCACCATGCCGGTGCCCCCGAACACGCTGGAGAGCCCGATGGTATACTTGGCCAGGTGCCATACATGGTTCACGATCCAGAAGTTGATGGCGAAGGTGCCGCTGACCCAGCTGTCGTTGGGGTTCTTCACGTCCAGATACCCCTGGATCAGCCGTTCCCCTTTGCAGAACCGGTTGTTCATTTCCTTCAGGAAGTCCGGGTGCACCAGGTTGTCCGCGTCGAAAATGGCCACCGCATCATACTGTCTGTCCAGGGCAAACAGCTGCCGGAACATCCATTCCAGGGCGAACCCCTTCCCCACTTCCTCCTGATTGAACCGTTCGTACACAATGGCCCCGGCTTTCCGGGCCACATCCGCCGTATGGTCCTTACAGTTGTCGGCGATGACGAAAATGTCATACAGTTCGTCGGGATACCGGAGCATATGGAGGTTCTCCACCAGCTCCCCGATGACTTTTTCTTCGTTGTGGGCGGCCACGATCACGGCAAAGGTAGTCTTGGGCGTCAGGATCTTCTTTTCTTTTTTCCGGGGCAAAATGCCAAAAAGGGAAATCACAAAATAATAGATGGTGAAAAAGACGATCAGCACTTGGAGGGGAACCATGATGATGTCAAAATACGTGCTCATAAAACCTCTTGTTTCCTCCTCTTACTTAAAGACGGCCTGTTTCCCCGTCACTTTCACATACACAGCATTGAGCACCCCGCACAGGGTATAGGTGAACATGATCACAAAAGGCCAGGCCTTCAGATCGCTGTACAATACCAGAGCCCCCAGGATGAAAGAAATGATCACCGGCACCCGGAACAGGGGATTCCCATGGCCCTTGAAATCCGGATACTTTACATCACTGTACATCAGGCAGGCCACAGCCACCGTCAGGAGGGAGGTGAGCACCGGGCCGATCTGCATGCCTCCCAGCACGAAGGTGACGATGACGCAGGCTCCCGCCGGCGCCGGCATCCCCTGGAAGTATCCGTGGATATCGCTGACATTCACGTTGAACCGGGCCAGCCGCATGGCCGCCCCGAAGGCAAAAAGACCGGAGATGATCATCCCCGCCACTCCCAGTTCATGGAGGGAATAGGTATAGATCAGCACCGAAGGTGCCATGCCGAAGGAACACACGTCACAGAGAGAATCCATCTCCACCCCGAAAGGTCCGCTGACCCCCAGAGCCCGGGCGGCACGGCCGTCACAGGAATCGGCCAGGATGGCCAGGATAATGAAGATGGCTGCCAGGGAAAAATCCTTTTCCATGGACAGATAAATGGAAATCAGTCCCAGCATCTGGCTCAGTCCGCTGATGCTGTTGGGGACCATGCGTTTGTAGTTCATTCTGCTTTCTGCCTCCCGATGATACTGATACCGCCCTGCACCTTGTCCCCTTTCCGGACCAGGATCTCCACAGAGCGGGGAACCACCAGTTCCGTACAGGAACCGAACTTGATCATGCCGTAGCAGTCACCCTGTTTCAGCCGGCTGCCCAGGCTGGTCCAGGAAACGATCCGCCGGGCCAGGATCCCGGCAATCTGGATCACCAGGATCCGGTTGGTGCCGTTGTCCAGGCCGATGGCCATCCGTTCGTTCACAATGGGTGCCGAATCCTTGAAAGCCGGTTCGTACCCCCCACAGGTGTAGCGCATGTACTTCACCAGCCCCGTCATGGGAGCCCGGTTGGTATGCACATTGAACACGGACAGGAAAATGGTCACTTTCTTGGCCGGTTCGTTGAGATATTCTTTATCGAAAAACTCCTCTACCCCCATCACCGTACCGTCCGCCGGAGAATACAGGATATCAGGATCCTGCTTCACATCCAGCACCCGGTTCCGGAAGAAGTAGCCAAAATAAATCATCAGGACCGCCGGGGGTACTGCAAAAACCGGACCGGCCACATAACCGGCCAGGATGGTCACGGCCAGCATGGTCCCGATAAAGGGATAGCCTTCCTTTACTATATGGTATTTGTATTTGGTCACATCTTCACCTCCACCCATCGTTTTATTATACCTTATCTCAGTTTCTTTGTCCAAATCTGTACGGCAAAAAACGGTGGAGTCCAGACCCTGTTATTTCCGGCCGTGTTTGGCTTCCAGTACCTTCACCACGAATTTCGGCAGGGCCATCATCCGTCCCAGGCGGCTGGGCTGCTTGTACAGCCGGAACAGCCACTCCAGGGAAGCTTCCTGCATCCATTTGGGCGCCCGTTCCATTTTCCCGGCCAGCACGTCGAAGCTGCCTCCCAGGCCCACCCGCAGGGCAGGCTTCAGGGCATCCCGGTGTTCTTCCAGCCAGAATTCCTGCTTGGGAGCCCCCAGGGCCGCGAACAGCACCTGGGCTCCGCTTGCGTTGATCTGCCGGATGATGTCCGGTTCATCGGCTTTGGTGAAGTAGCCGTTCCGGGTGCCCACGATCTGCACCCCCGGGGCGATTTCCGCCGCCTTGGCGGCCGCTGCTTCCGCAATTCCCGGAGCCGCCCCGAACAGGAAGAATTTCGTGCCTCTTCGGGCCCCGTCCTTCAAAAGCTCCAGGAACAGGTCGAAACCGGCCACCCGTTCCGGCACCTGGTTCCCCAGGGTCCGTCCGGCCCACACGGTGCCGGCCCCGTCCGCCAGGATCAGGTCCGTTTTGTCCAGCAGGGCCTTGTAGGCCGGCATCTGCTGGGCCATCATGATGATTTCCGCATTGGCGGTGACCACCTGGGTAGGCAGATCCCGGTCCACCCGTTCCATAAGCCACGCCACTGCTTCCGCCATGGAAAAAGGAGTCACCGGCACTCCCAGGATATCCACAGCAGGTTTCTTGTTGTCCATAAGTCCACCTCACTATATCCGCCCTTTTCAAGGGCGAAGGGCCAGCCGTTACTTTCACTCTTCTATATCCGCCCTTTTCAAGGGCGGGGGACCATCTGTTACTTTCACTCTTCTATATCCGCCCTTTTCAAGGGCGGGGACCAGCCGTTACTTTCACTTTTCTATATCCGCCCTTTTCAAGGGCGGGGACCAGCCGTTACTTTCACTCTTCTATATCCGCCCTTTTCAAGGGCGGGGGACCAGCCCCCAGGCTGGTGGTGGGTTAGCAGCCCCCGGCTGCGTTTCCCTTTACGGGAACCTGCTTCAGGCAGGTTCCTTCCTTTTCTCCTTAAATCGCCCGTGCCTCGCTGGGGACCTGGGTGAAGTTGATTCCCGGATTCCGTTCCAGGATCCAGTTCAGGTTCCATTCATTGGATACCAGCACCACCGGCCGTCCCAGCTTGTCGTACACCAGCATCCCGTTGTCCAGGCCCTTGATGTTCCGGATCAGTTCCGGATCATCCGCATAGACCCACCGGGCCACGGAATAAGGCAGCTGTTCCAGCAGCAGCTTGGCATTGTATTCGTTCAGCAGCCGGTATTCCAGTACTTCCAGCTGCAGCACGCCCACCACGCCGACCACGAAACTTTCCATCCCGATGTCCTTCTGCTTGAACACCTGGATGGCCCCTTCCTGGGCCAGCTGGACAATGCCCTTTTCAAACTGCTTCCGTTTCATGGAATCCTTGGGCTGGACCTTGGCGAAGATTTCCGGCGGGAAAATGGGGAAATCCTCGAACTGCACCGGGTGCTTCTCATTGCACAGGGTATCTCCGATGGTGAAGATCCCCGGGTCGAACACCCCGATGATATCCCCCGGGTAGGCCTTTTCCACAGTGGTCCGTTCCTGGGCCATGAACTGCTGGGGCTGGGCCAGTTTCACCGGTTTCTGTCCCTGGACATGCCATACGGTCATGCCCTTTTCGAACACCCCGGAGCAGATCCGCATAAAGGAAATCCGGTCCCGGTGGGCCGGGTTCATGTTGGCCTGGATCTTGAAGATGAAAGCGGTGAAGTCCTCGTCGGTGGGATTCACCACGCCCCCGTCCTTCAGTTTCCGGGGCTGGGGTTCCGGAGACAGTTCCAGGAATTTTTCCAGGAAGCTCCGTACCCCGAAGTTGGTCATGGCGGACCCGAAGAACATGGGCGTCAGTTCCCCGGCATCCACTTTGGCCAGATCGAATTCATCCCCGGCCATATCCAGCAGTTCGATATCATCCATCAGATTCTGGAGATTGGCTTCCCCGATGGCTTCCTTGATGGCAGGATCATCCAGGCTGCCGGTTGTGCTCTTCAGGATCTTGGATCCGTGGCTGCTGTCGTTGTCGAACAGTTCCACCTGCTTCTTCAGCCGGTCGTATACCCCGATGTAATGGCCGTCGGTGCCGATAGGCCAGTTGATGGGATAGGCGTTGATGTGGAGCACCTTTTCGATTTCGTCCATCAGGTCCATGGGGGCCCGGCCGTACCGGTCCAGTTTGTTCACAAAGGTGAAGATGGGCAGCTTCCGCCGGTGGCACACCCAGAACAGCTTCTTGGTCTGGGGTTCCACCCCTTTGGCCGCGTCGATGAGCATCACCGCGCTGTCAGCGGCGATCAGGGTCCGGTAGGTATCTTCCGAAAAGTCCTGGTGCCCGGGGGTATCCAGGATATTCACCCGGTACCCGTCATAATCGAACTGGAGTACCGAAGAGGTTACGGAAATCCCTCTCTGCTTTTCGATTTCCATCCAGTCGGACACCGCATGCTTGTTGGCCTTCCGGGATTTGACGGAACCGGCCAGATGGATGGCCCCTCCGTACAGCAGCAGTTTTTCCGTCAGTGTGGTCTTCCCGGCATCCGGGTGAGAAATAATGGCAAAGGTTCTTCGTTTGGCAATCTTCTCCTGCAGCTCAGACATGCAAGGTATTCCTCCAATCCTCAATTACAGATGGTCCAGATTCTTCCATTGTACATTATACCATGGGCAGCCGGGACCGGTCACGGACCGTCCCGGTTCTTTTGCATATGAAAAAACGCCACAAAGCTGACCTTTGTGGCGTTCCGTTCAATTAAATGGTCGGAGCGGCGAGATTCGAACTCACGACCTCTTCCACCCCAAGGAAGCGCGCTACCAAACTGCGCTACGCCCCGAACACAAGAATGATTATACGGCATAGAAGGGAAATCGTCAAGCACTTTTTTAAAGTTTTTTCGATTTCTTTTTTACCGGATAAAATTCGTCATCACTTTCGCCGGTTTGGCCGGTTCTTCCACTCCTGCTTTTTTCCCTGCTTCCAGGCACTTCAGCAGCCAGGCCATGTTCTTGCCCAGGGTTTCCATGATCTGGACCCCTTCTTTGTCCTGGAGCACTTCTTCCGGCGTGTTCCCGTGGACCATGTTCCAGTAGTTGGAAGACACCACCGGCATTTCGTTGTACATCAGGTACTTGTTCAGCACATCCAGGGTGGTGCTGGTGCCGGCTCTCCGGGCAGAGGCAATGGCCGCAGCCGGTTTGTGCCGCAGGTCAGCTCCGGCCACCCCGGCAAACCGGTCCAGGAACACCTGGATTTCCCCGGTGGGAGAAGCATAGTACACAGGGGACCCTACTACCAGGCCGTCCGCTTCCTTCATTTTGGCGGCACATTCCTTCACCAGTTCATCCAGTTTCCCGTTCACCGTATTCAGGCCGATGTACACGATTTCCGTATGGATCCCGGCCTTTTCCAGTTCCTTGGCAACAAGGGAAAGAGCGGTATAGGTGCAGCCCTTTTCCCGACGGCTGCCATTAAAGAGCAAAACTTTCATTTCATACGTCTCCTTTGAAATGTAATATTTTATGATACATTCGTATTATACCACGACCGGTCAACATCCCGGGGTGAGACATCAGACCCGGCCCTACTGCTTCCTTACCACACAGCTCAGGGCGATGAGCCCGGCTCCCAGGAAAAATTCCTGCTGCACCAGGGCGATGCAGCCGAACCCCAGGATCACATTGGCAATGACTCTCCTGTCCATGGCCGCCTCACAGGCGCCGCACTGCCGCCGCTGCCAGAAGGCACCGTTCATACAGGGATTCCACCTGGGCATATTCCTGATCTGTATGGGACCCGGCGCCCCGCACCCCCATGCCGCACAGGGTGGGGATTCCCAGGCCCACGGTGATTCCCGCATCGGACAGGCCGCCCACCTGGATGCCCCGGGGTTTCCCCAGGCCCAGGGCCTCTCCGGTCTTTGCCACATGGTCGTACAGCTTCAGGACCCCGTCAGTGGTCTCCATGCAGGCCATTACCCGGCTGGTGTCCAGTTCCGCACTGGTCCCTTCCACCGTGCACTCCTCCGTCACCTGCCGGAGCAGAGCAAAGATTTCGTCCCCGATGGCCTGGTTCCGGTACCGGATGCCGATGCGGATTTTGCAGTAGTCCGGGATGGTGTTTTCCCCGATGCCTCCTTCCACAGCTCCGCAGTTGATCAGTTTCCCCCGGGGAATGTCATTGGCAGCCTCCAGTTTCACAATCTTGTGAGCCGCTTCCAGCACAGCCGACCGTCCCTTTTCCGGGGCACTGCCTGAATGAGCCGCCACCCCGTGGACCGTAATGGATACAGGCCCGCCCCCGTACCGGCCGATCACCAGGCTGTCCTCCACCGGCCCCGGTTCAAAATTCAGGGCAGCCGCCGCTCCAGCCGCTTCCCGGGCAATCAGAGTCTTGGCATTGGAGAACATGTGAAGGGTCTCTTCGTCCGGGATCCCCAGGAACCGGATGGGTCTTTTGTTCCAGCCAATGGACTGGAGAGCCTTCAGGGCATAAAGGCCGATCACCAGCCCCGCCTTCATATCCAGCACCCCGGGTCCGTGGGCATTGCCCTCTTCATCCACCCGGAAGGGATTTTTTGCCGCTGCTCCGGCCGGGAACACCGTATCCATATGGCCCATGAACACCACCGGCGGTTCCGGGGAACCCGGATTCCAGTCCCCTACGATCAGGTCCCCGGCCTGTTCCACCTTCACCCGGCGCACAAAGGCCCCTGCCTGTTCCAGTTCCCCCTGGAGGATATCCCCCACCTGGTTCACCCCGTCCAGCTGTTTGGGGCCGCTTTCCGTGTTGACGAATTTCGCCCACAGGTTCAGCATCTCCAGCCGCTTTCCCTCAATATATTCCTTCAATTGCAGATCCAGTCCATCCATATCCCTACACTCCTTCTACAGAATATTCACCACAAAGCCTGCCAGCACCACGGAAGTGATGGTCACCGTCACGAATCCAGCCACCAGCATCTTGGGCAGCAGGAAGTTCAGGAGAGCCTTCCGCTGTTCTTCCGTTTCCCCCATGGCCGTGGACACTTCCTGGGAAATCAGCATGGTGGTGGGGAACCCGAAGGTGCAGGTGATCCCCAGGGACACCGCCAGGGTAAAGGGCATCCGGAACAGACGGCTGCACAGAGCCGCCGCCACACACAGACCGGCCACCCCCAGCACCGCCGACCACAAAAGAGGAGGCAGCACCGACAGCACCTGCTGGGGCGTGGTGGCCCCCAGGTTGGAAAAGATCACGATGGTCACAAAAAAGATGATCAGGCCGCTGGACTGGGTCTTGCCCAGGATTCCCTTGTCCAGGAACCCCAGGGCAAAGAACACCGTTCCCAGGATCAGGCACATGACCAGATAATGGACATGGCCCCCGGTGAGCTTCGCTGCATAGAAGGACAGGGTGGCCACCAGACCCAGTTTGGCCAGGTACACCGAAGGCTTGTCCAGCACCGAAGGCAGGGCCAGAGGCTTCTTTTGGGCCGCCTGGGCTGCTGCTTCCGCCTCCTCACAGTGCCGGCGGACGAAAGCCTCATCTTCCCGCAGCTGCCGGGCCAGGCGCCGGAGGGCCACTGAAGCAATGGGGATCCCGAAGAACTTTTGGGTCACCAGGAGCACCAGACAGAAGGTCCCCACATAGGCCAACCCCTTCTCCTTGGCCGCTGCCAGCATGATCAGGGTGGCCGCATTGCCTCCGGCAAAAATGGGAGAACCGGCAATGGCGATCTTGGGATCCATCACAAACCCGCCCAAAAGGATAATGGCCGCTACTGCAAACACCACACAGAGCACGGAAGTGACCACCACCTTCCATTCCTGCTTCAGTTCCGCAAAGTCGATGGTGGTCCCCATGGAGACGATCAGCATCCCCACCACCCCCATGCCGATGCCAGAAACCTGGGCATCCTTGATGATGGTCTGGGGCAGGATCCCCGACCAGAACCCCGCCAGCAGGATCACCGAAATCCCCAGCACCGTGGAAAGGATCGCCCGGGTTTTCATGGCGATCAGTTCACTGACCGCATAAATGCAAAAAAGCACCGTCAAAGAAACAATACTGCCCATAATCCCCCTCATTTCTCATACCATAAATAAAACTTTATTGCGGTAAATTGTAAGCATGTGGCTATTATAACGCATTTTTGTACTTTGGAAAAGGCCGCCGGACAATTCGGCGGCCTTTTGGGTTCATCGTTGGTCGTTCGTCGTGAGTCGTTTCGGATGCCAGATGCTCACGCATCTGCCTTTGAACATGAAAAACCGGCGGCCGGGATGGGCTTCCCTGCAGGCAGCCCCTACACGTTGGGGTCAGAGATGGAACAGAAAATCAGAGAAACGGGGTCTTCAAAAAATCCGTTCCTGTGACCGTTGTATCCAACATCCGACCCCAACGCCGTAGGGGCGAGCCGCAGGCACGCCCATCCCGGCCTGCGCTTTTTATACGTTCCCAGGAACCCACCCGGCGGGTTCCCTCCTGCCGCTAGAGACTAGTGACTAGTGACTGTCAGCTCATGACCATCTGCCCCCGGCAGATGGTCTCTGTCTGCGTGAGACAGAAAAACGGCCCTGCCGCTTTTCATTTCTCGTCCATCCCCATCAAATATGATAAAATTAACAATATAGAAATCATATTCTTTAGCTAAAATACCACATCCCCATGACCGTTGAAATGAAAAAGGAGGCGGAAACCATGTGCGGTATCGGACACGCCATTGCAAGAAAGAACCTGGAAAAGGGTATGGAACAAGGTATGGAACAAGGCCTGGCAAAAGGTCTTGAAAAAGGCCGTTTCGAAGGCCGTCAGGAAGAACGGGAATCCAACATTATTGCCATGCTGAAAGAAAAGATCCCCATGGAGACCATTTCCCGGATCACCCATTACTCTCTGGACCAGATCCAAAAACTTGGAAAATTGCATGGATTGCTGTAGGTTGGAAAACGCCCCGGGCGTTTTCCTTCCCAATGATAAGGCCGCCGGAAAATCCGGCGGCCTTTTGGGTTCATCGTTGGTCGTTCGTCGTGAGTCGTTTCGGATGCCAGATGCTCACGCATCTGCCTTTGAACATGAAAAACCGGCGGCCGGGATGGGCTTCCCTGCAGGCAGCCCCTACACGTTGGGGTCAGAGATGGAACAGAAAATCAGAGAAACGGGGTCTTCAAAAAATCCGTTCCTGTGACCGTTGTATCCAACATCCGACCCCAACGCCGTAGGGGCGAGCCGCAGGCACGCCCATCCCGGCCTGCGCTTTTTATACGTTCCCAGGAACCCACCCGGCGGGTTCCCTCCTGCCGCTAGAGACTAGTGACTAGTGACTGTCAGCTCATGACCATCTGCCCCCGGCAGATGGTCTCTGTCTGCGTGAGACAGAAAAACGGCCCTGCCGCTTTTCATTTCTCGTCCATCCCCATCAAATATGATAAAATTAACAATATAGAAATCATATTCTTTAGCTAAAATACCACATCCCCATGACCGTTGAAATGAAAAAGGAGGCGGAAACCATGTGCGGTATCGGACACGCCATTGCAAGAAAGAACCTGGAAAAGGGTATGGAACAAGGTATGGAACAAGGCCTGGCAAAAGGTCTTGAAAAAGGCCGTTTCGAAGGCCGTCAGGAAGAACGGGAATCCAACATTATTGCCATGCTGAAAGAAAAGATCCCCATGGAGACCATTTCCCGGATCACCCATTACTCTCTGGACCAGATCCAAAAACTTGGAAAATTGCATGGATTGCTGTAGGTTGGAAAACGCCCCGGGCGTTTTCCTTCCCAATGATAAGGCCGCCGAAAAATCCGGCGGTCTTTTGGTGTATCGTTGGTCGTTTCGGATGCCAGATGCTCACGCATCTGCCTTTGAACATGAAACCCGGCGGCCGGGATGGGCTTCCCTGCGGGCAGCCCCTACCACGTTGGGATCGGAGATGCAACAGAAAATCAGAGAAACGGGGTTGTCAAAAAATCCGTTCCTCTGACCGTTGTTACCAACATCCGACCCCAACGGCGTAGGGGCGAGCCAAAGGCCCGCCCTTCCCGGCCGCCGTTTTTTATACGTTCCCAGGAACCCGCCTCGTGGGTTCCCTCCTGCCGCTAGAGACTAGTGACTAGTGACTGTCAGCTCATGACCATCTGCCCCCGGCAGATGGTCTCCGTCTGCGTGAGACAGAAAAACGGCCCTGCCGCTTTTCCCCTTCCTCTGCTCCCTTTTCCCGCCCTCCAAATTCATTCCCTGCAGATTCTTGCCGTTAATACCCCGATTTTTCCACTCGGGAAGGAACTTTCTGTTGGATGTCGAAGGGTATTCCTATACCAATTTTATAAGGAGGCAGATTAATGGAAAGGATCAAAACCTTTGACGAACTCACCATCCGTGACAACTTTCTCTTCCAGCATGTGATGCGCAATGAACAGCTTTGTACCCACCTCATCGAAAAGATTGTGGGAATCAAAGTCCACTCCCTGCATTACCAGGCCTTCGAAAAGACCGTCAACCTCCGGCTGGACGGCAAAAGCATCCGTCTTGATGTATATGTGGAAGACGAAGAAGGCCGCGTGTACGACATCGAGATGCAGTGCACCAACTCCCCCAGAAATGACCTGGCCAAACGCAGCCGTTTCTACCAGAGTCTGATTGATGGGGAACTGCTGGATAAAGGCAAACCCTATGAAGAACTGAACCCGTCCTACGTAATCTTTATCTGCACGTTCGACCCGTTCCATCGAAATCTGCCAATTTACACATTTACCCATTGCTGTCAGGAAGATAACAGGGTAAAATTAAAAGATGAGGAAACCAGGATGTTCCTGAACAGTAAAGGCAGCGAAAATGCGGCTGATCCTGAGATTGCCGCTTTTCTCCGGTACGTGGATGGAAAAGCGGCAAAAGGGAAATTTGTGGAAAGCCTGGATCAGGAAGTCCATCTGGTAAAGAGTATGGATAAAGTGAGGCGAGAATATATGATTTTAAGTGATGAAATCAGAAGACGCCAGAAAGAAGCAGCTGAAGAAGGCATGCGGCAAGGTATGCGGCAAGGTATGCAGCAAGGCATACAGAAAGGCCGTCAGGAAGAACGGGAATCCAACATTGTTGCCATGCTGAAAGAAAAGATCCCCATGGAGACCATTTCCCGGATCACCCATTACTCTCTGGACCAGATCCAGAAACTGGGAAAGTTGCATGGAATTCTTTAGGTTGGAAAACGCCCAGGGCGTTTTCCTTCCCAATGATAAGGCCGCCGGAAAATCCGGCGGCCTTTTGGTGCATCGTTGGTCGTTCAGCGTGAGTCGTTTCGGATGCCAGATGCTCACGCATCTACCTTTGAACATAAAAAAAACCGGAGGCCGGGATGGGCTTCCCTGCGGGCAGCCCCTACCACGTTGAGGTCAGAGGACCAACGGAAATTCACAGAAACGAAGTTATCGAAGATTCCGTTTCTGTGACCATCGGCTTGAACATATGACACCAAACGCCGTAGGGGCGCGCCCGAGGCCCGCCCATCCCGGCCTGAGGGTTTACAAATTCAAAACCACGTTGGGGTCAGAGATACAACAGAAAATCAGAGAAACGGGGTCTTCAAAAAATCCGTTTCTCTGACCGTTGTATCCAACATCCGACCCCAACGGCGTAGGGGCGGGCCAAAGGCACGCCCGTCCCGGCCTGCGGGTTTTATACGTTCCTAGGAACCCGCCCGGCGGGTTCCCTCCTGCCGCTAGAGACTAGTGACTAGTGACTGTCAGCTCATGACCATCTTGAGACGGAAAAGCGGCCCTGCCGCTTTTCACCGCGCCCTGTCCCTTATTCCCCTGAACACCCTCCCTGGATGCCGGAGGAACTTTTCTTTATCCACCGCCAGTACGATCTTCCCGTCACGGATCAGCCGCAGTTTTCCGCCCCGACCGTCCAGGAGGCAGTTCTGCCAGCGGCAGCAGAGAGGTCCGTCATCCGTTTCTTCCAATCTGTCCCCGGTGAGTCGGCGCAGTTCTGTGTACAGCCGATATTCTTCTTCCGACCGGATCAGCAGGTCCGGCACCTCCCGGCTGTGGAGCAGAAGGAACAGATTGGTCATCACCTGTACCCTGGGTCCCATTTCCCGCACTCCGATAGGCCGTTCCAGCCTTTTCCATTCCTTCACCGCAAAACGGTAATACGGTTCATCGGAGTCTTTGGGGATTTCGCGGATTTCCCGGCGCTTCACCTGTTCCGTCCGGATTACTTCTCCATAATACCGTATTCCGCTCCGATCTCCAAAAATCCTTTTCGACTGGTAAAGAGCCACATAACGGATGGGCAGATTCTGCTCTCCCAACCGGGATGCCGGGATATGGTAGAACCTTCCCTCCAGACAGGCATCCAGCTGCCGTCCATCCTTCATGGTCCCCACCAGCACATCCCGCCGGGACCAGTCCACCCTGGCCAGCTTTTCCTCGATGCCCGCCGGCAGTACTGTTTCTTCCAGAGCCGTTTCCGGGGAGTCATCCACCAGCTCCGTCAGCCGCTGCTCCACCAGCTCCGTGGCAGAAGGCAGGAAGGGCAGCCCTCCGATGTTCACTTTTTCTATGCTCCGGTAAAATTTGTGATGCCGGTACTCTTCCTCATTCCCGTAGGGAAACAGCACATAGGCCCCGAACATGGTCCGGCGGAACACCTCTTCCCCCGCTTCGCAGACAATGGCGTCCCGGTAACGGTGCATGGTGTTGATGTCTTCCTCTTTGGGCCCCGGCGTATGTCCGATTACGTTGTAATAGTAACTCCCCGGCAGAGCAGGGTCGATCCGGTACTTGGCATCGAACACGTACCGACAGGTCATCTCTCCGCTGTCCAGGCTTTTCTTCACCAGGGTCAGCACATTGTCCGGTTTCTGTGGAACCGTAGGCAGATCCCGTCTGGCGGGATTGTAGCGCAGGGCAATGGCTTCCCCGGTAACAGGATCCAGATAATCCACCTGGGAGCCCCGCCCCTTCACCAGAGTCACGAACAGCCGACTCCCTTCCGTATGGATGATATCCTGGGAAACCAACTGATACTTCTCCTTCAGCAGCCGGTTCAGTTTGATGAAGCACCAGTATTCATACAGCTGGGCCAGATCCTTTACGGACATCCGGAACACATCCCCCGTCACTTCCAGTCCCCGTTCCAGCATCAGATAATACTTGTATAGTTCCCGGTAACCCGGGGCCATGGAAAACACTAGGGACATCCCTGTGCCTCCCCCGGTTTCCTCCAGGTTCCCCAGGAACGACCGCCGTACCCGCCAGTCCAGCTGCCCCAGCATACCGTCGATCCGTTCCGTCACTTCCCCGGTTCCATCCCTTCCCAGGGCCTGCACCCGTTCCCGGAAGTCCCGCATCCGCCGGATGGTGGAATCCACCATGGCCCGGGTCAGCCGGTTCTCCCGGGTATCGCAGGTGCTTCTTTTTTCCAGGGCCAGCACCTTCCGTGCCAGCACCTTTTCTCCCTGGCGCACACCGGCTCCCGGATGCCGTTCCAGCCAGCGCAGGGTCTGCCGGTCCGTCCGTCTGGCCTTGTACCCCTGCATCACCCGATGGACAGTCTGGAGCTCATGGTGGGGCTGCCGGAGGATCCGGTCCAGGGCCCGCAGATATCCTTCGAAGATTTGGCAGATCACCCCGTAGAATTCCACCGCACTGCCCCTTCTTTTTCCCTGCTGCCCCCAGCCGGAATAGGTCCTTTTGAGAAAATCGAAGATTAGGCTGTACAGTTCCTCCGTCACATCCGCCACAATGGCCAGATAATCCTTCCGGTAACTGATTTTTTCCGGGAATACCTCCACCGTGAACCGGAGATATTCCTGCCCGTCCAGGCAGATGACGAAATCCGAATATCCGATGTCGCTGCCAAAATCCACCACCCCGGTCAGGAGACGCCCGCTGCTCCCCACCGGGGTGATGCACTCCCGGATGGCCGGGCTGGCATGCCGGAAGGTCATTTCCCCATTACCCCGGTTCTCGATCACCAGCTCATAATGCGTCTGCTCATAAAACACTGGCTTCACCGGCACTTTTCCCGTTCCGGGCTCCTTTTTCTCCCCCAGGAACCGGACCTCTTCCGGTTCTTCCCGGCAGGAAACCTCAAAACAGGCCGTATCTTCCTCCGTCCCCAGCACAGCCGCCCGGGGATACAGGGCCCGGCCCTTCACCGTCACCGTCACCTGGGGTGTCTGGATAAAGACCAGTTCCTCACTGCCAGTATGAAGTGAACCCATCTTCCTCATATCTCCTCATCATGGAAGCCAGTTTGGCCGCACTCCTGGGGAAACGCACCCGGCTCCCATCCTCTTCCAGCAGCCGGGCCATTTTCCGATTGATTTCCCCGGAATCCGTCCGCAGCCCTTCATAATCCCCCGCACAGAACTGGAACAGCTCCCCGATCATATCCCGGACCGCTCCGCTGCTGCCCTGGATCCGGGGCAAAATCTTCTGGAGGATTTCCCGGTCCATGGCTTCTTTTTCCTCCATCAGGCCTGTTTTCCGGCTGTACAGCAGATAGAAAACGATTTCATCCCGCACCCGGTATCCCACCTGGGCATCAGCCTTTTTCAGGATTTCATTGCACTGGCACAGCACCCCGCACCATTTCCGGACACTCTCCTCCTCTTCTCCTCCCATGCACTGCCGCAGGGTGAGCCATTCACTCCGGAAAAATCCGTTATCCAGTTCCAGAGGTTCCGCTGTTTCCGTTTCTCCATCCTCCTCCGGCGGCATCAGGTCCACAAAAGAAAACTCGATGGCATTGGCCCGGTCCAGCACCTTCCGGCTGAAAGGAAAGGTGGTCTCGTCCATGTTCACCGTCCCCACCACATAGAGGTTTTCCGGCAGGATCAGGTCTCCATGGCCTTCCACCCGGATGGGATCCGCCGCGATACAGCCGCCTTTCAGCTCCCGGGTCTCTACGGCAGAAAGGTAATCGCTGAGATAATATTCCACCCGGGCCAGGTTCATTTCATCCAAACAGAGAAAGTACGGATGGTCCAGATCTTCCGCAGCCTTTTCCAGGAAATCCGTCACCGCCCCCGGGACGAAATTCCCGTTCAGGTCCACATGGCCGAACAGATCTGAAGGATCCGACCAGTCCGGGCGCACTGCCGCCTGCCGATACCGCCCATTGGCCGCCGTGGCCCCCGCCGCCTCTGCAAAAAGCCGTACCAGCCGGGTCTTCCCCGTGCCCGAAGTCCCCGCCAGGATCACAAATGGTTTGGCTTTGAGACAAAGGTAGAAATTAGTGATCAGGCCCTCTTCATAGGAGAACCCTTTTTGGGCGATGTAGGACTGGATGTGCTGGAGAGCGGCGGAGGGGGTGAGAAGATTGCTGTTTTCTTTTGAAACTTTATTCCTGTCCTTCATATTCTTATCAAGATTCAGATGATATTTTTCTGCCAGTTTGTAAACTTCATCAGCCAGTTCCATGCGGTTGGCATGGGCTGCAAACTTCAAAACACTTTGGCAGGCTGCTTTTCCCGCTTCCGCACCATTTTCCCGGATAATCCGTTCTGCATAATACAGCAGGAGTTCTGAATTGGAATTCCAGGTAAGGATTTCCCCTGCTCTCATTTCTCCGTACCATTTCACGTAATGTCTGGCGGAGGAGACAGCAACTTCCGGGCATTCGTCATGCACTTTTTCAGCTGCTTCCCTCAAAGAGATTTCCCCCTGATGCACTTTCTTTCCATAATCAAACAACACTCTGATGGCATCTTCCGTCATTTTCCCCATATTCAGGCCTCTCAGTTCCCAGAATGAATATTTTTCTTCATTATAGCAGCTTCGCAGAAATGATCAAAACAAAAAAGATCCGACCTGAATCAAGTCGGATCTTTATAATGCGTATTTACTTGGTTAGAAAACAGATTTTCTTCCACTCCGTCTTTTCTGCTCTCTTCTCTATCCCTCTGATATCCTTCCGGATTCTCAAAACAGGATTTCATGGCTTGAGCTATGCTGTAAGCAAGATAGACAGGAACGGCATTGCCAATCTGTTTGTATGCCTGTGTTTGAGATCCTCTTGCGCTGTTTCCCTCAAAATAAAAATTGTCGGGAAATGTCTGGATTCTTGCCGCTTCTCTGGGAGTGATGGAACGGTTTTGACGAATATCCGGATGAATATAGTAATGCCCATCTTTGGAAAGATGTGCCACCACCGTATGGGAAAAAGGCAAATCCCCTGCAACAACTTTAAATCTGTCCAAAAATGCGGTAATATTTTTGTGTGACCGCAGTTCAGTCGGCAGTTCTCTATAACTGAGCCGATCATGAGACTCATTCCATTTTTGGACTGCAATCCGGTAGATTTTCAAATCCTGCTCATTATTGGGTCTGGAATAATGCTCAGTAACAGGTTCCGTCTGGTATTCCTTGATTTTGACTTTAAAAAGATAGGAACTGGCGTGATTCTTTGTTGCCACCGGACCAGGAATTCCCTCCCCAGAATGAATGAAAGGCAAATCATCCAGAATATCATGGACTCTGTACGCACTGGTATCCGTTTTGGGTATCAGAGGATAAAAACCATGTTCACCATTCAGTTTACCAATCAGAATAATCCGTTTCCGGTTTTGCAGCACACCATAATCATGAGCGTTCAGGATTCGGTACTCAGTAGTATATCCGTAATCCTTGAACAACAGGCGCATCTTGTCGAAATAGCGCTCTCCTCCCCTTTCTTTGGCGGACAGCAGCCCGACAACATTCTCAAAAACAAAATACCTGGGTTGAAATTCTCTCAGAAACTCCGCATAAAGTTTATACAGATAATTTCTTGCATCCCCCACCATGTGGTCTCTGCTCCGTGCTCTTCCGGCAAGAGAATATGCCTGACAGGGTGGACCGCCAATAATCAGATCCAATTTGTTTCCATGGAGCCGGTCATGAATAACGGAAAAAATATCCTGAATATTATTCTGGGAAATCGTATACTCCAATACTGAATTCAATTCTTCAGCGGGAATCTTTCCATAAAAGTTCCTGCGGGAAATTTCCCCTTTCAGGTAGGCATCATACACGGACAGCATATCATGATCTTTCAGCCAGTAATATGCAACCCTGGTCCTTAGAGTATTGCATGCGGCCTGGTCCATTTCCACATGGGCGACCGGATCAAATCCAGCCATTTTAAAGCCTTCAGACAATCCACCAGCGCCAGCAAAAAGGTCCAGATATCTGGTCATTGCAATACCCTCCTTTCTATTATGTTAAAAAAATATTATAACAATAAAAATCTGTTCGGTAAAGAACAATTTGTGTCCACTCAAGCTGTTATGTTAAAGGAGTTGTGCTATGGACAAAATTTCAAAGGAAAAAAGAAGCGAAAATATGTCCAGAATAAAGTCTCGTGATACATCCATTGAGATCAAAGTCCGCAAATATCTTTTCTCCCAAGGATTCAGATACAGGAAGAACGTAAAATCTCTCCCAGGAAAGCCGGATATTGTTCTCCCAAAATACAAAACCGTCATTTTTATCAACGGATGTTTCTGGCACCGTCATCCGGGCTGTAAATATGCTGCTACTCCCTCCACTCATCAGGCCTTTTGGCAAAAAAAGTTCAAGGCAAACGTGCAAAATGATTCGAAACACCATCAACAACTTGAAAAGTCAGGATGGCATGTTATTGTTTTGTGGGAATGCGAAATCAAACACAACTTTTTAAATCTCACGGCCAACCTTGTAAAAGAACTTCACTCTCAGCTGTCCATCAATCCGGATAACTCTCATCTCTAGCCTTTTTCAAAATTTCCATAAGGCAGACACACTGTCTGTCAGTAGGAATTCTTCCTTTTTTCATACCCTGCACACAGCTCGTTAGTATCGAAGTTTCCTTGGGTGTCAGTATGGGATTGGTTCTTGTCCAAGCTATCACCTTTTCCCATTTGTCAATTCCGTATTGAACTGTGTCAATCATGGCATTCGCTTTGTTGATTTCCTTTTGTTCCTTTTTGGCTTCCTGTTCATCATGCTTCACAATTTCGATGTCAATCAGTTCTTCCACAAATGCAGAATGAAGAGCAAAAGACATTTTCTTCATCTTTGCCCAGCACTCAGCTCTTTTAGCCCATTCCGTCACATTCTGAACACCACGATCAGGGGATGTAAGGAACTCATATGTTACTTGAGCCAGCCTGCTCAGCTGTTTTTCCGTTTCCGAAGACACTTCCTGTTTCTGCCATATTTTCTTCAGATCCATCTCCTTATTGGGACACTGTTGATGAATCAGCCAGAAAAGCCACGACAACGCATAAGTATTCACCTGAGCCTTGTAACCGCCGTCATACCAGGAAGATCTCTTTACAATGCCGTCCACGGATTGGAATAGAATATCCACTGCAACAATATTCTTGTAGAACTGCTCATTGAACTGATCCTTATCCTTATCCCACTGTTCAGAAGCCCATCCTGCAAACTTGATAAAGTTCTTCTGTGCTCCGGTAGATACAGAGTCCGGCTTCATACTGTAGATGTTGTAAAACTTTGCCATATCCGTTTTGGTTATTACCTGTTTTTTGGGATTTTCCTTTTCAAACCGTTTTTTCTGGACAGGAGTCATTCCGGCGGTTTCCTGTCTGTACTGACCACGTGCCCGTTCATAATACCAGTGTGTACCATACTGATTCCCATTGACGGCCGGAGCAAGCAGTTTTCTGGAAATCTGTTCCATTTGAATATGGAAAGGTGAATTGGAGAAAAAGTCAGCTTCACTGACCTTGTTTTGACTGTTGGCATATCTGGCAATATCGGGAATCAGCCTGGCGGCGGTTTCCGGTTCTACAACGGAAAGTTTCATGGGAACATATATGTCTTTCAAACCGTTTGCCCGATCCTTATCCTTGACAAGTGCATTGGCCAAGGAGGCAGTGGTCTGCCCACCATTCACAATCTGCAAATCCCGGATATCCGTCAACAGCAAACCGTAAGGTGTCATTTCTGTTTTAACATAGGAAGCAGTCGCCGCAATTCCATTGTTGTAAGCGAAAAATTTCTTGGGATCATTCAAAATGGTGTTCCTGATCTGCTTGTTGATTTTTCCCTTTGTGGACAGGAAGGAGCGCACATTTCCTTCCAGGAGTCTACCTCCATATTCATTGTATAAATCAGCCAGAATTTTCCCTGGAATATTGCAGAGAAAAGCAGTATATTCACTGCTCTGCCCAGCTTTCAGACAGGGAATTCCCGCTGCCCCAAAATCTGCGAGATGAATCTCAACTTCTTCCCTTCCGCTTTTGGACTTTGCCAGTTCATAGAGACGTCCCATATCCCAAATCGTATACTCACACTCTTTCCCGCAAAGGATGTCATTTTCAAATTTTCGTACCCTGGTGCTCATAACGCGGTTGGAAATGATGTACATCCTGTATTTGTCTACGTTCTTGAACCGGTTGCAGATGTCATAGGCTAAATCATATCCCTGGTTACTGGGCTCCCCCTTTTCCAGGATAAAGCCATTCAAGGAATTGACTATAAAATTTTGTTCTCTTTTGAAAAGATTCACCGCTTCCGTGTTGGTCAGCTTATCCACTTCATCACTTTCAACAAAATCACAAATAAACAATGCCAAGCAGTTTTCCAAATTGTCGTAGAAGTACCCATCAATCTGAATTTTTGAGTTCCTGCTCCCCACACTTTCAAACTGCAACGGAATAAATTCCAAGAACTCTTCCGCATCTATCAGATTTTCTGTAATCTGCGTAATGAATTCTTCACGGGGCATATTCCCATTCTGTTCAGCCAAAAGATGAATCTCAGACATCAGATTGCTCTTGTATGTTTCCATTTCATTAGCCATTGAGGTTCCCTCTATTCCTTGAAATCATCCAGCAAAGCCAGCAACAGTTTATACTTTACTTCTGAAACGGCTGCCGGAAGTCGGTTTCTTCTAAGTGCCGGGAATTGCCCGTCCACTCTGTAACTCCACCTGTCATAAAATATAAATTTAAACTGATCATAATAGGAAACTGGTACATATCCCAACGAAAGTAAATTTCCCCGCATGGTTCTTCTAGTCTGAGGATATTCTTTCATCAGTCCATCCAACTGTTCAAACGCCTCATTCAGTGTTATGCCAACGGAACTGGTAATTGTTGTGGTTTCTGCGGTTTGTACAACCAAGTGCCCCTGTAAAGGATTGTCCAACTGTTCAAGGGAAGAAATCGCAACATCAACACTGCCTGGAGATAGAGTTTTTATTTCATACCAAGTATTTTCAAAGACAAAATCCTGATCTTTCTTCAGGGGCCCCTGCCAGGACAATACTGCATTTTCCGCACCACAGGCAGGAACAAGAACGTCCAGACAAAATTTCATTTCCCCCAAAAGTCCCTTGATGGCTGACTGACTCAGATAGTCTGACTTACCTGCAGACAATAGATATCTCCATTCAAGATAGCGGTTTTCCACAAACTGAACACCGTCGCGCTCACTTTCAATGTCTCTTGAGCTTTCCACAATGTCTTCACAAAAACGGACAAAGATGTTCATCAGTTCTTCCTGTTTCAGGTTGAATGATATTGTCCACATCCGGTCTTTTTCTCTCCAACCAGTCTCCACTGTAATGCTGTTTGTGGAAGGAAGCGTCTCTACCCTGCAGGCAGTCTGAAGAAGAAGAGATGCATTCCCTTCGCTGTTCCTGCCATAAAAGAAGTTCAGCTTGTGCTGTGCATCCACCCGACTATACTTGCCACAGCCAAATTTTTCAAAAACATCACCCGTATATTTCATTCACGTATTCTCTCATTTCTTAGTTCCCACCGTCATCCTCATCTTCATCAAAGTCGTTGTCATTTGCATCCATACCAAACAGTTCTTTCTGCATAACTGCATTCATTTTATAAGTATGCAGAATTGGTTTTTCGTCAGTTAGTGGAATGCCAATGGCAAGTCCAATCAATGGCTTGCTGGAATCATGGTAAAGATCCAGAATCTCTTGGGTATCCTTGTCTGGATTATTTCTTCCAGGTTGCAGAACAACTGGATAAATGATCAGCAAGGGATTCCGCTCAAGTCCCGCCCGAAAATAACTGGTCCCGCTTAGACTGTTTTTCTCCTTGTTGAATTTTTTACTGACTGCATCAACTTGTTCTTCTGTCAGTCCTGCTGCAGACATGTTTTTGGAACCCAACCGGGAATTCTTGCCGGAAATCTGCAAAGCCCGAATAGCTCGGTTGTACCTGAAGCTTCTTTTTGCAGGACGAATCTTCATTCCAGCTATTTGAATTTCATTTGCATATCCTTTATTGGCAACAGCAACATCCCATTCAGTAAATTTTTTTGGCTCTGGGAACAACGCATTCTCAATATCTTCATTTCTGAAAGTTCTATTGGCATTGTGGCAGTGGTACTCCTGTAAAAACTGCTGAATATATTCCCAGTACACATTTTTAAACTGCAAGACACCTTTCAGTGCCAAATTTTTCTCTTCCGCCGGATGATAATTCAACTTTAAACATTCCAAGAATTTTTCGGTGGCTTTCAGGTTGGTTAAATTTTCAATTCTTCCGCTTGGCAAATAAGCTGTTTCAATAACCTCCCCACTCAGATTGATTGCCTGAACGTAGGTTTTTGCTGTTTTCATCTTGTTTCGTGCAGTTACCAGAAGAGCGCCTCTATCCTGCCGCACGCACAAGCCAAATTCTTTTGGAGTACGGTTCTGATCACGCATCATCTGAATTTTTTCCTTCAGTTCATCCGTGGCTTCTGTAATCTGCCTATACCAGTCAACTGCCGTGTCCGGCATCCAGATTTGAAACAAATCATCATAGCCATTGCGATATCCAAACCATCTTTCCATCTGCATAAGGGTATCATACATTTTAGAATTGCGATGAAAATAGCTTACACATAAACCTTCCAGTGTAAGTCCACGGGAAAGACTCAATCCTCCAACAGCAATCAAACGCAGACCAGTATCCGCATAATTATCATAATTGAGGATACGAACAGCATTACCGCCGTTAACCGAAGCGACTTTTATAGGCATAACGGCATTTTTCAGGTTTTTTTGCACTTCGTCCCAAGTAATTGGAGTCTTTCCATCTGAACCAGGGCAGCCACTGAAGTAATTTTCAAATACCCGTTTCAGATTTTGAAATTCGGGATACTGAAGAGCTTTATTTCCACATAGATAGTAGTTCTGTATGGCATCCTGATATTCCTTGACCAGACTGGACACTTGTCTTCTAACCCGATCCTGAACGGCTATAAACCGGGAAAGATTGATCATCATGGTCCTGTGAGCTTTTTTGTTTCCCCTTAAATCACGAATAACATTTATCAGCAGAAAGGAACAAATTGCCGTTTCCAGGCTTTCCGGCATCTGAGGATTGGGAAAAAAATCCTTTTTATGTTTCATGGGAACATAGTCTTCACAATCATCATTGTTGTGAAGCATGTTCTGGTATTTCCCTTCACTGGAAAAAACGGCATCAGGACCAATATAATTGGAAGGCGACGGCAGACAGTAAATGAAATCTTTGGGAAACAGATCTTCATTGAACATGTCATCATCTGTTTCCGGATCAATGAAAATATTGGCATATGGCGTTGCCGTAAACCCCAGATAATTGGACTTGGAAAACTTGTTCAACAGTTCGCGGATAGCCTTGTTGATGGCAGTGGGATCCGTATCTGCATTATGCGTATTGATGGAGGCATTATCCGCTTCATCATCAATAAGAAGCATGGGAACATCAATGATTCCGGCATCTGCCAGTTCAAGCCATTGACTCAAATTATGAAGAACAGAACGATTTTTCTTCATGACAAAAATAATGGGAACATTGATTTTGTCCAAATGCGGAATCAGGCTGGAAGCCGTTTTCTGCTTAAAATCAGAAGATATGCTGGTCACTGACCAAGCTACTGATTCCTTGTCATATTTCCCAACACCAACCTTCCTTTCGGTGCCTTTCTGTTGTTTGAGAAAGGCATCACTGTCCGTTCCAGTAAATCCCTGATCCACCCTTTCCTGCGTCTGTGCACGAAGTTTTTCCATAACGCCGGTAAGAAGAATAATGACCTTGTATCCGGCATCAGCAGCCTTGTTGATCAAAGCAATATAATTGGAAGTTTTACCGGACTGAACTTCCCCAATACACAATCCTCTGCGGTTGAATCCTTCTTTCTGAGCTGGATTCCCCAACAGATCCATAATGGCATCTGTGGCATCATCCATTTCATTCAAAACAGCATTGTTCCATCCCTGGTGTCTCAAATAAAGTTTGTACCGATTCCAGAATTTAGGTGCTATATTGCCTTTGGCACTGTTGTACCAAGGCAAATGACTTTTTTCCGTTATCAGAACACCCTTGTCTATACTGATTTGAATTTTGGTCTGGACATCTCTCAGCACTTCCTTTTTCTGCTCTTCCGTCAGGGGATTGATTTGAGCGAAAACATTGATTAGATTCATAATATCTTCTGATTCAACTTTTTCTTCCCCATCCAGTTGCTGTATAACAAAGCTTAAAACTCTTTCTTGGTTTTCATTCATTTGCATATACCTCTTTTATTCTGGCAATGACATCAGGGTAATTGGAAAAAGGTTCCATTATTTTCATCGACTCGATGAACTGATCCACATTTCCATGGATTTGCAGTAATTGCTGAACCGTGTTGTCAGCCAATTGATATACCTCTTCTTTTTCACTGTTTCCCTTTTTTTCCAGATCCATTTCATTTTGAGCCACTCTGCAGTAAACATCTCCATAAGGAAACGTTTCTTCAATAAGGCTCAAATAGGATTCCAGCAGATTGATCTGATCCTCATCCATTGAATTCTCCAGATTTTTCAGGATTGGCATATTTCGGTTGATCTTGTATTCGTACTTTCCGCGATTCTGGATAACATCCCAAGTATGGATAATATTGTCTTCCCTTACCTTGCGTCCTCTGTACCGATATACCTTTTCGCTTTTTTCCACAGATTTCAACACTATATTGGCCAGATTTTTCTTGATCATATAGGGAAGGTTGGCTTTTGATTTTCTTATATCAATTTCCCATATGGAATCCAGTGTATTTGGAATATCAACCCGTACCATGGCCAATTTTCCCAATTCATTCTGTTTGATGAGTCTGAACCAGGTCCCCCAGACAATCAGTCGTTTATTCCGATAAATATAAAACCCCTGTTTCAGACGCAGTTCACTGTTTTCTCCCCTGGCTTTTTTTTCTTTCGTCGTTAGTTTGCTGAGTAAAGGCAGTACATATGGTTTTACCGTAATGAATTCATCGCCAATCCGAATCTGCTGTTCACTCAAAGGTTGTGTAGCCGGATTGTCAGTCAGGAACGGGTCGATTCCATGAACTTCATCCCCATTGAAATAAATCTTGATGTAGTTTTTGACTCCAACATCACCATTTAAAAACCGGTGGAATACCAAGGAGACATGCTTTTTGGTAAGAACCAGTCTGTCATTGAAGGCCTTGCTGAAATTGTCTGATTCCTGTTTTAAGCGGTCAAAATTCTGCCAGACCACCACAGTCCCACTGTCCACGAACTGCAAATATTCAACTCCTGGATACCTTTTGACTTCGTCTTCTGAATATACCTGCAGTGACCAGTTTTGAGTGGAAACTATATAGTCCAAGTCCCAAGCTGCAGCATGAATTTCACCATTTTTTTTGCTGATTACGGTTACTCTTCTGCATTGAGACAGAGATGCCATTTTCATTCCCAAGCCAAATCGTCCCAAATCTTTTTTGCTTCTTTTTTCCGTAGAACTTTGGCTTCCATACCGCATGGCTTTTTCAAGTTCCGAAAGACTCATCCCGCAGCCATCATCTGCAATGCATACATAAGGATCGGGCAGAGCCTGAAAATCAACACGAATTTTACCAGCACCTGCACTGATACTGTTGTCAATAATATCTGCAAGAGCCGCCTCAAAGGAATATCCTATGGAACGGGTAGATTCAACCAGTATGGGGGCTTCTGGAACCACAATTTTCTGTCTCATCATTACACCACCGGAAAATTATAATCATATTTTTCATTATATTATGAATTCGCATCTTTGTATAGTCAAAAGAAACTGGATACTTCATTACAGAAAGGAATACCATCTTGCTCAATTACATTTTATCAGGTTATCTATACAAATTTCAGTACAGATTTATTTTTTATGCTCAATCAGGTTGTTTCAAAAAAATCCGCACAACCCTCTGATTGAACAGTAGGCTTTTACCAGAATAAAGATCGAGTCAGCATCATACCCAAAGCCATCAAGCCTTGGGTAGAAAAGAAGTCAAACCGACCTTTCAGACGTCAGCCATCAGCTTGTTCG
The DNA here is from genome assembly GCF_052122235.1 of Acidaminococcus sp. HCP3S3_H5. Classification (NCBI taxonomy): domain Bacteria; kingdom Bacillati; phylum Bacillota; class Negativicutes; order Acidaminococcales; family Acidaminococcaceae; genus Acidaminococcus; species Acidaminococcus sp. HCP3S3_H5. The sequence goes on from NZ_JBQKCS010000001.1 coordinate 470,562, forward strand.
TATAATAAGCAGGACGGACCCCTGGCAGGTGTGCCGTTAGTCATTTATCGTTTTGGATACCAGATACTGGTGCATTTGTCTTTAAACGCATTGGCCCTCTGGGCGGCCGGGACGGGCTCCCCTGCGGGGAGCCCCTACCACGTTGGGGTCAGAGATGCAACAGAAAATCAGAGAAACGGGGTTGTCAAAAAATCCGTTCCTGTGACCGCTAAATCGGACGTTCAATTGCAACGAGGTAGGGGCGTGCCGCAGGCCCGCCCGTCCCGGCCTCCGTTTTTTATACGTTCCCAGGAACCCGCCCGGTGGGTTCCCTCCTGCCGCTAGAGACTAGAGACTAGTGACTGTCAGCTCATGATTATCTGCCCCCAGCAGATGGTCTCCTTCTGCGTGAGCCTGGAAAGCGGCCCCTGCCGCTTTTCACCATCTTCCTCACCTTTTTCAACGCCTTCTGATACCTTCCATACAGCGTGGAGACAGGTTTTCCGAATCCTTCTCCCAGGGTCTTCCAGGGAATCCGCTGACCGGCGGCAAGATATACAAGCCGCTGCTCGTCAGGGGCAAGGCATAGGAACGCGTCCTGTAATTCCCTCCGTTGTACCCGCAGGATAAAGTCTTCGGTGTAATTTTCCTGAGTCTGACCATAGAGTTTCTCTTTCAGTTTGTTCCAGCGCGCCTCTTTCCGGATGTAATGGGACAGCAGGAAGTTCAGATGGGTCTTCACAAAGCCAGGAAATCTTCTGGCGTCTTCTCCCGGATATTTCCTGATGGCTTCCAGGATTCCCAGCACCAGGGTACTTGCCAGATCCGGCCGCAGAGACAGGTTCTTTTCCTGGCTGGCCATTTTTTTCATCAAGGGCTGAAAGGCTGTAACGATAGCCATCTGGGCTTTTTGATCTCCCTGTTTGGCTTCAGGCAGCAGGGCTGCCAGATCCGTTTTTTCCATAGGCGTTCCTCCTTCATGCCTTTGCAAAAAGTTCCATAGGAGCCGGTTGGCTTTTCCGGAACATTCCCGGTTTCCCCTCTCCCATCTTCCGCCGGTCCAGTCCATACAGCAGGGCGGGCATAGTCATTCCCGCCAGACGGCTGCAAATCCGTTCTGCCACGTCCCGGTCATGTTTATCCGGCTTGCCAATGACCTGGGCCATCTTTTCCCCAAGAGTTTTCAGCCCGTAATTGGTGGTCACGATGGTGAGCTTTTTCCCCATGTATCGGGCATCAATGACCCGTTCCAGCTGTTCCAGTCCCCAGGCACTGAACCGTTCTGATCCCAGATTGTCCATGATCAGCAGGTCAACATTCTCCAGGCTGCGGTCCTGCTGATCCGGATTCCGGGCATTGTTCCGGAACAGGTATCGCATCCAGCCTGTGGTAGCAAACATCACCTTCTTTCCCTGCTGCAGAAACTGGTTCCCCACAACGGAGGACAGAAATGTCTTTCCGGTACCCCGGCTCCCATAGATGTACATCCCTTTTTCCACATCTTTTCCCCGCACCAGTTCCTGAGCCATCCGCACGGCCTGCTGATTGCCTTCGGATACCTGATAGTCATCAAAGCCCTTTCCCTGGTACATGTCAGGAATCCCGGCTGCCGCTTTCTGTTCCTCGTACAGCTTTTTTCGCTGAAGCATTTTTACCTTGGGACAGGGTGTCAATGGAAAATAGGGATAGCCCCGATATCCGGTGAAAATGTGAACCATTTCTGGTACGGGCTGTCTGCATTTTCCATCCCTGCAGTTCCGGCAGAGTTCCTGTTCCTTTCGGACCCGCTCAATATCATCCTCACAGTTCTGGATATATTTCTCCATCACATGGGCTGGAGGGCCAAACAGGTTGGCCAGATCCACATAGATGCTCTTTTCTTTTTTCGGTTGTTCTGTTGTCTCTCTGTTTTCTTCCACGGATGTGTCTCCTTCCCACGTACCCTGTCAACCAGATGGCTGTCAGGATTTTTCTTTTTTGTCTATTTTTCTTCTATCCTTACCTAACCTAAACTAACCTAACCTGTGGCAACCAAAACCAACATCCTGGCAACCAGATTGTGAAACCTGGTTGCCAAGGTGCTTTAGGCCCTGTCAGAATGCGGGTTTCCGGATTTTTCCCAGAAATCGGTTTCCATTTCTTCCTTCTCAGACGACTGCCATTCGGTTGCCAGGCTTTCCTCATCTGACTGCCAGGTGGGTGCCAGGTTATTCCCCTTTGGCTGCCACTGCGGTCTTCCTACTGGTTGACTGGGTGTTGGGTTCTGGTTGCCAGGATTCCAAAACCCGGGCAACCAGTGTTCTTTACACTCTTCTTTGATTACGTAAACTCCTTCAGAAGAAAGTGTAACGTACTGTTTTTCTACAGCAGTACTGGCCCGATACCGATCTTTACGGATATTGTTGTGATAAAACCAGTGCCGGATTACAACGACACCGGACGTAAAGGTCAGGATATAGTTCAATCGGTCCAGTTCTGCCATATCTTCCTCCGTACAACTGGTATACCGGACGATAGCCAGCGGATTCCCCACGAACCCGTCATCATCTGCATCCAGCAGCAGGTGCATATAGAGCCCCTGGGAAGAAGGTTTCAGACGCAGAAAATGGTCTCTTTTGACCACATCTCTGCAGATCATGCGTCGGTTTGCCATTTCATAAACATCTCCTCTCAAAATCAATAAAGGGACAAAAAAATACCAGGAGCCGAAACTCCTGGCATTTCATTTTGGCAGATTTTCTGCATAAAAAACAGGATTCCGTCTCGTCCGTTTCTGGTTTTCGGGTATGAAAAAACCGTGCAGCAAAACAGCCTCTTCTGCTGAAAGGGTCAGCAAAGCAGCCTGTTTCAGTAAGGCATAGGCCTTCTGCACAGGATCAGAAACGACGGTAGGAATCCTCGTAATGGTTGTATTTCAAACGTCTGAAGGTATTGTGTTTGATGGTTTGGGCTGTGCGGGAAATGCACTTCCAGGAACAACTTCCCTGGTAAGCGTTGATCAGCAAGGGGATCACTCCTCTGTTGGGATTTTTGGCAGAATTGATTAGTAAATTTTATCAGATAATTTTATTATATCAAAATTTATAAAATAGTCAAGTAAGTTCAATGGATTTATGTTTAGATTATCTGAACTGCCGTGATTTTTCAGTTAATTTTCTTTTTTCTTGATTTTTTGATTCTGTATTCAAGTTTTCAAGTGTACGCTTGTTCGGGTTGAACGTTCGATTCCAGATTACGTTTGTCGTGAGTCATTATGCCAGGCATTTGCTTTTGGACATAGGGCCCTCTGGGCGCACCTGTTGGTTCATCGTTTATCGTTCATCGTGAGTCGTTATGGAAGGAACCCGTGACCGGGTTCCTTTGAATGAGGACGCAGCTGACGCTGCTAACCCACCACCCATGCTGCGCATGGATACCCCCGCCCTTGAAAAGGGCGGATAGTGGGTACGCGGGCTTACGCCCTGGCACCCACATAAAGCAATGGGGCAAAGCCCCGAGCGTATATCCGCCCTTTTCAAGGGCGGGGGACCGTTGCGCTT